>NZ_VPAS01000037.1:0-6224 GCF_013419125.1 Acinetobacter sp. YH12102 | reverse complement strand
TTTGGTATTACGTCTAGAAGAAAGATAAAAATCAATGGTATCGCCACGTTGATCGACTGCACGATACAGATAAGACCATCGTCCATTCACTTTTACATAGGTTTCATCAATATGCCACGAGCTCAGATCTGTAGGATTACGCCAATACCAGCGTAAACGTTTTTCTATTTCAGGAGCATAACGTTGAATCCTATATGTTTTCCTGTTGGAAGCTCTACATCAATACGGAGCTTCCCTCCCATTGCCTCAACATACTTTTTCATGGTTGAAATCTTAAGATCATTGCCACGATTTTCTATTGCTGAAAGCGATGGCTGTTTTATTCCCAAAGTTTCAGCAAGCTCTTTTTGAGAAATTTCGAGTTCTTCACGAATAAGATGAAGCTGATTTTCTAGCAGTAATTCATCAGCCATTTTTTGAATACGGGCTTGGCTCTCTGGAGAGCGGCTAGCTAACAATTCTTGCAGAGTCTTAGCCATTAGATTTATCTCCTAGGGTAGTGAGATGAAGTTGGTATTGTTCATCTGCAATATCCAGCATGTCTTTATAAAAACGCTTTTTACCGCCTTTATCAGCAATACATAGAACAATAGCCTGTCGTAAGGGATCAAATGCGAAGAAAGCTCTTAAGGGTCTACCGCGATGTTGAACACGCAGTTCTTTCATATTGGTAAATTTAGACTCATACACAGTATCTACTAAAGGACGGCCTAAACTCGGTCCCTGCTGCTGTAGAACAACCAGGGCAGCTAGGACCTTCTCTTGTGTAGGTTCATCTTGCTGTTCAAGCCGGCTTTGTTGCATAAAGGTTTGAAAGGCTGATTTCCCTTAAGCTACTCAAATTTAAGAGACAACTTGGGTATGAGGGCGACCTAATTCTGTGAATTTATTCAAAACTGCCATGCGTGCATGGATCTCATTCACCTGACTTGGAAAACTCCGCGCTGTTAATTTATCGCCTAATAATTTGATGCAATGCATCTTGGTTTCAACCAAACTTCGACGGTGATAACCAGACCACTTTTTCCAAAGCGATCTGCCTAGCCGTTTGACTGTCTTTAATAATTCATTCCGCTCTATAGACCTCGCTTGCTGATCCTTCCAAGGCTTTGCATTCTTTCTAGGTGGAATGATCGCATGTGCATCTCGATCTAAAATGACTTGTCGGCAGTGCTTTGTGTCATAAGCACCATCTGTATAAACAGAATCAATTGGTTCATCCAAGGGAATTTGAGCAAGTAAATCTTCGAGTACTTGAGAATCACTGACATTATTTGTGGTGAGTTGTACTGCACGTATTTGCAGGGTTTTAGCATCCATAGCAATGTGAAGCTTACGCCATTGGCGACGATATTCAGCCCCATGTTTCTTGCGTTTCCATTCACCTTCACCAAGAAACTTCAAACCAGTAGAGTCTACGAGTAGATGCAGTCCATCACTACTTTTTTGATAGCTAATCGCAATATCAATATGCTTTTGTCTACGACAAAGGGTGGAATAATCCGGAGCTGTCCAATCTAATCCGGAGAGTTTAATCAGACTTTGAACAAAACCTGTGACCATACGTAAAGAGAGTCGGAATAGTAATTTGATCATTGAGCAGCATTGAATCGCTGTATCGGAGTAGGTTTGATTTCGACCTTGCTTGCCTTGTGATTGTGCATACCACTGAGTCTTTGGATCAAACCAAATGGAAATATTACCTCGGTTAATTAAGGCTCGGTTATAGGATGACCAATTGGTTGTACGGTAGATTTTAGAGGCAGGCTTATTCATTTTGAAATTATATTGCTGAATAAGCTTTTGATGCTAGGTTTGTGCAACAAAGCCAGTAAGCCTGAATAGTTCTGCTAAAAATTGCTCACTATAATGGGTCAGGAAGCTTTCTTTTCATTTATCTATCGGGACACAGTACTGGTCATAAAACAGCCATAACAAGGGTTATGAGATCATTCCTCCAATGACCATATTTGCTAGTAGGCGCTGTATTTCTTTCTCCAATTTCAATACCTTCCTAACTCATTAGAAAATTTTTGAGCACCATGACATCAATTTTTTCCAGTTTTATCGTTGCAAAAATGAAATGCTGCGTCGCTTAAACGGCCTTCACCTCTGTTTTTATTTACATTAACTTACAATAGTGAGAATGATTAACATTCATTATCCCGTTAAGCTTTAGCTCTATTTTACTCTCAATAGTTTGATTCATGATCAAATTATGATCTTCATTAAGTAAAAAGATCACTGCATAGTGATGCGCTTTTTTATATTTATATCGCCTGATTCCTGATGAAAATTCCATGAAAAAATTCCGCTATCTGCTGATCCTACTCCTGCTCTGTGCAGGATTATCTTTGTCAGTCGGTGTCGGAGATATGAGCTGGCAGGGTCTATTACAAGGTCAGGCACATGACTGGCAACTGTTCTGGACCAGCCGTTTCCCACGTTTGATGGCCATATTGATTGCCGGTGCGGGGCTGAGTGTTTGCGGCCTGATCATGCAGACCTTGAGCCGCAATCGCTTTGTCTCCCCGACCACAGCCGGATTATATGACTGTGCCCGTCTCGGGGTACTGGTTTCAATTATTCTGCTGCCAACTGCATCGATTTTTCTAAAAACTGGTTTTGCGATTGTAGTCACCCTGCTCGGGGCAATGGGCTTTATGGCGATTTTATCGCGGCTGAAACATCGGGATACTGTATTTGTGCCACTGGTCGGCATGATCTTCGGCAGTATTATTTCTGCCTTTACCACCTTTATTGCCCTGCAAATGGATCTGCTACAGAGCCTTGCCGGCTGGTTACAGGGAGATTTTTCCACCATTTTAAACGGGCAATATGAACTGATCTATCTCAGTGTACCGCTGTTTTTGATCATTTACCTATTTGCCCAGCGTTTTTTATTGGCTGGCCTGGGACAGGATTTTGCTTCTAATCTGGGGCTGAATTATCACCAGACCTTATTTATCGGCCTGATTCTAGTGTCGATCATTACCGGCGTTGTCGTGATTACTGTCGGTGCGATTCCCTTCTTGGGCCTGATTGTACCGAATATTGTCAGCTTGTATCTGGGCGATAATCTAAGTAAAACCTTGGCACCGACGGCTTTACTGGGTGCCTTGCTGGTGCTCATCTGTGATGTTATCGGCCGTATTTTGATCTATCCTTATGAAATCCCGATCAGTCTGATTATGGGGGTATTTGGCAGCGTGATTTTCCTGTGGCTGTTACTACGGAGTTATCGTCATGTCTAATTCGGCCAAATTAGTGCTGCTGAGCTGTGCGGTATTGGCCAGTCTGCTGCTGTATCTCTGCTGGGATCTGGGTCCGGCATGGCGCTATTCACTCGGTCTGCGTTTTAAAACGGTATGCGGCATAGTGGTTGCCGGCACGGCGGTGGGAATTTCAACCCTTATTTTCCACAGTATCGTCAATAACCGGGTGGTTACCCCACAGGCGCTGGGACTCGACAAACTGTATGAGCTGTCCAAAAACCTGATTATTTATATTTTTGGTGCCAGCGCCCTGCTGTCACTGAATATTGTGGCTGATTATTTTATTTCACTGGCGCTGATGCTGGCCTTTGCCCTGCTGCTTTATCATTTTATTTTCAAAAAAGTGGCGGAAAAGAATATCTATTTCCTACTGCTGGTCGGACTGATCTGTGCCACCTTATTTGACAGTATGGCCACCTATATTCAGGTACTGCTCGATCCGGATGAGTTTCAGGTCGCCGCCTATGCCGGCTTTGCCAGCTTCAATTTCGTTAGAGTCGAACCGCTGATCCTGTCGACGCTGACCATTCTGCCAATCCTGATCTATTGTCTGCTAAAGGTGCGGATTTTTGATGTCATGGCACTGGGCCGCGATCATGCGCTCAATCTGGGACTCAATTATGATCGCGAGAGCCGTATCTCGCTGATTCTGGTGGTGCTGGCTCTGGCTTCAGCTACGGCTTTGGCCGGTCCGATGATGTTCCTCGGTCTCTTGGTTCTGAATATCAGTCTGGAAATTTTTAAAACCCATCGCCATCAGATTCTGCTTCCCGGCATGATCCTGGTTTCGTTACTGGTCCTGTTGATCGGGCAGTTTATTGTGCTGCATCTACTGAATTTGCGCACTACGCTCAGTGTCATCATTAACTTTGTCGGCGGACTCTACTTTTTTTGGATCTTATTGAAGGACAATAAAAAATGGCAATTGTCTTAGAACATATCAGCAAGCATTATCATGAGAAAACCGTGGTCAGGCAGGTGTCTCTCGACATCGGTGAAGGACAGTTCACAGCCTTTATTGGGCCGAACGGTGCCGGTAAAAGTACCCTGCTCGGCATCATGAGCCGGCTGATGAACCCGGATGCGGGTCAGGTGATGCTGGACGGGGAAAATTTGCAACAGATGAAAAATGCCGAGATTGCCAAGAAAATGGCGATTTTAAAACAGGCCAACCATACCGAATTGCGTCTTTCGGTTGAAGATCTGGTGGCATTTGGACGCTTTCCCTATTCACATGGCCATCTGACTGCTCAGGATCATCAGATGATTGACCAGTCCATTCAATATATGGAACTGGAGCCGATGCGACACCAGCAACTGAGTGAACTGTCAGGTGGACAACGCCAGCGTGCTTATATTGCCATGGTATTAGCGCAGGACACCAAATATATCCTGCTGGATGAGCCGCTCAATAATCTGGACATGAAACATTCAGCCCAGATCATGCGGGTGCTTAAGGACCTGTGCGTCAATCATGGTAAATCCATCATTGTGGTGATTCACGATATCAATTTTGCTTCGGTCTATGCCAACCAGATCATTGCCATGAAACACGGTGAGCTGGTCTATCAGGGCACACCGCAGCAGATCATGCATGAAGATATTCTGCAGGATATTTTCGATTTTCATATTCCGATTCAGCAAATCCAGCAACATCAGCTGGGCCTGTATTTTATTAGTTAGGAGACATCCATGCAATTCAAAACCAGCGTATCTGTACTGCTTGTCACCGGTCTTTTGGCCGCATGCAGTCCGACGGATGCACCTTCTGGCCAGAACACGACATCTGAAATGCAGCAGTTCGAGAGTCAGGCCGGTAAAATCAGTATTCCCAAAGAATTAAGCCGGATCACGGTGCTGGATACGAACTCCTTAAATACCATCCATACTTTGGGCGGCAGTGATAAAGTGGTGGCGCTGCCGCAAGGCACTCCGTTACCGGCAGCGCTGCAGCAGTTTAATAACAAGAGCTATATCGATGTCGGTACAGCGAAGGAACCCAATCTGGAAAAAATTGCCGAAAGCCAGCCGCAGCTCATTTTAATGAGTGGACGCATGGAAAACTTGATGGGCCAGATTCAGGGGATTGCCCCGGTGTATTTCAATCAGGTGGATTATCGCGACCGTTTTAATTCTTTCAGCCAGCATACCTTGAATATTGCGGATATGCTGGGCAAACGTGCTGAAGCCGAGCAGCAGCTGGCTACGCTGTCTAAAGACATCGATGCCCTGCAGGAAAAAACCAAGGATAAAACTGCCTTGGTGATTCTGGTCAATAACAACAAACTCTCTGCCTATGGGGTCGGTTCACGTTTTGGCCTGATTCATGACCTGTACGGTTTCCAGCCAGCCGACCCAAGTATCAAGGTGGGGACGCATGGCATGTCGGTATCGCATGAATTTATCGCCGAAAAGAATCCGGACTACCTGTTTGTGATTGACCGCAGTGCGGCGATTACCGAAGGTGACGGGGGTGCACGCAAGGTACTGGACAATAATCTAGTCAGACAGACCAAGGCGGCTAAAAACGATCATATTGTTTTTCTGGATTCTAGCACCTGGTATTTGATCAACGACAGTCTGGGCGGCATGCAAGCCATGCTCAAAGAAGTAGAGGCAGTGGTAAAATAATTTCCAATGCTGAAAAGACCGAAAGGCTCATCTCTTTGTGTGATAACGCATGAATAAATGAGTTCAAAATAGGTAGCTGAAAATAGACTGGTCGTGGTGATTTTAAAGTTGTCTCTCCTGATTTTAGTCATTGAGCTGAAGTAGAGGTGGCAGAAAACCGTTGAACTGAGACGCTTATCAGTATTTATCTGACGGCACTGTTGCAAATAACCACGAATGGTAAGCTGAAGACTGTTTTAGCTAAAGGTGCAGCATATGAATCCTTTCCATGGTCGGCATTTTCAGGGCGAAATCATTCTTTGGGCTGTGCGCTGGTAT
>NZ_VPAS01000036.1:0-6439 GCF_013419125.1 Acinetobacter sp. YH12102 | reverse complement strand
GGACAAGCATCGTCATTTTATTATGGTCAGCCTCAGGGTGAAGTGTGTCTAATCAACAGGGTTTTCGGTCTCTAAGCACTTTTTAAAGGGAACATCATCGACTCAAATCACTATTTGCAACAGTGCCGCCTGAATTCCCAATTATCTTGGTTCGAGCTGATCTTCGCATATAGAACTCAGCATATCTAAATGATAGAGATCGTATATGAGTACCGAAATGACTGATACGCCACACTACAGTGAAACATTAGAGATTGAGGGGATGACATGTGCTTCTTGTGTAGGCCGTGTGGAAAAAGCTTTAAAATCTGTTGAGGGTGTTGAATCGGCTCATGTAAATCTGGCTACCGAAAAAGCAGTCATTTATGCGCATCAACCACTTGATCGCGCTACTTTAATTAAAGCCGTAGAAAAAGCAGGCTACGAAGTGGAAGTATTGCAACCGATAGAGCTTACGATAGAGGGTATGTCATGTGCTTCTTGTGTAGGTCGAGTAGAAAAGGCTTTAAAATCTGTTGAAGGAGTTGAGTCGGCTCATGTAAATCTGGCTACTGAAAAAGCGACTATTCAGGCAAGCTCATCTGTCACTCGTGACTCGTTAATTCAGGCTGTCACCAAAGCAGGGTTTGAAGCAAAGTCAGTTCATCAAACTACGGAAAGCTTTCAAGATAAAAAGAATATTGAATTAGAAAAACTTAAAAAAGATTTAATTTTGTCAGTCTTATTGACTCTACCCGTTTTTATTTTAGAAATGGGATCACACCTGATTCCCGCCTTTCATACGTTTATGATGGATAACATTGGCCAACAAAATAGCTGGTTAATGCAATTTTTCTTGACCACAGTAGCATTAATTTTTCCAGGCCGACGCTTCTTCAAAAAGGGCATCCCAAGTTTATTCCGCTTAGCACCAGACATGAATTCCTTGGTGGCTGTAGGAACATTGGCTGCTTATCTTTATTCAGTGGTTGCTACTTTCTTTCCAAGTGTCCTGCCACAAGGCACGGTCAATGTTTATTATGAAGCTGCAGCGGTTATTATCACTTTAATTCTATTAGGTAGATTTTTTGAAGCCAAGGCAAAAGGCCGAACGTCTTTAGCAATTCAACATCTAGTTGGAATGCAGCCTAAAGTTGCCAGAATACAGCTCAATAATCAGGTGATAGAAGTTCCGATTGCCGAAGTTCAAACAGGAACGATTGTAGAGATTAGACCAGGCGAGCGTATCCCTGTCGATGGTGAAGTTATTCACGGCCAAAGTTTTATTGATGAATCCATGATTACTGGCGAGCCTATGCCCGTTGAAAAAACGATAGGCTCTACTGTGGTAGGAGGAACAATTAACCAAAGTGGCAGCTTAAATATCAAAGCCACCTCTGTTGGTAGTTCATCAGTGCTTTCTCAAATCATCCGAATGGTTGAACAGGCACAGGGTTCCAAGCTGCCTATTCAGGCATTGGTTGATAAAATTACCATGTGGTTTGTACCTGTAGTAATGGGTCTCTCTCTTTTAACTTTTATTACTTGGTTTATCTTCGGCCCTGAGCCAGCCCTAACGTTTAGCTTAGTTAATGCAGTTGCGGTACTCATTATTGCATGTCCTTGTGCAATGGGACTTGCAACGCCTACATCAATCATGGTGGGAACTGGGCGTGGTGCTGAAATGGGTGTTTTATTCCGTAAAGGGGAAGCTTTGCAGCTGCTCAAAGAAACTAAAGTGGTTGCTGTTGATAAAACAGGGACCCTGACTGAAGGGAAACCAATTTTAACCGATCTGCATGTCTTAGAAGGGTTTGAATACAATGCCGTACTTTCACTTATGGCAGCCGTTGAATCAAAGTCTGAGCATCCTATTGCTCGAGCAATTGTACAAGCCGCTATAGATAAGGAATTAATCCTGTCTCCTGTTGCTGATTTCAAGTCAGTCACGGGCTATGGAATAGAAGCAACGGTGTCTGAACATTTGGTTCATATTGGTGCAGATCGATATATGGAAAAACTAGGTTTGAATCCTAATGTTTTTTCTCAATTTTCGGATCGTTTGGGAGAAGAAGGAAAAACCCCTCTCTATGTTGCGATTGACCAGAAACTTGCTGCCATTATTGCTGTAGCAGATCCAATTAAAGAATCAACATTTGCTGCAATTGAAGCGTTACATCAGTTAGGTTTAAAGGTTGCCATGATTACAGGTGATAACCGTCATACAGCTCAAGCGATTGCAAAAAAACTAGGTATTGATGAGGTTATTGCAGAAGTCTTACCAGAAGGTAAAATAGAGGCCGTTAAAAAATTAAAAAATCAATATGGTAAACTCGCATATGTTGGAGATGGCATTAATGATGCCCCTGCACTTGCAGAAGCAGATATTGGTTTAGCAATAGGTACAGGTACAGACGTAGCTATTGAAGCTGCTGATGTGGTTTTGATGTCTGGCAACCTGAAAGGAGTGCCAAATGCTATCGCTTTAAGCAAAGCGACTATAACCAATATTCGTGAAAATTTATTTTGGGCATTTGTTTACAATGCAGCTCTGATTCCTATTGCAGCAGGTGTACTTTATCCGCAATTTGGACTGCTACTTTCTCCTGTATTTGCTGCTGGTGCAATGGCTCTCTCGTCAATATTTGTACTAGGAAATGCTTTACGATTAAAACGTTTTAAAGCCCCCCTTGCAATTATTTAACCATTTTTTATATACATTTAAAGTTTTGTTGGCTTTACTTTATATATTTGGAAATAGTCTAAGCCATGTTGGCTTTTATTAAATATCATACAGTTGATATTCTAATTATTTGAGAGGGATTAAGATGAAAAGAATTTTATTAATATGCTTTATAGGCATGTCATTTACCTATGCGAATGCTCATTCTGGGGGAACGAACTCACAGGGTTGTCATACCAACAGTAAAACTGGTGATTACCACTGTCATTAATAGGTGCGCACACAGTTTTTTTATTTAAAAGACTGTGCTTTAAAGTTATAAGTAGCGTTTAACTAAAGCTAAAAATTCATTCAGTTCTTTTTCCTTTATTTTCTCAGTATCACCGAGTACATGTTCTCTAAGATGAAGTTCTATTAACTCATTCATTAAGCCATTTATCGCACCTTTAATTGCTGCAACTAGCTGTAATACCTCAATACAAGAATTTTCAGAATTTAAAATATTCTGTTCAAGGGCATTAGTTTGACCTTGAATTCGTCTAATCCGATTTAAAATTTTTTTGTTCTGATTTAAGTGAGACATACTATTCAACCTCAAGAACATATACTATGGGGGAGTATTAATTGTGGTGCAATAAAATGTAATATCTAAATAATGTTAAAAGTGACCATTCGCATCAATTTGACGAAGGAAATCCTTTAGCACAAAAGAAAATTTTAATCGCAACCATCCTCACTGGTGTAATGATGGTGTTTGAAATTTTTGGAGGATGGTTCTTTAATTCCATGGCTTTATTGGCTGATGGATGGCATATGAGTTCTCATATGTTGGCATTGGGCTTAGCTTATTTTGCCTATAAAATGGCTCGAAAATATGCTCGTGATCAGAGATTCTGTTTCGGTACATGGAAGATAGAAATCTTAGCTGGATATTCGAGTGCCATTTTATTGATGGTTGTTGCTGTATTCATGGGTGTTCAATCGATAGAACGTTTATTCAATCCTGTGAATATTCACTACAACGAGGCAATTTCAATTGCGATTGTTGGCTTGATCGTTAATTTTATTTGTGCCTGGTTACTACGTGAAAATGGTCACCACCACCATCATCACTCTCATGATGACCATGACTTAAACCAGAAAGCCGCTTTTCTTCATGTAGTAGCAGATGCAGTAACTTCTGTATTAGCGATTATTGCACTTTTCGCAGGGAAGTATTTTGGATGGGATTTTTAGATGCAATTCTAGGGATCGTAGGTGCAGTGCTTGTAGCACAATGGTCTTGGGGATTGATTAGAGAAACAGGTAAAACATTGCTTGATGCAGAGATGGAACATCCTGTAGTAAAGGAGATTCAGGAAGTTGTAGAGGAATTAGATAACCAAATTACGATTACTGATCTGCATGTCTGGAAAGTAGGTAGAAGTAAATTTTCATGTATTTTATCCCTAAATACAGTTAATGACTCCTTAACAGCAGAGGTAGTTCGTAAAGCTTTGTCAATTCATGAAGAGATTGTTCATATTTCTGTTGAAATTAACAAGAATTTCCATGTTGTTTAAATTAATATTTATTCCTTTTAAACTTTATCAGTCTATTTATGTAAATCTTAGATTAGAATTTGTTTGTTGTAGAGCGTCGGGGCGCCTCGGCAATTCTGCGTGTTGAAATAGAAAGGAAAATTCATTACTTTAAAGCGCAAAGCGTGTTGCAGATGCAGCTCTTATTCCGAGGAATTTTACACTGGTATCGCCCGCCGATAGAAACACCAGATCCGGCAGTCAGGACGTAAATAACCATTCCTCCAGTTTAAATAAAAAAACCTGCAGATTCGATGCAGGTTTTTTTTAGAGATAATCAATCGCGTCTTATTTGGCTTTACGCTCTTTCTCGATCAGGTAATTCACCACCTGAATGACTTTGGCATCATTACCCTGCACAATATATTTACCATTCACGGTCACTGCCGGAACACCACTTAACTGATACTGAGCAGCCAGATTTTTGGCTTGGGCAATTTTCGAAGTGATCGGGAAAGATTTATAAGTGCTGTTAAATTTCGCTTCAGGAATACCATAGCGGGTATAGAACTTGGCCAATTGCGCCTGTTCTAAAATTGGACGTTGCTTATCATGAATATCATGGAATAATTGTAAATGTGCTTTTTGACGCACACCCAATGCTTCAGACACATAATAAGCACGCGCTGCCTGCTCCCAGAGTGGATTCATTGCAGCCGGCGTACGTACAAAACGTACATCTTTTGGTAATTTTTTCAACCAGCCCTGCATATGTGGTTCAAGCGCGAAACAGTGACCACAGCCGTACCAGAAGAATTCACGTACCTCAATTCTGCCCGGTTTTTCGACTTTGACTGGTTTTGCAACCACCTGATAGTCCTGACCTGCCACAAAATTGGCCATAGCATTGCCTGAAAAGGCCAAAACAGATGCGGCAACAGCTCCTAAAAGGAATTTTTTCATTGGGATTATCGTCCTCTAAATCATTATGCTTAGTGTATGGGTTCACTATAAATCAATTATGCCGGTTCCGTTTTCATGCTGCGAACTTTTGTGCTATCAGAACCGCTACATTAAAGTATGCGACTGATTTTAAGTCAGTTAATATGGCCATTCGACCGCTATGTGTTTTTAGATAATCACAAAAGTTAAACTTTGAGTAATAAAAACGGTTATAATTTCTACGATTAAAACGTAGTGGTCAAACCTACAGTAAATATTAGCTTCTTACTATTCTCTTCAGTAACAGCCGCGTGGCTCTGAGAATGATCTTCTGACATACAATAGTTTCCTTATTCTATTTACGATTAGCTGAGAGACTTGAGTAAGCCTCAATATTTCTGCTAAAAATTGCTTACTATAATTGGTCAAGAAGCTTTCTTTTCATTTATCCACCGGGACAATATTGGTAATAAAACCAACATAAGAAGGGTTGATGAGATAATTCCTCCAATAACCACATTTGCTAGTGGGCACTTTACTTTTTTCTCCAATTCCAATGCCTCCCTAACTAATTAGAGAGTTTTAAGCATTATTACATGAATCTTTCCAGTACTATTGTTGCAAATATACTAAGTTGCATATTTATTCCTGCCTATGTATAGGAGCATATGTAACCCTAAAGTTTAAAATAGTCTTTTCGGATTATTTAAAAATTTGAAAATGGTAAAGAATAAATTAAAAACAATAAATATATTTATCATTCGATTTAAAAAAATTAATTAATCTTAGTTACACCATACTAAAAATAACTAATTTTTAGTTTTCCTAGTTATATGTGCTTCATTATAATTTTGAATTAATTCTCTTCACACCCTTTGCTTTTTTCATTGTTAATTATTTCTAAATTTTTCTCTAAGAAACGAAGTCCCCCATCAGCAAAACTACTGGTTGAAAAAACTATAGTAAAAATAACTAAAACAATCTTCATATATATATTATTGAATCTAATCATATCTTGGACCAAAAAATAATTTCTTCATATACTAATTCCTAGATATATACACCTAAATGACAACCAAATTACAAATTTGTAATTTTGTTAAGGTTTGTCCTAAAAAAAATAAATTAATACTATTTTAACAAAGATAAGTTGTTGCTGAAAAATTTGAATTGTAAGGGATTTAATTAGGCACTGTTGCAAATAGAGATTTGAGTCGATGATGTTCCCTTTAAAAAGTACTTAGAGACCGAAAACCCTGTTGATTAGACACACTTCACCCTGAGGCTGACCATAATAAAATGACGATGCTTGTCC
>NZ_VPAS01000035.1:0-7788 GCF_013419125.1 Acinetobacter sp. YH12102 | reverse complement strand
GTAATTTTACCGTCTTTTAACTCCCATATCTTGTCTACAACCATATCAAGAAAATATCGGTCATGACTGATAACAAGTAATGCTCCATCAAATGCTTTAAGTTGACCAATAAGTAGATCTATTCCATTGAGATCAAGGTGGCTGGTTGGTTCATCCGCTAGAATGCCATGTACTTGTTGGGAAAATGCGGCAGCAATTTTTGCACGAGTTTCCTCTCCGCCACTCATTGTGTCGTTTTGTACATTGGAAACACCAAGGCGAGATAACATTGCCCGGTCTTCGACCGTTTCTATTTCGATTCCGCCCAGTTGGCTGATATGTGCAAAATCACCAAAACGCTGTAATGTCGCTTCGGCTAAAACAATTTCGCCATTAAGTACTTTGAGTAAACTACTCTTTCCTGCTCCGTTATCACCCACAAGACCAATACGGTCATAAGAGTGAATTTCCAATTCATCAATATCCAAAACATCACGCCCAGCATAATCCAAGCGTATGTTTCTCGCTTTAATAATTAAACTCATTTTTATTTACTCCTGTTTAGCTCTTGAAATTTTTTATGCAGCAAACAGGATTTAGGTGAAAACAAAAGCTAGCATCACAGTGTCCTCCCAAAAAAAAAGCTATTCATCCACAGGGTGGACAAATAGCTAGTCAATTAAGTTATAACTGGAAACTATGCACTAAAAGCATACTTATAAATTAAGCATACTTTTACTTTATATATCCGCATATATTCTTAAAGACACAACAAAAGCCCACCATTATAAAATAGTGTCACTATGCAAATAGTTGTGTCTTAACGAATGCGGATAGAATGCATAAACTTACCTAAAAAATAAAATTCAGTTTTATGATAACTTTACTGTTAAAAGAAGTCTAGACAACCTTGTTTTATGCTTGGATATAAGGCTTATTTTAAAATAATAGTAGTGAAGATTTTCTAAAATTAACATAATACACCTTATACGAAATGCTTGATATTTCTCTTTAAATATCATTATATTAACGTAAGCCGTTCTGGAGTATAGGGCACCAGAACGGCTTTTTATTGATTATTCATGTTCCACGATCACTAATTGAGCGATGTTCCACGGTTTTATTCAGTTTTAATAAACATCATCCGGTTTTTTGAGGAGTCATTATTTCAAGTGCTTGCACTGAAATTGGCTCTTCAAAAAACTGGAGTCTTGGCTAACCATATGGAAGGAAAAAGCGGCTTAGGAAGCCTCTCTTCTTCTGTTCTGGTTCAACATGCTCCGGGATAGGAATACGCTTATTGTCTTGCTGAGGAGTAGTCAATTCGTCATAGTTCGTTGCTAGTTCCGACCGAGGATCCGTTGCTATATCCTGTTTAAAGCTCTGATCGGTAAAGGTAGTCATATTGGCTTTTGGTGCTTCTAGTAAGCGCTGCATAGCTTCAATCTGTTCTTGATAAAACGATTCACGTTCTAAAGATTGATTTTCTCTCTGTATTGCCTGATTTAATTGTTTTTCCAGTATGTCAACTTGACGTTTTAGTAAGTCAACTTCTGTCAAGTTTTGACTGTTAATTGATTGACTTTGATTGACTGTATCCTCTTTTTTTTGTGGTTCCCCAAAAACTCTTAGGGCCTCTGAAAAGTCAATTAATCCATCAGATCCTTTAGATAAATTTCCTTTGTTTATATGTGCATATATGGCTTGTCTTGAATATCCATAAAGCTTAGCTAACTCTGAAACTGACAGTTTTTTCATTATGTAAACCAGTTTTCAACTTGTGTTAATACCTGACTGTTAACTTAACAATTTCAATTAACAATGTCATTGAAATCCTAATTTTCTGAGTAAAGGAAGTAATTCCTTAAATTTCTCTGCATCTTGCAGCATGGCAGCTATACGTACAGCAAACTGCTGATAGCTTTCTGTGCCTTGTGAATATTTACTCATCTCAGGAAGCTCTGAGAGCTTGTTGGCGAATAGATGGCGTTGTTTATCTGTTATTTTTGAAAAGAGGTCTAATGTATTCGGATCTCTTTTAGATTCGACTGAATGCGTGGCTGATTTTTTCTGTTTAAAGCTAAATGAAAAACCAGTAATAGATCTACCTGTTTTATGCTGTTCAACTTTGACAATAATATCGGTATGTTCATTTACTTGTTTTAATGCAATGTCTAAAACATATTTTTTAAAATCATACATTCGTTTGTATTCAGTCTCGAGTACACCTATTTTTTGTCTAAAATCATACATAGTTATGAGAGGCGTTTTTCCAGTACTACGCCATGCAATCAATATTTCATATAAACGAACAGCATAAGCACTTGTTAAATTACTTATTTGTTGTATTTCATACTTTGTAAATTGTTCTTCTAACCTAGTAATTAAAGGCACAATAGCAGGGGCAAAAATAAGTCTAACGACAGCTTCATTATCAATATAAGCCACCTCGCTCACCCATCTTGATTTGTGATTAATAGTGTTACCTTTTTCACTAAGACTCTGATAACTGAATTGTCTTGCAAACAAGTCATCGCAAGCATCTTTTAACGCCTGATAAGCCGTATTTCGATGTACACCAAACTGATTAATATAACTTTCAGCATGAACTGTTAGTGGATCATTAGCATTTATCCCTTTACCCGATTCCCTTGCTTCAACAATAGCTAGGAGAATTAACCTCTGTTCAACTAGATCGAGGTTATAACTGGCATTGATTAAGGCGTTATCTTTAACAACTAGTTCTGTTTTCATATGAAAAGATTATATTTTTAATTCAATAAGACGAGGTTATATAATTATCTCGCTTAATGCAAGGTAAACCTCGTTTTAATGCAAGGTAAACCTCGTTTTAATGCAAGGTAAACCTCGTTTTAATGCAAGGTAAACCTCGTTTTAATATCTCTAGAACCATTATGAATAAAGGATTACAGCTTAATTAAAAGCATTTAAAAGCTTAAAAATAATTAAAAGCCCAGGGAGTAAAAAATTGCCCTTGGTTTTCGCTTCGCTCAAACTCTATTGAATCTCGCTTTCGCTCGATTCGTCGGGGCAATTTTTGGTTCATATTTTCGTGAATTTGAGAAAAAGCAAAAGCAAGATCAAAAGCAGCTCGGAATTCGCTTCGCTCATGAGCTTTTTTTCTCGCTACGCTCGGTTTAGGAATCAAATTTGGAAAGTTCGCACCCATTCGGGATGCTCTGTAAAGCAGGTGATTGATGGATAGGGAGCTTGTAATCAGGGAAAGGGATGGGCAAATTTTCTCAGTTCGCTCGTAGACACTCGCTCTGTTTAGCGACTCATGCCACGAGATTTCATTTTAGGCGCATGTTGCTGTGCTTTGAGCTGTTGTTCCTGTCTGAGTTTCATCTGTTGTTCTGCTTTGATCTCATCCACACATTTTTTAATGACTTGATAGGATGGGTATAGAGTCTGGTATTGCTTGGCTTTGGCTGGATGTTGTTGTTGGTACTGCTTCCAGGCATGTTCTTTGAATTTGTCATTTTCCAATAAATCCTTCACACCATGTTTTTTCTGGTGTTCATGCTGACCTTTCAGCTTTTTGTGCTCCTGGTAAATCGCATCACGTTGGGCTTCCCAGGCTTTTTTTCCAAACAGTAAGGGTTTGTTCTGAGTTAATTCGTTGTGTTGATCGACCAGGCTTTGCAATTTGTCATGACTTTGCTTGAGTCCGCTTTTCACGATCTCCTGGGCAAGCTGCTGATTGAACTCATTTTGATGTTTGTGGTGCTTGGTCAGGGTTATTTCGGCTTGTTTGAGATTACGCTGCATGAAATCCAGGTCTAGATTCGCGTCTTTTGCGCTGATTTCGCGTTTTAGCACTTTGCCAAGGGTTTCCCTCTGTTTTTCCTCAAACAGGGCTTTTTCGTCAATTGGTGGCGTTTTAGCGCTATTTTTGATTTGGATCTGCTGTTCTGTTTTCAGTGTGCTGAGTTTGATCTCATTTTCAGCAATCAGCAGATCCATATTTTTGCTGTATTGCAGCTGAGCCTGATTTCTCTGTTTGATTTCGTCATTGCTTCGGCTGATTTCGGTCTCAATCCCTTTTCGGCGCAGTTCGGTGACTTTCGGCCCTTCGTGCAGCGTGGCTTCTAAACCATTCTCCTGGTCTTTGTAGCTGCGGTGGTCGACTCGGGCAGTGTATCCAGCCAGATCCAGGTGCATATTGCAGATATCGGCAAAGTGTTCGCGCCAGTGTTCGATTTCTCCACTGTGTTTCTGATCCAGTTCCCGGGTTTTCTCGGTGAAGCCTTCCTGAGTAAGTTTGCGTGTGCTCATCAGGATATGCGCGTGATAATTGCGTTCATCACTACCAGATCCAGTATGCGGTGCATGAATACAGGCATCGACGGCTACCTGGTGTCTGTCCACGATACTGGCGCATAGCTCTTCGAGCATGGCCAGGCGTTGTTCCTGATTTAATTCACTTGGAAAAGCGATTTCAAATTCTCGGGCAACTGTCGAGTTTTTTCGGGTTTCCCGTTGTTCAACTTCGTTCCAGAGTCTTTCCCGGTTTTTTAAATGTTCTGGTGCGCCTTCGGGTAAATAAATTTCTTTATATTCCACACCTGTTTTTCGGCTGTAATCATGTTCTCGGCCCTCACGTTCACAATAGATCTTTTCACCTGCCCGATAGGCAATCGCAGCAGTAGCGGAACGCCCTGCTGATCGTGCTACGGTTTTGACTGAAAAGTGGTAAATCGCCATGCCTATTTTCGCTTTTAAATTTTCACGTAGTGAAGTACAACCGTGGATACGGTTGTCGGGGTATTGGGGAGACCCCAATCGTACTTGCAAACGAAGTTTGCATAAGTGCGCTCTTCGAGGAAAACATTACTATACATATAGCACCTTGAATGCATATTCAAGTGCGCTTATGTTAGGGATGGTTTCCCAGGATGATGGTATTGGATTAATGAGCGTTACTGAAACACTAGACAGCAAAATCAAAGCACAGGAAGAAAAGCTAAAGCAGTTAAAGGCTCAAAGACAGGCAGCACTGGCAAGAGAACGTGCTAAAGAGAAAGAACAAGCTCGAAAGGATGATACCAGACGCAAAATTTTAATTGGATCCTGTATGCTAAAGATCACTGAAGATGATGAACAAGCCAGAGCTAAATTAATTGCTCAGATGGATAAGTATTTAACAGATGAGCGTGACCGAAAGCTTTTTAATTTATAAATTTTGAGGGATAAGTAGTGGAAGATCCAACACTTAATAAGTTAATACGTAATACAGAATTATTCTTCGAACATCACTGGAATGTAGACCTATTAGGAAAGCCTCCTGAATGGTCACCAGTACATTTTAATTTTGGAAAAATTCCTAATTACGATAAACAAGGTGTATATGCGTTTGTCAAAGGGGATTTAGTGACTTATATCGGTGTTGGGACTTCTAGAGGTGCTGGCCGTTATCGTGGTAATGGCTTAAGCGCCAGGGTAATGAAATATTGCCGATGGAATGAAGATAAAACTGAATATATTGCGATAGATCCAAGACTGAAAGATGCTGGATCCATCATTACAATAGGCTTTGAGCGTGATACGGCTTATTTAGCAAATGCCCTAGAAGTTTTTCTTATCTCTAAAATCCAACCTGTCCACAATGTGGTTAAAGTTGGTATGTAATTTCGCATAAGAAATTTTATGTTAAATGATTGTTAGAAATGCCCCTTGATCGAGGCATTTTCTATAAAGAATACTAAAAACTAATTAAAGCCAACCAAGTTTCAAAACAAGGCAGTTCTCAGCAATCATATTTTTAAATTATATAACTCCCAACTGAGCTTTTGCTCCAACGATAAGGCTTTCATTTTGAGTTTCTAAGGCAAATAAACCATACATCAAAGGAGAGGCCGCTGCTCTTTCTAAAGTCTGTTCATATAGTTTATTCCAAACTTTACCCCCTAGTTTTTCATACTCGATGATTAGAGTTTTGAGGCTTTCTTCTCCAAACAAAGTTACATGCCCAGCAAAATCAATCGCTGGGTCATCTATATGGGCTGTTGACCAATCAATAACGCCTGAAACAGCTCCATCCTTTGAAGCTAGTACATGCCCAGCATATAAATCGCCATGTATAAATTGGGTGAAATCTGCCCATAGAACATCATTATCCAACCATTTTCTGTAGCGGGTTTCCAATTGCTCACTTATACCAATTTCAGATTTTACTAACTGCAAATTGTTTGCTATTTCAGGTCTTAAATCTGAAGGTTTCATAATTTTCAAATCATTTTCCCGAACTTCTTTTTCAGGAATACTATGGATTTCAAATAAGGTTTTTGCCAAAGATGTTATGTATTTCGGGCTATCTTTGTCCATATTCCAAATTATTTCATAGGTTTCAGCATCCAAATTTAAAACAGGATTATCTTTAAGTATGGGATAAGCCACTAATTCTGTAGATGAAATTCTCCAATCAGGAACCTCTACAGAAAGATGTTTTTTTACCAATTCTAAAATGCGTTTTTCTTTCTTGATTTGTTCCCTCATGCCATCACGACGAGGAATACGCAGCAACCATTGTTGCCCCTTTGTATCAAGAGCAAAAACGACCTTAAAATCAATGCCCATTTCATTGAAATTCATTTTGTCCGTAAGCAACAAGCCGTGTGCTTCAGCAAGTGATTGAATATCTTGAATTGTCATTTTTAATTTCCTTTAAAGAGTTCAATAATTAATGTTCGGATTAGATTGGCTATCATTAACAATCTCTCTCAAAAGTCTTGATGATTTTGTGGTCTTTGATCTCGTAGATAATGTCAGCAATATTATCGACCAATTGCTTGTCATGAGATACGAAGATAATAGTTCCTGCATAGGACTTCATCATTGTTTCTAATGCGGCAATACTTTTTAGGTCAAGATAGTTTCCTGGTTCATCCATAAGCAAAATATTATATTTTCCTAAAAGCATTTTGGATAAAAGCAGTTTGATGATTTCACCTCCCGATAAGTCGGATAAGTTTTTTTGAATATCATTCGCTCCGATCCCCATTGAAGCCAATACTGCACGAATTTCCGCAACTGTGTACTCGCACTCTTCCTGCATAAAGGAGAGCACAGATTTATGCGTGTTAAATTTATATCCTGTTTGTGTAAAGTAGCCAATTTCAGCTTTTGGAGATATGGTTAATCCATCAGCACGTTCTGATATCATTTTTAACAAGGACGTTTTCCCTGTTCCATTCGATCCAGTTATAGCGACTTTAGCGCCAAGCGGTATTATAAAGTTAGCGTCATCAAAGATAGTACGGCTACCAAATTTTAAGCTCAGACCATCTGCCGTAATCGGGAACTTATTGTGCAGTTCTAGGGCTGAACTTTGACGAAAACGAATAGAACGCAAATGCTCTGGTGCTTGAATATCTTCTAATGCAGCCAAACGCTTTTCCATACTCTTAGCTGCCTGATACAGTTTTCTTTGCTTGGTGCCAGTCATTTTTGCATGCCCAAGTCGTCCAGCACTTTCGGTAGAGTTTTTGGATTTTTCTCCTTTTTTCTTATTGTCTAATCGATTAGCTTGCTGGCGTTTTTCTTGCACAGCAGATTCTAATCGCTCCCGTTCCTTCATCATCAGCTCATATTCTACGGCTTGGTGTTGTCGCTCTTCTTCTTTTTGACGCAAGTAATCCGAGTAACCACCCCAATATTCCGTAATTTTACCGTCTTTTAACTCCCATATCTTGTCTACAACCATATCAAGAAAATATCGGTCATGACTGATAACAAGTAATGCTCCATCAAATGCTTTAAGTTGACCAATAAGTAGATCTATTCCAT
>NZ_VPAS01000034.1:0-7907 GCF_013419125.1 Acinetobacter sp. YH12102 | reverse complement strand
TACGTGTATTCATTTCTATCATTTAATCTTAATTCTGTTAGATTAATGATAATACTATCATTTAATTATCACATTAAGTCTAATGATAGAGGTTGTATGCGATTTGGCTCTTTATCATTCAGCTATACTCTTTTGATAAAAAAAGCATAACTAAAAGCCATGCCTTGGGAATTCGTATAACGTGTATTATGTTAATTTTAGGGAAATTTAAGAATCTCTATGCAATGGTTTATTCAATATTCTTTGATTTCTTATCTTTTAGGTTAATCAGAAATAGCCAATAACATAAGCCAGGAAATAGAGCCATAAAGATAGTCCATGTATCTGTATACATCTTCCACCACTCTTTCGAAATTTCTCCTGTGTGACTCCATCCAAAAAGAATAAAAAATGGAGTAGCAATAATTATAGAGGCAATACAGATAGTTAATAAATTAAGACGGTTATAACGATTTAAAAGAACTGAGAATATGAAGCTGAAAGGTACAGTCAAAATAGAATAAGCCAAGTAGACAAGACCGTGCCCTACAAGAACCACTAAAATCGAGTATAGGCTGTATTCCTGATTCATTACGATAAACAGGACTGCTGTAAAAAAAAGTAGTGGTAAAGGAGAAAGTAAGAGAGCTTTTACTATTTTTTCATTTGAGTATTTCACTAATTTAATTCTCTTATCTACTCAATAAATAATAATACTATAACGATTTTAACATAATGGGCGTTATACGAAATGAAAAATAAATAGTGTTATATTTCAAAAAGTTATGCTATGAGAAATCGGGGACGCAAACCCAAAAAGCTGACTTGGAAACAAGTCGGCTTTTTTATGAGCGGTTTTGATATATTGCGCCAATAAAATTGATTATTTTTTAATCAAATTGAGAATTTTTTCAATGTAAGCAGACTTCCCAGAGCAGAAAGTATCCCCAATTTCTGCGGATAAAAAGGGGACAGTTTTTAGCCGGTCTTGTACGCATATGCTCACAACAATTCCGGACTTTTGCAGCTATACGACTTGGCTGCAATTTCATATGATGGATTCATCAGGAACAGGAAGTTCCACACAATAATAAAAACAACGATACGCACAAGGACAGTAAGGTACGACAGGAGTTATACCGAGCGAACCAATACGAAAAACCCTGACAGGATGTCAGGGTTTTTTATTATCAAATCGTAATTAGTTAATGGTATCTGATTGGTTTTGATTAATAAATTTAATCAACGTATCCTGAATAAATTCTTCCAACTCAATACCTTGTTTTTTAATTAAGCTTTCTAAAGTTTCAATTATTTCATGGTCTAATTCAAACGAAACTTCTGATGAGGTCGCCATTAATAAATCGTAGTTGCTTTCTACCATTTTTCTAAAGACTTCCTCGGGATTATTCTTTAATGGCACGTTGAAAGACAGTCGGAGGGAGCTGTTAATAATTTCAACATGTGTATATCCAAGATGTTCTGTACTTTTTCCGACAAATCCTAAATGCTTCATAATCATTCTTAAATATAGTGATAGCGAATAGCCCTTAATCGAGAGCTATATAGATCAAGCTAGGCTTTCTTTTACAAATTGTGGGTCAACAATAAATAATCGAATAAGTGATGTTGCTGCTCCTGAGGGTCTTCTAGCACCTTGTTCCCAAGATTCAAGTGTACGTCTTGAAACACCCAGAAGCTTAGCAAACTGTTCTTGTGTCAGCTGGGCCTTTCTACGAGCTAATGCCACATCGGTCTCAGTGATTACAGTTCTTTTAGCAGCATTATTAGCAAGCATATCATCTATGCCTTGTAAGATTTCTGCTTCAATATCTCTTGTTGCTTCAAAAGCTTCGAGTTCTTTTTCAGTCATTAAACGAGTCATTTAATTTCTCCACCAATGCTTGAAGAGTTTTCTTACTAAGCTGTACCGTTTGCTTTTTACTGTACAGGGTTAATAACCAAATCTCTCCATTTATTAAACGATTAAAGTAGATGACTCTGACACCACCACTTTTACCTCGACCACCGCTCGTCCATCTAATTTTACGAATGCCACCTGAATTAGGCTCTACATCTCCAGCTTCAGGATTTAATGCCAAAAATGTTTTGAATTCTTCGTATTCTTCCTGAGTCCAATAAACAAGACAGTATTTAGTAAATAATGGGGTTTCACATATTGTATACATTGCTTGTATTCATACTACCTTGTAGTAATTTATTTTATACTACTATGTAGGATTTTTAAATACTGATTTTTAATTTTTAGTGTGAGCTAGATAAGGAAAGTTCTTATATAATTCTAAAGGAAAGAATATCAGACACGTATAAATAAGATTCTACGTGATGCTATGTTGAATGAATTAAAAAATCATCTGTAACCTTATAGGATTCAAGAAAATGTATTACTTTGCAGAGGATCCCTTCTAGGTAATGTTACCTAGGAGGAACAATGAAAAAACTGAAATCTCAGTATCAACAATCTGTAAAAAAATCACACCCTAATGATTATTTCTATAAACGCTTTCCTAATGTAAAAAGTGTTTATCATAAAAAATTCAGTACACAGCAAGAGAAAAGCTTTTATTGCATGCATTGCATTGAATATAAAGATTACTCTCTTAAAATTCGTGTAGCGCGTGGTCCTGGTTTAGCTCAAGCATGGGATGATCTTCCAGCATATGTCTACAAAGTTGCTAAAAGCTGGAAACATAATTCCAGAAGAAAGCATCAGTACTACAAAGAACATGAGCAACAGTAAAAGAAATGAGGGATTTACTCCCTCATTTTTTGTATAAAACTCAACCTAAGATACTGATTATTATTAATAATTAAAGATTTTCCATCTTTAAAAGAGTAGAATTCATAAACTCAAAAATATTGAAATTGTATTTTGTTCACTTGATGAAATGAGTATTAAACCCTATGAAAAGAGATGAAATTTTAGGACACGACCCTTCTGAAAAAATCATTTTTTGCTTTCTTTTTGAAAATGATGAAAAGGTTATCTCGCTGTTCGTTCGCTATTCAGATGAAAATACGATGAATATTGCAAAGCAGTCAGTCACTTTACATAGCCTATTTTGGAAATCAGATACGAGTGCACAAAATTTGAAGGAATTATTTGAAACTGATCCTTCTTTAGTAAATTTAGGCGTAGAGTTTTGGGCAGAATTTTTTTCAGATCAATAAAAAATTTCCACTAGGCTTCAATAATGTGAAAGGACCGCTCCATGAATAACAAACTATTTGATCATCTTGTCCTTTCACTAAAAGAAGCAGGTGCCATAAAACGTGACGAAATTCAGGCAAGCCAAGCCACAGACCTTAGGCTGCCTGACTCTAAAGCAGGGTGTGAAAAAATGGGATTAACCCAAGTAGAGTTTTCTATACGTTTACATCTCAGGAAAAAAACCAACAGAACTGGAAGTAAATTTAAATAACTTAAAAAGTGTTAACTTTTAAATTAAATGTTTATATAAAAAAACTATCCAAAGAATTATAAATTAAATAACATCCGATCACGCTCATCTATCAAATATTTATCCATCTGAGCAATCAATTTTGCCCGAGCCTGTTCATCGTCTTCGGTAATTTTTAGCATACAGGATCCGATTAAAATTTTGCGTCTGGTATCATCCTTTCGTGCCTGTTCTTTCTCTTTGGCTTTTTCTCTTGCCAGTGCTGCCTGTCTTTGAGCCTTAAGCTGTTTTAGCTTCTCTTCCTGTGCTTTAATCTTGCTGTCTAAAGTTTCAGTCACACTCATTAATCCAATACCATCATCCTAGGAAACCATCCCTAACATAAGCGCACTTGAATCTGCATTCAAGGTGCGATATGTATAGTAATGTTTTCCTCGAAGAGCGCACTTATGCAAACTTCGTTTGCAAGTCCGATTGGGGTCTCCCCAATACCCCGACAACCGTATCCACGGTTGTATTTCACTACGTGAAAATTTAAAAGCGAAAAACAGGCATGGCGATTTACCACTTTTCAGTCAAAACCGTAGCACGATCTGCAGGGCGTTCCGCCACTGCTGCAATCGCCTATCGTGCAGGTGAAAAGATTTATTGCGAACGTGAAGGCCGGGAACATGATTACAGCCGAAAAATCGGTGTGGAACACAAAGAGATTTACTTACCCGAAGGCGCACCAGAGCATTTAAAAAACCGGGAAAAACTCTGGAACGAAGTAGAGCAACGGGAAACCCGGAAAAATTCCACAGTCGCCCGGGAATTCGAAATTGCCTTTCCCAGTGAACTGAACCAGGAACAACGCCTGGCCATGCTCGAAGATCTATGTTCTAGCATTGTGGACAGACACCAGGTGGCGGTTGATGCCTGTATCCATGCACCACATACCGGATCCGGCAGTGATGAACGCAATTATCACGCACATATCCTGATGAGCACACGCAAACTCACTCCGGAAGGCTTCACCGAGAAAACCCGGGAACTCGATCAGAAACACAGTGGAGAAATCGAGCACTGGCGCGAACACTTTGCCGATATCTGCAATATGCACCTGGATATGGCCGGATCCACCGCCCGAGTCGACCACCGCAGCTACAAAGACCAAGAGAATGGTCTGGAAGCGACTTTGCACGAGGGACCGAAAGTCACCGAACTGCGCCGGAAAGGGATTAAGACCGAAATCAGCCGAAGCAATGATGAAATTAAACAGAGAAATCAGGCTCAGCTGCAATACGGCAAAAATATGGACATGCTGATTGCTGAAAATGAGATAAACCTCAGCAAATTGAAAAAAGAACAGCAGATTCAGATCGAACATAGCGCTAAAACGCCACCAATCGACGAAAAAGCCCTGTTTGAGCAAAAACAGAGGGAAACCCTCGTTCAACTGCTCAACGGCCAAATTAGCGCAAAAGACGCGAATCTAGACCTGGATTTCATGCAACGTAATCTTAAACAGGCCGAAATAACCCTGATCAAGCAGCACAAACATCAAAACGAGTTCAATCAGCAGCTTGCCCAGGAGATCGTGAAAAGCGGACTCAAGCAAAGTCATGACAAATTGCAAAGCCTGGTCGATCAACACAACGAATTAGGCCAGAACAAACCCTTACTGTTTGGCAAGAAAGCCTGGGAAGCCCAACGTGACACGATTTACCAAGAACACAAAAAACTAAAAGGCCAACATGAGCATCAGAAAAAACATGGTGTGAAGGAATTACTGCAAAACGATGCTTTCAAAGAACATGCCTGGAAGAAATACCAAAAACAGCATCCGGAGAAAGCCAAGCAATACCAGACCCTCTACCAGTCCTACAAGGTCATTAAAAAATGTGTGGACGAGATCAAAACCGAACAGCAGATGAAACTTAGACAAGAACAGCTCAAAGCACAGCAACATGCGCCTAAAATGAAATCTCGTGGCATGAGTCGATAAACAGAGCGAGTGTCTACGAGCGAACTGAGAAAATTTGCCCATCCCTTTCCCTGATTACAAGCTCCCTATCCATCAATCACCTGCATAGCAGAGCATCCCGCATGGGTGCGAACTTTCCAAATTGGCTTCCCAAACCGAGCGAAGCGAGTAAAAAAGCTTATGAGCGAAGCGAATTCCGAGCTGCTTTTGATCTTGCTTTTGCTTTTCTCAAATTCACGGAAATATTTACCCAAAAATTGCCCCGACGAATCGAGCGAAAGCGAGATTCAATAGAGTTTGAGCGAAGCGAAAACCAAGGGCAATTTTCATGAATTTTCTTTTTTATTTTATATTTATAATATTTAATATTTGAAGCATGTTTTCTTTTTCATTTTCAATAGATTATGGTGGTATAAACATAGGTTTTATCCGTTTCAAACATAGGTTTTATCCGTATAAACATAGGTTTTATCCGTTTCAAACATAGGTTTTATCCGTTTCAAACATAGGTTTTATCCGCATAAACATAGGTTTTTATTTTACTATTTAAATGAGTATTGTTATGATGATTCCCTAAGTGAAAAATTTTTCTAGATTTTGGTAAATCCATATAATATTTATAGGGAAATAAGAATGAGCCGTTCAGAAAATTTAGACATGTCGATTCTTGTCTCTAAAGCAAATGATTTAGTAAAAGCTCATTATAAAATGACTGTTGTTGAGCACAGATTGTTCAATATTGCTTTATCAAAAATTCGTTCTAATAAGATTACATTAGATAATAATGTACCAATTACCATTTCAGCTCATGAATATGCAGATCTTTTTTCAGACACCATAGATGGCGGTTATAAAGCCCTTAGAACGGCTGTAGATACTTTATTTGAACGCCAGTTCACATTAGAGCGAGAAATCTCAAATACTAAAAAACACGTTAGAACATATAGATTTATTCAAATGAAGGGATATCTTGAAGGTGAAGCTAGAATTGAAATTCAATTTGCTAATGACGTCTTACCATTTGTAAGTGAGCTAGCTAATAAATTTACTCAAATTGATCTTCAACATACGGTTGATTTAAGCAGCCAATATGCCAATCGCTTATATGAAATTCTTAAAGAAGTGCAGAACTATAAAGAGCAAAAAGTTTTTCTAGAGTTGGACGATCTTCGATCTAGGTTCGGTATCGAAAATAAATATAAAACTATGTCAAATCTAAAAGACAATGTCCTGGACTTAGCTGTCACTCAAATAAATAAGAGCAAAGCCTGCGATATATATAACCTTCAATATACTAATAAGAAGGCAGGGAAAAAAATTATAGGATTTGAGTTTACCTATAAAATTAGAAAGCAACCAAAGAAGTCAGATATAGCTATACAACCTATAGTTTTAAAAATGACTGATTCGCAACGTTATCTTTTTGCTAATAAACTCTCTGAGCTTACCGAGATGAATAAATATTCTCAAGGTACAGAAAGTTACTCTCAATTTGCTGTTCGCATTGCCGAAATGTTGCAGGATCCACTTAAAATTGAAGAATTACTGCCATATCTAAAGAAAGTAGGATTTAATACAAAATAAACTTCATGTTCAGATTGGATGTTCACATGAACATCCTTGTACACGCACTGAGGGATTACATTGAACACAACAAAATTCAGCGTCATGGATGCAAGTAAAGCCTTTAAAAAATCACGTACAACAATATATGAGGCTTTAAAAAATGGTGAATTATCAAGAGATCATGATGGTCTTATAGACTTATCTGAACTTATCAGAGTTTATGGCAATCCAGTCGGTGTTCAGTCCAGTACACGTACTGAACAAGTTCAGAAGGATGTACAAGTACACGTTCAATCTGAGGTTGAAAGTGTATTAAAAGATCAAATTTCTTTACTCAAAAATCAGTTAGATTTAGCAAATCAAAGAGAAAAGTCTTTGATGCAACATATTGAAGATCTTACTCATAGAATTGAGTTTAAAGGCACCTTAGAACAGCCAAAACAAGAAAATATTAATAAACTAAATGAACCTACTAATTTGAATATAGCAACAAATCCTCGGCCACAGACTGAGTCAAACTATGACGGATTGACTACTCCAGAGAACAAACGTATCCCTGTCCCTGAACACGTTGAGCCAGAACCTAAAAAAAGGGGCTTCCTGAGCCGTTTTTTCCTTCCTTATGGTTAACCAGTACTCCTGTTTTTTGATGAGCCAATTTCAGTGCAAGCACATGAAATAATGACTCCTCAAAAAACCGGATAATGTTTATTAAAACTGAATAAAACCGTGGAACTTTGCTCAATAAGTAAGCGTGGAACATAAAAAAAGATAAAAAAAACCCGAACAGGGATGTCCGGGCTATAAACTTGAAATTACAGCGTTGAATTTTCAAGAGAATTATAACGCTGTTATTCCCAAGTAGAAATGTCCTACCTAATAACCAAATAGAAATGTCCTATATGGACAATTCCAAGTCAAGCACAGGATTTAGATTTCGTTCTTTGATTGCTATTTTCTGTGCACGTCTGCTT
>NZ_VPAS01000033.1:0-9153 GCF_013419125.1 Acinetobacter sp. YH12102 | reverse complement strand
GGATAATCTTTCTCGGATTCAATCAATAATTGAACCGCTCTTTCTCTGATTTCAGGGGTATATTTTACTTTTTTCATCGGGACATTCTCTCAGAAAGCTTGGTCTCCGACAAACCCGGTACGGTTCAAAAATCTTCCATTGATTTATTTATATCTGTTAAACCAGTCGCATTATGAAATGTAATATAAGTAGAAATTTCAGTATAAATGGTCATGATCTTTTCTAAATTTGAATATCTAAGCGTCTTCATTAATCAACCTTATTGATTATTAGTTTCTTCTTTTAAAGCTCTTTGTACTGTTGCTATCCCTACTTTAAACTTTTCTGCAACACCTCTAAATGTTGAATTTTCTTCAGCCATTGCTTTTCGTATTTCAACATAGTCAACCTTCCGCTTTCTTCCCTTATATAAGCCCTTCGCTTTGGCTTTTGCAATTCCTTCCTTTTGACGCTCACGGATCATGGAGCGTTCAAACTCTGCAAATGCAGCAAGCATCTGAAACATGAGTTTATTTATTGCCGATTGTGCTACATCATGACTGAAGGTCAAATTCTCTTTATGAAAAATAATGGTTATACCACGATCATTCAGACTATTCACAATTTCGTTCAGATCATTTGTATTACGTGCCAGACGATCAATACTATGAACATGCACCGTATCACCTTCACGCAGATAGTCGAGCATTGCATTTAACTGAGGACGTTCACGGCTACCACCGCTTGCCTTTTCAGTAAAGGTCTTATCCAGGCTGATTCCATCTAATTGACGTTCAGTATTTTGTTCAGTTGAACTGACTCGAATATATCCGACCTGATTAGGCATTCTGTACCGTTAGAGTTTAGATAATTAAATACATATTGTACCGAAATTAAATATTAAGTCTATAAATACGGTTTTTGAGTTGCTTTTTAAGACTTTATTTTGTTCCGTTAGGCTATACTCTAAATTTACAGAACATCTCTTATTCGAAATTCGATCGAATGGGAGTAAAAGCCTGCCTCAATTCGAATTAATTTTACGTTTTTTAATTTTAAAAGTTCGTCGCCCAGCAAGTCGGTAAGCAAGGTCAGGATTCCGGCCGTCCAAGTGTTTAACCAAAATTGGCACACCATTCGGTGTTTTACTCATTAAATTATCATTTTCTACATACAGCACTGTTCCTCTTTGCGCTGCGGCAATAAAGCGGTCTCGAAGTACATTTGCAGCTTTGGCAGCAATACCTGATTCATTGTCATCTTCATCAATTAGATCTACTGTTGACATAGTGCCGTACTCCCAATTAGCTGATATATGAATCATATTACAAGTCGGGTAGACAGGATAAAGAACTAGAGACCTTTCTACATATAATGCTCTGATCGACACACACAATAGCTTCTTTCCACATCAAGGTAGGTATTATGTGTGATCTGAATTTTATATTTAATTTCAATAACTTATAAATATTAATGTTTGAGTTTTATTTTTGCCACATAAACAAAATAATATTTAAAATCAAATGCTTATATTTTATAAAAAATTTAAAGCTTAGCATCACACATGATAGCTACCTAAATTAGCTCCATTAGGTAGCTATCATGTGTGTCGATATTAAAAATTATGTTTAATTTCAATGTATTAATAGAATTCAACTCTTTATAATTTTGATATTTTTTTTACAAAGCACGGGATCATCTAACAGAAATTTTTTCCCTTTTTTAATCCTGGATATTTAGAATCGGTAGAAATTTCTTCACTTAAAAATTTAACTGCCTAGAGAGCAAAATGAATCCTATAACTTTTCAGAAACTGGAAAAAATGAATAAGCACTGCAAGGCTTGTGTTAAAGCCTATGCACTTTTGACTTTGTTGAGTCTGGTGACTTTTTTCATCTATTTTTTTAATCGTTTCACATTAGAAATTCTCGTTACGGACACGACTGCTCTATTTCCGGTTATCAAAATGGAAGCGTTGGCACTTGGGATAATGCACATTGTTTACTGCTTCTTTTTTAAATATGTCGATAAAAAACTTCAAATATTCGGCTTAGATTCAAATAATCTGAATGAATACATCCAGCGGAATCAGGCATTTTTCCAAAAATATTAAGGTATGGCTTCTCCAGTGGAACTCATGTCTTGTAATACATCAAAGACAAGTCTCTCAATGCCTGAGCGTGCTTTATCACGGTCTGGATCTAGCCAGGATAGCGACGGGAATTCGGCACAGAGTCCAATAAATTCCCCGTCTTGGGCGGACCATGTCACACTAAATAAATAACGAGCTTCGGTCTTAAAATCGAAAAAAGCTTTCATATATTTTGCCGCGTGTTTAGCCTCAGCTCTCAAATCGTCAATTTCTTGGCGGCTGAGATAATAATCATCAGGATATTTCTGCATGAGTTATCACCATTGTTAATTGAGATTGATTTAAAAAACATCCTATACCTCGGTTTTATTGGACTTCGCCTTCCATTTTTCGTATTTTTTGTTGAGATCTTCCGTTAATACACTCCTAAAATGAGCTTCTGCTTCTTGATATGATGAATTATTTACAATCGAACTTTTCAGTTTTTTCATATATGAAAGTTTTAAAGTCCGGGCACCATGATCAAACCAGGGCTGATTATATTTATCCTTGAATAAGCGTTTTTCTAGGTGATACAAATTTCCGATCTGCTGACGTACCCCACGGTAGCCTAAATAGCCCTCCAAGGCCCGGAAATGGCGTTCAAAATAGGCTTTCTTCTCATCCAGACTGGCATTTTTTTCAATCAGGCTCTGAAACCGCAAAACGACCCTTTTCCCTTGTTCTAGTTGTTCCTTATAGGCTTTATCAGTCAAACGCCAGGTCCAATCTGTGACATGTTTTTCATTGGTCCAATTCTTGGCTTGAAGCTCTTTAATGCTTTTCTTCGGCTTGGTCAGACGTACCAGTTCATATCTACCACAGCTGATTGGATTAACCTCACCAATGTAACTAAAAGACTCTGAACTTGGACAGATCTCAAAGATTTTACGGTTAATCTTCAATAAATCTTGTTTGTCTGTTTTGCTCAAAACTTTTTGAGTTTTTTCATCCAATAAGAAAGCATCACTGGTTCGACAAAACAGGTAAGCCTCTACTTGCACCAAAAAAGCAGGTTCATTTTTATCAAATTTTTCCCAGCATTCACTCTCACTCAGTCCTGGTAAATAACTATAAGTGAAATGAACCAGCAAGCTAAAAACTGGCTCACTGTTCAATCTTCTTCGATAGGTTTGTTGGGCTGTTTCCAGTAAATGATAACGCTCAATCCATTTTGAAATCATACGGCTTGCTTCATCAGTATTCATATTCAATATGAATTTCTTAGCAACAAGATCATATTCGTTCGTCATCATTCCCATGACATGTTTTGTAAAATCTTTAGGAACATAGCTGTAATAAATCATTTTTTTATTACTCTTAAAGTGATTTTAATAAAGTGATTCTATAAGAGATTTATAAAAGATATTTATTAAAAATTCTATAAGAAATTCTTAAAGTCTCAAAAATGCAATTTTTGAGACTTTAAGCATGATTGCGAATCACCTTCGGAGATTCTATAAATAGCAGTTCCCCAAAATGGGCTTGACGACCGCAACTTGATCAAATATAAAACTTTTAGGGTCTTTGATTTTTTGCGTGGACTGCCAATCCATGAGCCAATTCTTTTCTGTTTGGTTCCTGGGTTGCCTACCCATGAATCAGACACACTCCCCCTTCTTGAGGATTGCCAGTCTTTGAGAAGCTTTAGTGGTGAAGCTGCGTGCGTGAGGAAACTCTAGCTGGCGCGGCTACACTAGGGGCTGGCGGGTGTGACTCCCGCTTTCTACCTGTTCACTCATTTTGATGAATGAACACCCTCCACTCCCAAGGTGGAGGTCAGTTGGGCGACAAGGACACGGGATCACGGTGACGTGGCGGTGGGAGTAACTTCCCTCCTAGGCTGAAAGGGCCAAAACCCTGTATTAAAACAGACAGTCAGAGGACTCACGGAATGAGTAACCTCGTGAATAGCTGATAACCAGACGCTTCAAGTCAAAAACAAAAATAAAGACAAGGGCGTAGGTTATACCCACAGGTGGGCTTTTGAGGGCATCGTGAGGTGTCAGGGTTGCAAGGCGAAAGCTGGCGCAATCGGTACTCGATTTTAGGTAGAACAGTGAATTTGTCGGAAGACATTCTGTTTTGCTGTCGAGATCAATGGATAGCTCAAGCCTGTAAGGTCGTCAACATGGTGCTTTTTAGGCTGTGTATGTCGATATGGGTAAGGCGTGAACGTGGATGATTATTAACTACATATTGCATTGTATAAACCTGATACGACTTGGAACTGCGATCGGGGGAGATAGGAATGTAGGTGTTGTATGTAGGAGATCGGCACGGGTTCTGCCAGTTTTCAGGCAACTGAAAACAACTGTTTTAATACTAACTTGGGAAGCAGTTTTGTTTAATGACGAAGCCGTATTGCTTAAAGATTTCTCTTTAATTTGAAGAGGTCTTTATTCAATCGGAGGCAACTTCCGAAAACAGAACTGTGGGAGAGTGACTTAGTAGGGCTTTGCTGTAATGGCAAAGGAAGCATTTCAATTCGAGTGAAAGGCGAGCGTTGAAATGAGTAACGAAAGGACACGCCATTAAGTTGGAGTGTGTAAGAGAATTGGAAGAATGTGGTTTGAGGATGAAGTTTGGCAACTTCATAGACTTGGCGGTCTAAACCCTCCAGCCACATTTGTAAAAATCGACCTAGAAGATCAGATTCGAGTGGCATCGGATCCAGAAATTCCAAGAACCTTGAGAAAACAAGTCAAATCAAAGTCTTTGATCCGACTTTTTAAAAACGGTTAGTGGGGACCTCACTTAAAAAATCCTGACGCAGCCGATTCTGCTGAACGAAATTAAAAATCTGTGTGTCCCTCATCACACATAAATAACTGAGATCAAAGTCCTGAGTACGACTATAAACTGCTTTCCATTTTGCGCTGATTTGCGTTTTAAGCCATTTTCTCTATTTGATATAGGTAATCTTGATAATCAGTGAAAAAACGCGTCTACCCCCTATTTTTTGCCTCTAATCGTTATATCAGAGCGAGTGTCTACGAGCGAACATCAAAAAGTCGTGCCTAGACTCCCTGAAAAACAGCTTTTTAGGCTGTGAAGTCAAAAAAGGCGTAAATCATATGTAGAAAATTGAGCCTAGACCGAGCGAAGCGAGCAAAAAAGTACTATGAGCGAAGCGAATTCCGAGTTGCTTTTGCTTTTTCTAAAACTCACGAAAATATTAACCAAAAAATTGCCCCTCGAATCGAGCGAAAGCGAGATTCAATAGAGTTTGAGCGAAGCGAAAACCAAGGGCAATTTTTCATGATTCACGTTTTTAATTATTTTTAAATACTTTTAATGTTTTTAGATGCTCTGTAGCCCTATAAAATAAAGGGTTACAGAGCTTATACATGGACGTTTATCTTGCTATACATGGACGTTTATCTTGCTATACATGGACGTTTATCTTGCTATACATGGACGTTTATCTTGCATATATTGACAAATATTATAATGTCAATTTTAAGGTTGAATTATAAACCACCTAATTGCAATAAGTGTTTGTATTTAATGAATTTTTATTAATTCCGATTATATATTAGATATTTAATAAATATTAAATACATAATATCAAAGATATTATCTTAAAATATCTATATATATTATTGTTTTTATTATAAATAATAGATTAGATAATATATTAAATAGACATTTTATAACCTATTATTTTTAATATACATGGACGTTTATCTTGCTATACATGGACGTTTATCTTGCATAACCTAAAAAATCATTGACATCAAAATATAGTGTCAATATATTGACATCAAATGATCACGTCAAAATAAAGATATGAAAAATACTGTCGTCAAAGATAATGCTTTAATCAATGCTAGTTACAACCTAGATCTAGCAGAGCAAAGACTAATCTTATTAGCTATTGTTGAAGCTAGAGAAAGTGGAAAAGGTATCAATACAAACGACCCACTCGTTGTTCATGCTGAAAGTTATGCACATCAATTTAATGTTCATAGAAATACGGCTTATACAACATTGAAAAATGCTTGTAATGCACTGTTCTTACGTCAGTTTAGCTATCAAGAAAAAAACTCTAAAAACATAGAACATATTAAATCTAGATGGGTTAGTGAAATCAGATATATAGAGAATGAAGCCGTGGTTAAACTTATTTTTTCCCCAGCCATTGTTCCATTAATTACAAGATTAGAAGAACATTTTACTAAATATGAGCTAGAACAAATTAGTAATCTGAGTAGTGCTTATGCAATCCGTTTATATGAGCTTTTAATAGCGTGGCGAAGTACAGGTAAAACGCCAATTTTTGAATTAGCCGATTTTAGAGAAAAATTAGGAGTTGATAAAACAGACTACGCGATAATTTCTGATTTAAAAAAACGAGTACTAGATATTTCAGTTAAACAGCTTAATGAACACACTGACATCACTGTTGAATACGAACAACATAAAAAAGGACGTTCAATTTACGGCTTTTCATTTTTATTTAAAAACAAGCAAACAGAGCAGAATTTAAACTCGACACGAGATCCAAATACCGTAGATCTTGTTTCAAAAATGACTAAGGCTCAGCGACATTTATTTGCTAATAAACTCTCTCAATTACCTGAGATGAGTAAGTACTCCCAAGGCACCGAAAGCTTTCCGCAATTTGCAATTCGTATAGCTGACATGCTGCAAGATCCACATCGTGCTAAAGAACTGTATCCATACTTAGAAAAAGTGGGATTTATGTCAGCTACTAAAAACAATGCTGTTAACAACTAAACTCTCAGTGAGTGAAGGATCCAGAATTAAAATCTGAGACTAAATAATTAAACTATAGTCATATAAGGAATTTGAAATGCTTATTGATGCAATTGCTTTATTAAGTGCTAAAAAAAATACTAAAGGTTATTCAGCTCATATCCAAATTGAGACTTCTGACGGTTCAGAAATTAGTGGCTCTATACAATTAGATCATGAATGGGATTATCAACTCGGCTTTTTGAGAGATTTAATAAATACAGAAGAAGATATGCGTTTTGTTGATAGAACCTTTACCAGTGAGGATTTTAGAAATGGTGTTTTAGGTTACTTAAGCAATTAGGCTTTAAACCTTGAGTGTATTAAAGAATACACTTGTTGTATTCTTTAATACGTCTCCTAAATACACAGTAATACAGTATGAAAACAAGTACAAAATACAGTGTTAGTGATGCTGCAACACTGTATAAAAAATCTCGGGCCACACTCTACAAAGATATAAAAAACGGAGTATTAAGTCGTGATCATGATGGTTCTATCGACTTCTCAGAATTACTTCGTGTCTATGGTGAGCCTTTTGGTGGAAAACACCCAAAACGTATTGACATGTCTCCGATACAAAACCTAGATACACCTGAATACAATGATAAAACAGTGGAAGAACTCAAAAATCAGATTGAGTTTCTAAAGAAACAACTAGAAAAGGCAGAAGATAGAGAAGCAAAAGCTAATTCTCGCATCGACACACTCCTGACCCTCATTGAAATGAAACCATCCCAAGCCACTACAGCTAATAATCATCAACCTGAAACAGATATAGCGATAGATCCAAAACTAGAAACCAAACCTAAAGATGATGGATTGACTATTCCGGTTGAAAAAGAAAACAAGCGAATCCCTGTTCCTGAACACGTAGACCCAGAACCGGAAAAAAGAGGCTTCTGGAGCCGCTTCTTTAAGCCATATGGCTGATCTGATTGTTCACCTGGGCTTATTAAAACCGTGGAGCATTGCTCAAGAAGTAAGCGTGGAACGTGAAAAATCACAAAAAAAGCCCACCTTGGGGAAGGTGGGCTATCAACTAGAAACTACAGCATTGATTTCTAAGTGGAATTATAACGCATTTCGTATAACGTGTATTATGTTAATTTTAGAAAATCTAAAATAATTATTGATAATTTTTTTTTGAAAATTTAACATACCTTCCGATTGGTATTTTAGGTATGATTACTTATGAACAGTGTGTTACTCGCTTATGTATTACTTGGATTTGCAATAGTTTCCGAAGTGATTGGAAGTAGTTTTTTAGTTAAATCGGAAGGGTTTACAAAACTTTTTCCAAGCGTGATGGTCTTTATTTTTTTTAGCACGGCATTTTATTTATTATCACAAGTTATTAAAACAATCCCTTTAGGTATCGCATACGCTATATGGGCTGGTGTTGGGATTGTTCTAACTGCTGTAGTTGGCTACTTTGTTTTTAAACAGACACTAGATAATCCTGCTTTAATTGGAATTGGTTTTATCGTATCTGGCGTAATAATTATTAATTTATTTTCGCAATCAGCAGGTCATTAAGTGAAAGAAATTCGGCAACAAAAGAAGCAACCAGAGGTTATTCGAAAGCGCATCCTTGAACAGGCAACTATTCTTGTTTCTCAAAAGGGTATTTCTGGTGTTTCTATTCAAAATATTGCTACAGCAGTAGGTATAACAAAAGGGGGGGTATTTCACCATTTCCCGAATAAAAAAAATTTGATAGAAGAAATGTTCAATCAAATAATTCTTGATTTAGATCAAACAGTTGAATACTTGATTAAACGCGATCCAACAGAATATGGTAAATTCACACGAGCTTATATTCATAGTTCTTTTATCCATCAAATAGATGGGGTGGTTTCTGCTTGGTCAGCGTTATCAATGACTATGATCACAGAGCCTACCTTTAATAAAATTTGGATGGAATGGCTAAAAAATAGATTATCTCAACATGCAGAAACGGATAGTCATCCTGATTTAGAGTTACTTCGTTTAGCAGCAGATGGGTTGTGGCTACAAAGTATTACCGGAGTCATTGATGATGAGCAATGTTCAAAATTAGAAGACGATCTGCTTAATCGAACCTATTTAACATAAAATCTCTTATTCGAAATTTGAACTGTAAGCCCCAGATAGAAAAATCCAGTGCATAGAACGGCACTGTTGCAAATAGGCTGACATGATAAGCTAAATATCTTATTTATTTCGAGATACAGCAGATGAATCCCTTCCACGGTCGGCACTTTCAAGGTGAAATCATTCTTTGGGCTGTTCGTTGGTAT
>NZ_VPAS01000032.1:0-9603 GCF_013419125.1 Acinetobacter sp. YH12102 | reverse complement strand
TGAAAACATTTAGAATATTAAGTGAACGCTATCGAAATAGACGGAAAAGATTCGGTTTACGCATTAACTTAATTGCTGCACTCGTAAACCGGATAAACTTGCAATAATGACTTTCGCAAGAGATCTATAAAATATGAAGAAATTTTTGTACGACTTCAATTTCATATCAAAGATAAAAAACTTATCACCCTTACAAAATTTTTAGTCATTATTAACTTTCGAACTCAAAAAGATTTGATTGATGAGTGGTTTCATCATATTAAGATTCATAAGATAGAAAACTATCAACAACTAATCGATTCTTTTTCGCTCGTAAAGCATAGGAAATCTAAAAGAAGTAAACTATCTAATACACCTTTAGATCTGGGCTGGAGTGTATATCAAGCAGAAAGGTTCCTAAGTGGCTACGAACTCCAAGTTAAATATTCTGATATTGGCGATGAAATTTGGTTTGGATCTAAACTAATTGAATTAGATGATGATTTTAATCCTTCTACATTAATCTACTATATTCAAGGCAATGAAGATGCTGTGAAGCAATTAAAAATTAAACTATTTCTCTATGACATTAATCTTACTCCAAATTACTTAAATACCTTCATCGAAGCTATAAATTGCTTACTCAGAAACTCACTGCAAGCTAGTTTAGATCACGGTCATATAGATAATATTTATAACTTGGAGAATTTTTCAAATACGTTACACAATAAGTTACTTGAATTTCAATATGAAAAATTCACTCATTCAGTTAAACCCACTTGTGAACTATCATTCTGCATAAAGCCCCCCTCCTAGCTTCCCATTTAAAAAGGGAGGAACTAGCCAAATCCACAACCGCAATCAAATTCGCGCGAAGTCCCTCTTTTCCAAAGAGGGATCTAGGGAGATTTTTATGAAAGCTCTTTCAGACAACACTGATAAATCGTTTCCACCACATCATCAATCCGCCCCATCACCTGCCCATTATCAAATCTCAACACTTTCAATCCAAGTTGAGCCAGAGCTTCATCTCGAATGCGATCTGTTTCTAACCCATCTTCCGTAAAGTGTTGACTACCATCACATTCAATGACCAAATTGGCAGCAGGACAATAAAAGTCCACGATGTAATTCATAATTGGTTTTTGCCGATAAAACTGCAAACCTAAAATTTGTTTGCCACGGAGTTTTGACCAGAGCAGCTTTTCAGCCTCAGTCATGTTATTACGTAAATCACGAGAGACTTGTTTTAAGTTTTTATTATAGGGTTTCATTTTTATTCTCTTTTTTTGAATCTCCCCAACCCCCTCTTTTCCAAAGAGGGGGACTTCACGTAAACAAATAAATTACGTGACAGCTCCTTCCTTTTTTAAAGGGAGGTTGGGAGGAATTTAATTTATCAAATATGTGCCCCTTTTCTAACCTCTCAACCCAAAACCACCTGCTTTTACATTTTTAACTCTGCAAAAATCATTACTTTCTATAATAATAGAGCAATAAATTTATCTCCCAAATCAATCACTCTTGGTGTTCCAATGAAAAAACTCATCAACAACCCTGAAAACCTGGTTGTCGAAATGTGCAAAGGCTTTGTCCTCGCTCATCCAGAACTCGCATTTACCGAGTCACACAAAATCATTTCAAGAAAAGCAAAACATAATAATGTCGCACTGATCAGTGGTGGCGGCAGCGGTCACGAGCCGGCACATGCAGGCTTTGTCGGCGCAGGTATGTTAGACGCAGCCGTTTGTGGTGACGTATTTGCATCACCTTCACAAATTCAGGTCTACAAAGCATTGCAGCATGTTGCAACAGACAAAGGCGTGCTGATGATCATTAAAAACTATTCTGGCGATATGATGAATTTCCAGAATGGTGCAGCGCTTGCAACAGATGACGGCATTAACGTGGATTACGTCAAAGTAGCAGATGACATTGCAGTCAAAGACAGCTTATATACTGTCGGTCGTCGTGGTGTTGCCGGTACAGTATTGGTACATAAAATTGCCGGTGCTGCAGCATCAAAAGGCTTAGAACTTCCTGAAGTCAAAGCCATTGCACAAAAAGCTGCAGACAATGTCATTAGCTTGGGTTTCGCTTATAGCTCATGTACCGTTCCTGCCAAAGGCACACCAACCTTTACTCTTGCCGATGATGAAATGGAATACGGCGTGGGCATCCACGGTGAACCGGGGATTCGTCGTGAAAAAATATTGCCATCAAAAGAACTGGCACAACGTATTGTTGATGACCTGTTTCTTGACCGTCCTGACCTGACTGAAGTAGCGGTATTGGTCAATGGTTTTGGTTCAACGCCAATGCAGGAGCTGTATGTCTTTAACAACGATGTTTGCGAACATTTGGCACGTAAAGGCATCAAAATTTATCGTACTTTTGTCGGTAACTACATGACCAGTATCGACATGAACGGTGCATCAGTATCTTTACTTGCGCTGGATGCTGAACTGAAAACCTATTTAGATGCAGAAGCCACTACCCCTGCATTTAAAATGGATGGTTCACCTGCACTACCTTTTGAATTTGCAGCAAAAGATGCATCAGCTGAACGCAGCGCCAATACCGAAGTTGAAACCCAACCTGAACATGCAATAATCAGCAATGAGCAATTCACGATTGAGAATATGCGTTATGTCGTCGATGTCATGGCGGCTTGCATTATTAAAAATGAAGTGCCTTTCTGCGAGCTAGATGCCCATGCCGGCGATGGTGACTTTGGCATGAGCGTGGCCAAAGGCTTTAAACAGCTGAAACGTGAATGGCAAAGTCTGATTCAAGCGCAGCATATGGATGAATTCATGCTGAACTGCTCAATGATCATTATGGAACACTGTGGCGGTGCATCAGGTCCAATCTGGGGTTCAGCCTTCCGTGCCGCGAGTAAGGCCATTCAAGATAAAACCAGTTTAACTGTCGCTGACTTTGCTGAAATGTTGCAGGCGGCAGTCAAAGGCATTCAAGTGATCGGTGAGCGTTCATTTGGTCGTGGTGCCGTGGTGGGGGATAAAACCCTGATTGATGCCCTAGTACCATGTGCAGATTCATGGTCTGCCAATACCGGCAAGACTTTTAAAGAAAACTTTGTCTTGGGTGCAGCGGCTGCGGTAAAAGGTGCAGAATCGACTCAAGAGATTGTGGCACGTATGGGCCGTGCCGGTACGGTCGGTGACCGTAGCTTAGGCTATCCGGATGCCGGTGCACATGGTTTAGGTGTGATCTTTAGCGACATTGCAGCACATATTAAATAAATCATTTATTAAAAAAGCCTCGAATCATCGGGGCTTTTTTTATTTCCGGGATACAGCCGGTGCTCAAGCAAGACAGCAGAAAGAACGTCTATTGAAATTTTTCTAGATACTTGTTCAGGTTTTCTTTGACCACGACCCTTTTATTACCCTTCATCTGTGCTTCACTCAAAATTCCTTCCGAGTCAACCACCACAACAGGATGACCATCCTTTTTCAAACGCGCCACGCCTTCAAATAACATGCGTGCGCCGACATTATGAATTAGGGTCAAATTGGTCAGATCCAGCACAATTCGTTTTTTGCCTTCCGGTTCATCTTCCAAAATACGCAGCAGCATTTCCGATTCAGTAAACTGCAATACGCCACGCAGTTCATACACCACCACATGATCGCGTTTTCCAGTGAGATAACGGTTTTGTAAAATGGTTTGTGCCGACGGCGTCCCTTCCATTAAATGTAGCCCCATTTCCCGGGATATACGTTCAAAGATATCGACCCCACGCGCGCTATGCCCATGTTCATCAATTCGTGGAGAAAATACGGCGATGCCCACCTGTCCAGGCAATACGCCAATAATGCCGCCTGCGACCCCACTTTTTGCCGGAATGCCCACCGTGGTCAGCCAGTCACCGGCAGCATCATACATCCCGCAAGTGAGCATCACGCTCAGGACTTGCCGCACCACAGAGCGATCCAATAATTTTTTACCGGTCTGCGGCTGAATCCCACCGTTGGCGAGTACCCCGGCAATCATCGCCAGGTCTTTGACCGTCACCTTGATTGAACATTGCTTGATATAACCATTGACAATCGCTTCTGGATCTTCTTCCAATACTCCTACTGTACGCAGCATATAACCCAAGGATCTGTTACGAAACGCTGTTTTCAGTTCAGAGGTATATACATCGGTATCAAAACTCAGTTCACGTCCAGCCAAACCGCTTAAAAAACGGCGCAACTGTTCCGCCCGGGATACTGTGCGTTTATAGGGAATCAGGGAATGGGCAGTAATGGCACCTGAATTGATCATCGGATTTTTCGGAATATTGGTGTCTTTCTCCAGTGAAATCTGGTTAAAGGCCTCGCCCGAAGGTTCCACGCCCACTTTTTCCATGACCTTGGTCAGGCCAACTTTCTGCAAGGCCAAGGCATAGGCAAAAGGCTTGGACATGGACTGCATGGTGAACTCAACCTCGTCATCACCGGTGGAATAGATCGTGCCATCTACGGTGGAGAGTGCCAAAGCAAACTTCTCTGGATCGACTGCTGCCAGCTCAGGAATATAGTCGGCCAAGGCCCCTTTATCATTGTCTTGGCAGGAAGTTAAAACATGCTTGAGATAGTCTGGCACTGGTGTTTTCATCGAATGAGCGTCTTCAAATTCACTATTATTTTTAATTAACATAGCGGTTTTTGACTTAAGTACCAGAGTGAAAAGGTAATTTTCTGCATATCTGTGTGATGGGTTGTGCACGCTTTGCGTCAGCTCCTCCAGAAATTAAATTGTAGGTTTGTTCTAATTTTCTTTTTCAGAGCGATCAAAAAAGGGCAATACTGCCCTTTTTATTGAGTCTGGATGATCTATTTCACCTTGGTTTTGCGAATCATTTTGTACAGGACTTTTGGCGAAATACGCGACACCAGTACCCCGAGTTTTTCTTTCTTGCCGCCAATCACGATATATTCTTCGCCGCTCTGCAAAGCTTGTACAGTTTGGCGGGCAAAATCTTCTGCGGACAGACCATTTTCAATCGCTTCATCTGCATGCCCTTGTGGCTTCCCTTGACCATTTAAAGCGTTCAGGGACACATTGGTTTTAACAAAACCGGGGAAAATCACCGATACGCCAATCCCCTGATCTGCCACTTCAGCACGCAGGCTGTTGGCCCACATATGAATTGCTGCTTTGGCTGCGGAATAAGACGCGCGATATTGTGTACCGAGCAAACCTGCAACACTGGAAATAAACACAATACGGCCGGATTTTTGTGCCAGAAAAGTTGGCAGTACGGTTTTGGTCAAAAATACCTGCGAGAAATAATCGACTTCCATAATGGCGCGTTCAGTCTGCATGGTGGTTTCTGCAATCAGGGCACGCTGACTGAGTCCGGCATTATTGATCAGCCAGTCAATCCGGCCTTTTTGTTGCACAACCTGCTCATAGGCATGGCGAACCTGACTTTCATCGGTGATATCAGCCGTGATGGAAATATGTTGATCCGGATTGATCAGGCTTTGGCGCACATTTTCCAGTTCTTCATGACGGCGCGCAGTCAATATCACCTGCGCTCCCTGTGCGGCACATTGCTGTGCAATCGCCTTGCCTATCCCTGAAGATGCGCCAGTAATCCAGACCACTTTTCCATTTAAACTTTCAACTTTCGCCATGAAATCCTGTTTCCTTTGTTTTAATAAATATGGTGCGGCCTTTCATCTTCCAGAAATGCCAGTAAATGCTCGAAATAATAACGTATCGTATCAGCATCATAGATATTACCGAGTTTATCAAAACGTTTATAGCCGAGCTGGGTGGTTAGGTGAATCACCCCATTTAAGGTTTTATCGACCACAACATTAAACTTCAACAGGTTTTTCGGTTCACGGATCAGACAGGTCACGCCCTGATCAACGACCTGGGTAAAGGCTTTGAGTGCCGGCGAGACATACTGATGATTGCCAGTTTTCATCTGATCCACACAACCCAGTAACTCCATCACCAGCATCTTTTCCACCGGATAACGCACAAAAACATCGCCGTCATGCGTATAGGTCATGCGATGCAGATAATTCACCATGGGCATGAGCCGTTCATTGCCAAATAAGGAAACCGACCAAGGCATATATTTACGTGTCGTCTCAATAATGTGCTGAATCACTTTTTCAGATTCACTGTCGGGAGATTTCGCGATCTGCACCATCTGACCAAAAATCTGGTCAATAATTTCACAGGCCATATCGGCCAGATTTTCACCGAGCGGTTTAGCCAGACTGTCTGGATCACCGGCATTTAATCTGGAATGAAGGTCGATAAAGCGCTGATGGGTTTCAGGCTGGATCTTCAGGGAAATGCTATAGCTCATCTTGTTATCCTTTTTAATCTTCTGCGATGAGTCGCGTTTTTTATCTTTGCATCATACGACGAGTTGCTCTGCATGCCAATTGTCTAAAGTTTGCATTTGGTTAAGCTGCCGCATCCACTATTTTTTTTGCTACAATAGATCCAATTTTTCATCTACTTTTGATCTGTTTAGACTATGACTGATTCAGCGCAAAATATCGCGACAACCTACGATCCGACCGAGATCGAGAAAAAATGGTACCAAACTTGGGAAGAGCGCGGCTACTTCAAGCCCTCTGAAAAAGGCGAATCATTCTGTATCATGATTCCGCCGCCAAACGTCACTGGTAACTTGCACATGGGTCATGGTTTTAACAATGCCATCATGGATGCATTGACCCGTTATAACCGTATGTCAGGTAAAAATACGCTTTGGCAACCGGGTACTGACCACGCCGGTATTGCCACCCAAATGGTGGTAGAACGTCAGCTTGGTGCAGAAGGCATTAGCCGTCATGACTTGGGCCGTGAAAAGTTCATCGAAAAAGTCTGGGAATGGAAAGAACAGTCTGGCGGTAATATTACCCGTCAAATCCGTCGTTTGGGTTCTTCTGTAGACTGGTCACGTGAACGCTTCACTATGGATGATGGTCTATCCAATGCGGTCAAAGAGGTATTTGTAAAACTGCATGAACAAGGTTTGATCTACCGTGGTAAACGCCTTGTTAACTGGGATCCAAAATTACAAACGGCGCTTTCTGACTTAGAAGTTGAGTCTGATAAAGAAGAAGCAGGTTCATTGTGGCATCTGAAATATTTCTTTGAAGATAAATCATTGCGCACGCACGATGGCAAAGATTATATCGTGGTCGCAACCACCCGTCCTGAAACCCTGCTCGGTGATACTGCCATTGCAGTTGCCCTGGATGATGAGCGTTATGCGCATCTTGTCGGCAAAAACATCATCCTGCCGATTACCGGTCGTAGCGTGGCAATTGTTAAAGATGAATATGTTGACAAAGAATTTGGTACAGGCTGTGTAAAAATCACCCCTGCGCATGATTTCAATGACTATGAAGTGGGTAAACGCTGCGAATTGCCAATCATCAACATCTTCAACAAAAATGCTGAAGTGTTGGCTGAGTTTGAATACATCGCGAAAGCGGGCGAGCAAATTTCTAAAACCATCCCTGCACCTGCGGAATATGTGGGCTTAGATCGTTTTGAAGCACGTAAAAAATTAGTTGAACAAGCTGAAGCTGAAGGCTGGTTAGAGCAAATCCAACCGTATACGCTTAAACCACCTCGCGGTGACCGTTCAGGGGTCATCGTTGAGCCGTTACTGACGGATCAATGGTATGTGAAAATTGCACCGCTTGCTGAGCCTGCAATTAAAGCGGTGAAAGATGGCGAGATTAAATTTGTACCTGAGCAATACAGCAACATGTACATGGCGTGGATGAACAACATCCAAGACTGGTGTATCTCGCGTCAATTGTGGTGGGGTCACCGCATTCCTGCTTGGTACGATGTAGATGGTAATGTTTATGTAGGTCGTGACGAAGCTGAAGTTCGTGCGAAAAACAATATCCCTGCCGATGTTCAATTAGACCAAGACGAAGACGTACTCGATACATGGTTCTCATCGGGTCTTTGGACGTTCTCAACTTTAGGTTGGACTGGCGATGAAGCCAAAGATAAAGAAAACTATTTCTTAAATACTTTCCACCCGACTGATGTACTTGTGACTGGTTTTGACATCATCTTCTTCTGGGTTGCCCGCATGATCATGATGACCATGCACTTCATGAAGAATGAAGATGGTACGCCACAAGTACCGTTTAAAACTGTGTACGTTCACGGTTTGGTTCGTGATGGCGAAGGTCAGAAGATGTCTAAATCTAAGGGTAACGTACTTGACCCATTAGACTTGATTGACGGCGTGGATCTTGAAACTTTAGTACAAAAACGTACCACAGGTTTGATGAACCCGAAACAGGCAGCGAAGATTGAAAAATCAACCCGTAAAGAATTCCCTGAAGGGATTCAATCTTACGGTACTGACGCAGTTCGTTTCACCTTCTGTGCACTTGCAAACACCGGTCGTGACATTAAATTCGACATGAAACGTGTTGAAGGTTACCGTAACTTTGCCAACAAAATCTGGAACGCAACACGTTTCGTGATGATGAATGTCGAAGGTCAAACTATCGGTTCAGAAGCACGTCAAGACCTTTGGGAATTGCCTGAACAATGGATCGTTAGCCGTCTACAAAAAGCGACTGCTGCGGTACAAACTGCATTTGCGACTTACCGTTTAGACTTAGCTGCACAAGCGATTTACGAATTCATCTGGAATGAATACTGTGACTGGTATGTTGAATTAACCAAACCGGTTCTTAACGATGAAAATGTATCGGAAGAGCGTAAAGCTGAAGTACGTCGTGTATTGCTTGCGGTGATGGAAGCGTCTTTACGTTTGGCTCATCCGTTGATGCCTTATCTGACTGAAGAAATCTGGCAAACGCTTGCGCCTAAACTTGGTATCGCTGGCGAAACCATCATGCTTGCGCAGTACCCAACTGCTGACGAAGCATTGATTAATGACCAGGCTGAAGCAGATATGCAATGGCTGCAAGGTTTGATTGGTGCGGTACGTAACATCCGTGGTGAGATGGGCTTAGGTAATGCACGCTTGTTGCCTGTTCTACTTCAAAACACCACTGATGCTGAAAAAGCGCAGATCACACGTATTGAAGCGTTATTCACTGCGTTGGCTAAAGTTGAGAGCATTACTTTCCTTGCGGACGATGAACAACCGCCATTGTCTTCTTCATCTGTAGTGGGTCATGTGTCTGTGTTCGTTCCAATGAAGGGCTTAATTGACCCTAAAGCGGAATTGGGTCGTCTACAAAAAGACTTAGACAAGGTTCAAAAACAGCATGACCAAATTGCCACTAAACTTGGCAATGAAGGTTTTGTCGCGAAAGCGCCTGCTGCGGTTGTTGAAGGCGAGAAAGTAAAACTTGCTGAGTTTGCTGATCAGTTAGCGAAAATTAAAGCGAATATGGAGCAGATTGCAGCGCTTTAATGTGTTGTTAGTTTGATCTAATTTGTAGTATAAAGGGCTGATTATTTAGCCCTTTATTATTAAATATAAAATTTGACGAAATTATTAGGGTCTGTTGACATTTCAAGTATAGAATTTACCCGATAAAGGTAGCCAAATAAATATACAAGCTAATACAACTGCCCCCTCATAGCTACACTTTAGCTTATCATATCGTGTTGCTATTCCTC
>NZ_VPAS01000003.1:0-386237 GCF_013419125.1 Acinetobacter sp. YH12102 | reverse complement strand
TTGCGAGATTAAAACATTTCCGTGCTATTGCAACTCGATTTGATAAACTGGCACGCAATTATAAATCTATGATTCGTATAGCCTGTATATTTATTTGGTGCAAAGCCAAATGAGGACACACCCTAGTTGTTTAGTCCCGGCATTTGATGGATCGGATCAATCTTAAAAAGTTCAGGTTCATCTGTCCACTGTTTGCAGATGAATTCGTAGGGAGTCAGGCCCCTGAGTGTTTTGAGTCTGCGGCCGAAGTTGTATGCAGCAATAAAATCAGCAAGGTGAATGCATAGCTGAGTGTGATCGTCGTAATGGAACCGTTTGACAGTAGCTTCTTTAATCGTTCGGTTCATCCGCTCGACCTGTCCATTGGTCCATGGATGCTTGACCTTGGTAAGACGATGTTCAATGCCACATTCAGTACAAACCCGATCAAAGATGTGCTCAGAGGCGTAGCGATCACAGGTGCGGTTCGTGAACTGGATGCCGTTATCTGTTAGCATCGTATGGATTCTATAGGGCACAGCCTTAACCAGATTGCGCAGGAACTCCGCGGCTGCCATCTTACTGGCTTTAGTATGCAATTCAGTGAACGCGAACTTGGAAGTGCGATCAATGGCAACGAAGAGATAAAGCTTACCCTGTGCTGTTTGCATCTCAGCGATGTCGATATGAAAGTAACCAATGGGGTAGCTCTTGAAGCGCTTCCTGACAGGGCGATCACCTTGTACCTCAGGCAGTCGTGAAATACCATGCCGCTGCAAGCAGCGGTGTAACGACGAGCGTGTCAGATAAGGAATACTCGGCTGCAATGCATAAAGGCAATCGTCTAGCGGCAACAAAGTGCGTTTTCGAAAAGCAACAATTGCCGCCTCATCTTCAGGCGATAACACGCTTGAGCGAGGATTCTTTGGCCCGGTTGTAAGATCATCTACTGAAGTACGTTTCTTCCATTTTGCGACGGTCTTTTGATTGATGCCGTAACGCTTGGCTAGCGTTCTTAAGCTCTCTTGACTATTTTGTATTGCTCGACGCACTGCCTGTGTCGTTGTGGCGCTGCTGTGTAGAACTTGTCCCATAGTGCTTCCTTCCATTTATCTGAAAATATTGCACCATTAAAATCTGGGACTAAACACCTAACCTAATGAATCAGCGAGATGAATATAAATTATATATTCAGAGATCGGTAAGGCATTTAGAAGAGTCTAATAAAGAAAAATCACCTCATAAATTTTTACGAGAATCATTGAATATCAATCATGATAACTTACAAAAAATTAAATTACCAAATGCTTTAAATCAAATATGGAAATTACTTCAAGAAAACAATCCTGAATTGGAAAATAATGAGTTAGATGACTTCTTTCAATTGAAAAATTTAATTGGTTCAGGGCAGGAATACTATATTTTTCAAAAAGTAAATCAAATTTATACTATATTAAATCTGATCGGTTATTATCAAGATGAAGGATTACATAAAGAAAAGCGTTTTATTGCATCATTCAGTGACATGTCACATGCATCTTATGGTTGTTTTTGTGAATATCTAATCACTCGTGATGAAGCCTTTGCACAAAAAACTAATGTTGCATATGAGTATTTAAATATTGCAACTCAAGTTTTTTGGCTCAAATTAAAATGATTTCAAACTAAAAATAGTGTTAAGCCAATACTTTATTTAAAAATCTGGTCTGTTCGATGTAATAAAAAAGTTGACTTAGTGATGGTATTAATTTAGTTGGAGGCGACATGGATGTCGCCGTTCACTTGTGGTACATGGACGTATCATCAAGTGAACAAGAGATTTTTGTTACTTTTGATCTTTCAAAAGTAAGGCAATAGTTTCTGATCTCTCCCTAACCCTCTCCTTTAAAAAAGGAGAGGGAATCTAAAGGCATAAAAAAAGCCCCTACATCAGTAGAGGCTTTTCTTATCATCTAAGATTGAAAATCTTAAGACACTTTATCACCCGGTTGAGCACCAGATTCAGGTGAAATCACCCAAACGCCTTCGCCATTACCCGCAGCTAACACCATACCGTTCGAAATACCAAAACGCATCTTACGTGGAGCAAGGTTCGCCACCATCACCACCAATTTACCTTTTAGGTCTTCAGGTTGGTAGAACTCACGAATACCACTGAATACATTACGTGGTTCAGCTTCGCCTACATTTAAAGTCAATTGAAGAAGTTTGTCAGAACCTTCAACCGTTGCAGCTTCCAAAACCTCAGCCACACGCAGGTCAACTTTCATAAAATCATCAATATTAATAATTTCAGCTTCGCCGACTTTAGCTTCAGGCTTCGTCGATGCTTTCTTCTCTTTTTTCTTTTCCGTTTTTGCTGTTTCAGCAGGGGCAGCCAAAGAATCTTTAGACGCATCGACCATTGCGGCAACCGCTTTTGGATCTACACGTTGCATCAATGGTTGGAACAATGCAATTTCATGACCCAGCAGAATCGTTTCACGAGAAGCGAAGTTGAAAGATTCTAATTGCAAGAAATCTTGAACTTGTTGCGCCAGTGTTGGCAACACCGGAGCCAAATAAACAGCCAATTGACGGAACAAGTTAATACCGACAGAACATACGTCATGTACTTGTTGTTCCTGACCTTCCTGCTTCGCCAGCGCCCAAGGCTTTTTCTCATCGATATATTGGTTCGCTTTATCTGCAAGTGCCATGATTTCACGAATCGCAGCAGAGAATTCACGTGACTCATATTGTGCTGCGATTGAATCACCCGCATCAATGAAGCTTTGAACCAATTCAGGCTCTGCACAGTTTGCACTTAACTTGTTATCAAATTTAGTATTGATGAACTTCGCACAACGGCTGGCAATGTTGACCACTTTACCAACCAAGTCAGAATTTACTTTTTGAACGAAATCATCCAGGTTCAAGTCAGAATCTTCAACTTTGTCTGAAAGTTTCGACGCGAAGTAGTAGCGTAAATATTCAGGGTTTAAATGCTCTAAATAGGTTTCCGCTTTAATAAATGTACCGCGAGATTTCGACATCTTCTGACCATTGACAGTCAAGAAACCGTTTACGAATAAACCTGATGGCGTACGGTAGTTAGCACCTTCTAGCATTGCCGGCCAGAACAGCGCATGGAAATACACAATGTCTTTACCAATGAAGTGATACACCTCATTTTTAGAATCTTTTTTCCAGTAGTCATCAAAGCTTAAATCAGGACGTTTGGTTTTGATATAGTTTTCAAAACTCGACATGTAGCCAATTGGCGCATCGACCCACACGTAAAAGTATTTGTTGGGTGCGTCTGGAATTTCAAAACCGAAATATGGCGCATCACGCGAAATATCCCAATCATTCAGGCCATTTTCAAACCATTCATCTAACTTGTTGGCAATCGAGACCGGTAAGCGGCCTTCATCACGTGTCCATTTTTGCAGGTATTCACCAAAATTCGGCAACTTAAAGAAGTAATGGTCAGATGATCTTTCGACGGGTGTTGCACCGCTTAAAGTCGAATGTGGGTTCAATAATTCGGTTGCATTATAAGTTGCACCGCAAACTTCACATGAATCGCCATATTGATCTTCTACTTTACATTTCGGGCAGGTGCCTTTAATGAAACGGTCGGAGAGGAACATGCCTTTTTCAGGATCGAAAAGCTGGGTGACAGGACGAACCGCGATATTGCCGGCATCACGGTTTTTGATATAGATTTCAGATGCACGTGCACGGTTGGTATCGCTATGGGTAGAATCATAATGATCGAAGTGCACCGCAAAACCGTCAAAATCACGGATATGTTCCTTTTGCACGTTGGCAATTTGTGCTTCCGGTGAAATTCCGTTGGCTTCAGCACGTAACATGATGGCTGTGCCGTGAGCATCGTCCGCGCAGACATAAGTCACATCATGACCCATTGCACGCATCGCACGTACCCAAATATCAGCTTGGATATAACCGAGTAGGTGACCCATATGAATCGGGCCATTGGCGTATGGAAGGGCGTTAGTGACTAAGATATTACGCACGGATATGACTCTCTCATTCGTATATTATGCAAGGTGGATGATTTTACCTGATGCAGGTCCGAATACAAAGCAATCCTTTAAGCGAATCAATTCCATTTCACCGCGAATTCGTGTCGAAAGGTCTTTGTATTTACAGAATGTCTTGGAAATGTAGATTTCCCTATATTGCGTTGCCAATAACAGCGATAATAGGCCATTGATCTAAAAGCTTTGAGCTAGAAAACCATGATTGACGAAGATGATTTTGATTTTGACCAACCTGTCACGCGTATTAAACAAAATGCAGCGAGTCAAAAACAGTTGGGCAGTCAGATTTTAAAAGATGCAGAAGCTTATCTTGAAGACATCTCGGCAGATGAACATACACTTTTAATCAAAAACTTATCGGGTTTAGTCGCGCAAGATGCTTATTTCCAAGTACTGGCAGATCAGCTCGATCAACCGATTGGCGCGAAGTTTGCCAATGATGCTTTAAATTTGATGCATTTTTGGCCGGCCATTCACCAGCTTGAAGATATTGAGCAATTTAAGCTACTCGATATGATCAATAGCGAATATTTCCAGACTGAAATGCTGAAATGCTGAAAGCCTTCGATGCCTTAGAGATTGATGAAGACATCAAAGCCAAGCGCCGTTTGGTGCTGCTTGAAAGCTTGAAAATGTACAAACTTGGCTTTTACAGCGGTTGTATTCCAAATGTTTATGCGCAGCTCGAAGGTATTTTGACAGATATCCTGATCAAAGCAGGTTTCCTCAAGCAAAATGGCACCAAGTTTGTCGATGTCTATAAAATCGTACCGGGTTTAAAAGGCAATGAAATTAAAAGCCTGTGGCATAAGTCTAAAATTGCGATTGAACTGAATCCGTATTTTGCTGAACTTACTGCCTATAAAATGGATTCAAGCTCAAATGTGACCATGAGCCGTCATAACATGCTACATGGCACAGATGTCGACAACTTCAATCAAGCACGCAGCTTCATTCTGTTGATCTGGTTGTTCTCTGCGCTCAGCTTTATGAGCACCTTGCGTGTCTGACTTGAAATAATATCTCCTGATGCATTTGCATCCTATAAACATCTGCTGTGAATTGGCAACACTGATTCTTTGGCTTTGGAAACTATGCTATAACGGCATTTGAATGAGAAGCCAAAGAAAATGTGCTGACAGGTTTACCAAGCCAGACTTTGTCGAAACCCCAAGTAATCGATGGACTTGAATCGCCAGAATCCAAAAGAGTTGGATTATTGACTTTGCAATACTGATTGGGCGCAGCTCATGCTACAGACTGCAAACAATAGCAACAACATGTACAGGCTTTGTTGCAGTTTGCTTACTGCGCCCGATTTGTCCCCACGCTTTGTGCTAAAAAATGGCTGATTGTTTATATGATATGCCTAAGGAGGGTACCTCATGACTCAGCAGAACCAGAGCAATAGTTCAAAGCAAAATCAAGACAAAGAACAACATGAGAAACAATTAAATCAGAAAGCCAAAGAAGAGCAAAAGCAAAACCAGAATGACCAGAAGCACAATCAGTCGCATGATACACAAGATACAAAGCCACACCAGACTGATGAAAATTCTGATAGCAAACAAAACTCTAAAGATACAGGCGCTGACTCGGAATCGAAGGATGAAGCCTCTAAAGAGCAGCCATCTGATCAAAAAGATAATTCGAAAAATGAGCAATCAGATAACAAAACTGAAAGCTTTAAGATGGATGATTTAAAAGCGAAGGCCATTGCGATTGGTGAGGAGCTATTACAAAAAGGCGAAAAACTTCTGAATGAGCTAAAACATGGCAAGTCCAACGGTCAGAAAAATGATGATCAAGGTTCAGATGACGCAAAAAAGGCAAAAGCTGATCATAGCACTGAAGATAAATCATCGAATCAGTCAGATAAACAAAATGCTAAAGAAGCTCAGACCGATCAACAGGCAAGCATGGCCAATTTAAAAGATGAGGCTGTACATAAGTTTGAAGATACAAAACAGAAGATTACTGAGTTAGTCAGTGAAGCCTCTACCAAGCTGGGTGAGCTGAAACAGATGGCGGCTGATAGCATGAATAAAATGAAAGAAAATCAATCTCAGGGCAATGATTCTGATCAGCAAAAAGATGCCAAAGCTCAAAATTCAGAATCGAAATCAGGTCAGTCTGACAAGAGTGAATCTAAAGAAGATCAGGATAAAAATGCCAAGGATCAGCAGCACAAGTCTGAAAATAATAAAAATCATAAATAGACTGTGATTATTGTAGAGCCACTTTAATCAAAGAAGGTTAAAGTGGCTTGCTACACCTAAAATCAATAAAAATTCTTTTCACATCAAAAAGAATCCAGTTGGCTTTACTTTGATTGATTCACTTTTAGCATGCCTATCCGCTACAATCCAACAAAACCAAGTAAAATGGTTGGAAATTGCAGATATCTCTTCGATCTTCTCGGCAGAGTGCTTAACCTTAAGCGAAAACCCCGTTAAACTATGCCATTCGGATATCTATCTATAGTTTTGGAGTAACCTATGTCGTGGCTTTCTTCGCTCAAATCGGTCTTTTCACCTTCGCAGGAGGTGAACGAAGAAGCTGTGCAAAAAGTATTGCAAAACTATCTGTTGCCAAATTCAAATGATCCGCTCAAACAGCGTATTACTCAGGTCAATGTTCAAGCTGAGATCCTACAAATCACCTTAAATACTTATCCTGAAGAAAAACAAGATCTGCAACAAATCCATGATGAACTGGCGCAAGCTTTGCAAAAATGTGGTATTCAAGAATTGAATATGCATGTGATTCAGCAAAAAACCGGGCCTAAAAGTCATAAATCGGATGGCTGCGGGCATAAGCATGCCGAAGGTGAAAGCTGTTCCAGTCAGCCTAAAGCAGAAGCAAAACCCAATCTTCCTCCTGTGGTGGATGCCTCCGCTCAGCCTGCAAAACAAGAAGAAGCTGATCCCAATAATCCACCGATTCAAAAAGCTGCACCTCAGCAACGTGATGTACCAAAACATCCACGTATTCAAAATGTGATTCTGGTGTCATCCGGCAAGGGCGGTGTAGGTAAATCGACGACTACAGTGAATCTGGCACTGGCTCTGCAAAAATTAGGCTTAAAGGTCGGTGTGCTGGATGCCGATATTTATGGTCCGAGTATTCCGACCATGCTCGGTAATGCGGGCAAAACGCCGATGATCGAAGCGGAACAGTTTGTCCCTATCGAAGCCTATGGAATGGCAGTGTTATCGATTGGCCATTTAACTGGTGATCACAATACTCCAGTGGCTTGGCGTGGACCGAAAGCCACCGGTGCATTGATGCAATTATTTAACCAGACCTTATGGCCAGATCTTGATGTTCTGATGATTGATATGCCACCCGGTACAGGGGATATCCAGTTGACGTTGGCACAGCGCATTCCGGTAACCGGGGCAGTGATTGTCACCACACCACAAAACGTGGCCCTACTCGATGCGACCAAAGGCATTGAACTGTTTAACCGTGTGCAAATTCCGATCATGGGCGTGATTGAAAATATGTCGACCCATATCTGTTCAAATTGTGGTTTTGAAGAACAGATTTTTGGCACAGGCGGTGGAGATAAACTGTCTGAGCAATATCATATTCCATTATTGGGTCGCTTACCTTTAGATGCTGAAATTCGTGAAAATGCCGATGCTGGCACACCTTCAGTCATTGCCGGAGATGATGCAGCCGAAAGCTATATGCTGATTGCAGAAAAAATTGCAGCGCAGCTACCTAAGGCCGAAAAAGATCAGAGCCGAATTTTCTAATTGACCCATTAAATAGAGAGTTCACATATTTAAGCCCTAATTCAAGTTAGGGCTTTTTTATTAATAATTCACGGAAATAAACAGCTTTAAATTAAGAAAATTGACTGAAATGACTGTTGCGTATTGGTTCCCAAAATGGTTTCAAGTGATTGAATTAAATTGATTTAATTCAGTGTGAATTCTGATTATATGTTCTCTTACAATTATTTTTTTGCAGCATTGACCGAACTATTCTATGCTACGCGGATTAGAGCGAGGTCAAACTATGATTTCATGGTTTTTTATTGGTTTAGTGGCAACTATTCTTTTAACACCAGGCCCAACCAATACCTTATTGGCATCTTCAGGCATACAGGTCGGATTTAAAAAAACATTTCGTTTAATTCCTGCTGAAGCCTTTGGCTATCTGATTGCCATTAGCTTTTGGGGCATTCTGATCGGAAAAATTTCCGTTCATCTTCCGCTTTTGCCGACCATTCTCAAGCTGTTTAGTGCCGGCTATATCCTTTTTCTGGCTGTGAAATTATGGCGCACGGCAGAACTCAGTGAAAATTTTGAAAATGTCTCGATTCGTGCACGAGAACTATTTCTGGCAACCTTGTTAAATCCTAAAGCACTTTTATTTGCTTCAGCGATCTTTCCGGTGATTGTCTGGAAAAGCAGTCAGCACTATGTGACTCATATGTTAGTATTCCTGGTTTTGCTGATTCCGATTGCATTCTTCTGGACTTTCCTCGGCTCAATACTGGCCAGAAAAAACAGTCGCTGGCTCAATCAAAAAAACCTGCAAAAAATCGCATCACTGGTGTTAATGAGCTTTTCGATTCCTTTAAGCTATTCTGCACTTTTAAGTTTATAAGCTGATATCTATCAGCAATTTTTTATCCACTGTGGCTGCAAGCGCTTCACTTATTTTCATTGGGGGCAATTTCAGTTAAAGTACGTCGCAATAACTTGTTCTTAAGATTTTTGGATTATATCAATGGCAATTAAGTCTGATCGTTGGATTCGCGAAATGAGCGAAAAACACGGCATGATTGAACCGTATGCAGAAAACCAGGTACGTTTGGATGAAAATGGTCAAAAGCTGATTTCGTATGGCGTATCGAGCTATGGTTATGACGTGCGTTGTGCACGGGAATTTAAAGTATTTACCAATGTGCATTCTGCAATTGTCGATCCGAAGAACTTTGATGAACGCAGCTTTATTGATATTGAATCGGATGTTTGTATTATTCCACCGAACTCATTTGCATTGGCCCGTACCATCGAGTATTTCCGTATTCCACGTAATGTACTGACGGTTTGCCTGGGCAAGTCGACTTATGCGCGTTGCGGTATCATTGTCAACGTCACTCCGCTTGAGCCAGAGTGGGAAGGTCATGTAACTTTAGAGTTCTCAAATACCACCAACCTTCCTGCGCGTATTTATGCAGGGGAAGGTGTCGCACAAATGCTATTTTTTGAGTCTGATGAAGTGTGTGAAACGTCATATAAAGATCGTGGCGGAAAATATCAAGGCCAAACTGGCGTTACTTTGCCGAAGACCTAAGCAGTTTAAAATATTGAATAACGGGACTATATGTCCCGTTTATTTTTTTGAGATTTTCATTCATCGGAAACTCAGGTTTTTACTTCAATTGACTTTGGCATCTGTATTAAAAGTCAGCATAATAGATTCCGAATAACCATAAAAAAGATGCAATGCATCATGAAAAACAAAATGTAGCGGCTGGGAAGCTGAAACATAAAGATGCGGAGCATCGGATAAAAAGGAAAGAGTGAGATGACTCAGATAAAAGATCTATTTAAATTTCGCAAAAATTATTTAGCAATGACAATTGGTTTAATCCTGTTGCCTTCTGCGCATGCGATGCAGGAATTATCAGATTCTTCTCTTTCTGACACCACGGGTGAGGGTGTTGCACTGGTACTTGATGATTTTAAAATGGTGTTTCAAGGCCCTAACGATATCTCGGCTGGCTCGAGTTATGAGCGGAATATTCCTGATCCCGGAAAAGCAGATACAGGATTTATTCGTATTATTCCGACTGGTGAAAACTATGAAAAGCTAGGGGAGCGTTTATATGATAAAGTTTATAGTAATGCTTACAATAATGCTTACCTAGCTGAACGTGCGAGAATTTATAACCATGTATATGGAGATACGTATACATCCAGCCGAGATACTTATATTACGGACAATCGCACGCGTATAGCTAGTGAAATTGCTACTGAATATACGACTGCATACCGTACTAAAAAGGTGCAAGATATCTTAGAAACCCCCATTATGAAACAGTATTATGATCAACGTTATGAAGATTATTGGGATGGTTTAACAGGTATATATTCCATTATAAATGATGGAACGGATACAAATGGTGTAAGTGGAACTTGGCATAATAAGGAAAAATCATCTCAGCATGCTTTAAGAAATACGCTTGAGATGATTGAGTTGTTGTATGGAAACAATTATGAAGCGAATCTTCCAAATTCACCTTTTTATCAAAGTTTTAAACAGCAATTTCCAAGCTATGTTCGTGCAAATGTCATTAAAAGCACAGTAGATAGTCAGCTTGCAGCCAAGACCACTGAAATGCTAAATCAGTTGGCTGTAGATTATGCGAAAGAACAGGCAACAACAGCCAGTAACACCGTGCATGATGAAGTTGTACGAAATGCAATAAATATGGCAAAAGCTGCTGCACAAAATGCCAATATTGGAAGCCTGCGTACCAAGGCAGATGTTTTCATTTATGGTCTGGCATTATCAAAAAGTGATGACTCGCTGAGCACGCGATACAGTAATCAGGGTTTTAGCTGGGGATCTGCAGATAATCCTTGGTTATTCCGGGCAGGAACTGAAAACGTCAAACAGTTTAAGGACGCTGCTAAAGATGTAGGCTACATTGCTCTAGAAGCGCCTCTTGCCAAGATTGTTCCAGATGAAAGTGATAACAATATTAAACTGGGGTTTTGGAGTGATATTTTTGCACGTGAGCTTAATTCCTCCAATGTTGTCGATCCTATAACAGGTGGGCCCACTTCAGGGCTTGATACAAATTACCGATTAAGAACGCAATTTGTTGCCAATGGTCTCAGTTTAAATGGTTCGCAAGTTCGGTTATTCCAAACCTTGGAATCGGATAATAAGGACTATAATCAAACTTTAGGAATGGCAAGTATCGTTCGTTTAAATACCAATGATCGGCCAGAAATTCTAAGCAGTAGCGATAGCAATCTTAACAGTAAAGGTATTCGTCTAAGTACCGCAGCAAAAACAGATGCACTTGATGGTAATGTTCCGACCCCAGCCTTAAACGGAAGTGCTGCTCCCATATTTCATGATTCTGAGGGTTTATATTTATATAGCCCAAATATTAACCTGGTGCTCGGTAATATGTATCAGCCTTTTGTGGTCGGTTCAGAAGGCAATAATATTATTTTAGAAGTGACACGTATTCCAAATATCCCTGCTATTTATAATCAAATTTATCAGAATCATGGGGGTGGACTAGGAGAATCTGATTTAAAAGGTTCAACCTGTAATGTCTATAGTTGTGGTACGCCGATTAAAAATAATGCTTCAGATGCGACCGTGCTTTATCAAGGCCGTAACGCCACTCACAGTAGTATTTCAATAGGGACTACAGAGCGTATCCCAGGAACAAATTTGCTGCGCGCCAAAGATGGCCCCAACTCCACGGGAGTCGTATTCAAGAGTACTGATGGTATAAGTAAGAATTTTGGGTCTGCAGTCATTGATGGCGTACTGATTCAGCATTTAAAAATTAGAACAACTGGTCTGTAAGGGAGTATAAAAATGTCCAAATTATTGACCCTCTGCGCATTGATATGTACCTCTATGCTCAGTCAAGCCGGATTGGAAGTCCTTAATCAGCAAGAGTTAACTGAGACAGTAGGACAGGGCGGAGCAGACCTTAACTGGACTTTATCCTTAAATCATATTTACGCCACAGATTTAACCAAAGATACAATTTCTCGACTTGATGGAAATGATAATCCACTAGAAGTATTTTATGTTTTAGATCCGACAACATGTGGTGCAACAAAACAGTTTTGCCGTTTGGCAATAGCCCCAAATAATCATGTCGATGCCAATGGGAATAAAAAATGGTTAGTATTTAAAGGTATTCAGGGCACGATTCAGATTGACAAGTTTTCTATCGATGGAACAACCATCATTAATCATCGTAATGAACCGCAAACAGCGATGAAAGTCAGCTTTTATGATGACAAACCTTTGAAAATCAGAAACTTGGGTTTCAGTACAGTGTCGATTGAAACGGGTACAGGGGGTGGTGCACTAGAAGGTTATGCCAATACAGGTACTTATGACACTTATACAGCACGCACCTATAATACCGAAGGCGGTTTTTCTACCTCGACACAAGATGTGCCTTCATTTGATAAGGGGGCCGAAAAAGGTTTTATGGGATTGAATGTTCATGGAAATCTGCATATATCCGGTAATTTGAAAATATTTGGTTATAACTGTACAGGTGGGGCACAAAGTCGTTGTTAATCGCAGCGTCAAGTACAGCATAAGGATATAAAAATGAAAAAAACAACAATAAAGTTGAAGTTACTAACGGTATGCATGTGTCTTATACAGCAAGCTTATGCACTTGAAACCATTGAAGAGCAGGAATTGAGCGAAGTCACTGGACAAGATGGTATGGTGATTACTCATGAAATTTCTAAAGCCAACATTGCTCAAGTCAATTGGTATGATCCCAATCCAGATGCCAGTACTAAAATGGGTTTAGGTCTACATAATGTTGAAATTATTGGAAAAGATAATAAGCCAATTATTAGTCAACTTGAAATAGATGTAGGTGCTACTTCACAAGGGGCAGGACTTCGGCTTGCTGCAAGTGTTTCACCATTTCAAGCCACTGCAGATTTAAAACTGGTAAAGACAGCCTGTACGACCAATCCATGTAGCCAGTCTGCGAATAGTATTCGGACTGCTGGCGTACAATCTAGTCAAAGTCTAGGTGCATTAGGGATTAGTACCTCTACGCCGCTTAGTGTTCTATTACAAACTACTGCAGGTTTATTTAATAAAGAAGCAATTGCCAGTATTGACTTTCAACTTAAAAATGCCACCATTAGTCATAAATTAGGTGAAAATAGCCTGATTTTAAATGACTTTAACTTTAATTTTGCGGGTCAGGGCTATATGTACATTGACCCCAATGAAGGTGTTGTACTCACTACCCGAAATGGCAATCAAGACCATTACGTGGATTTAAAACGTGTTGAAGATACCACTGATATTGCTATTGGCCGGGTTAATCCGACCAATCCTGGCGTTAATATTGACTTGCGTTATAACACGCCAAATAACGAACGTAAAAATATTATGCGTCTTGGGGCTTCAGGTGCGGTGACCAATGCCAGATTATCCATGAATGCCGATCAAACCCAGATTGGTACTTTTGATGTAAGTAACAAGTTAAATGGTGTTTTACAGCGTCAAGACAAAACTGCAGCAGGATATAGCGATCTGGTGGGTGAAGGGGGGTTGCATCTGGGCTTATCTGCCGACTTTACTGGTGCTGCTAGTGGTCACCCAAGCAACATCGCGCCTACCGTGCTTGAAATTGGTCATACTGGCCATGGAAGCTATGCAGTCCAATTCTCCAATATTAGGCCCCTGACAACACGGAATGCTGATGAAAATTTACATGGTAAAAATGCCTATATCGATTTTGGTGATATTTATATAAATACTATTACGGCTAAAAGTCTCGATTTTATCATCAATGAAAATATGCGAAAAACCTTGGGGCATAGTAGTGATGTACTGAAACAGACACTGAGTACAGCAGGAGATGGAGAGGATTTTGCTTTTATTGCAGTACGAGGAATGGACTTTCAGGCAATTGCTGCGAAAGCACGTTTTATTTCAGATAACTCCTTGACAGAACTTGGTGGGGATGGCGGTTCATGGGGGATTGGTATTCCTATTTATAATTTAAATGCCAATGTCGCGTTGTCTGGAACAACTTATGGAACAGATAATAAGCAGGCAATTACTTATAACATCATGGCCTCTACTGAAGGATACGGGGTCGACAAGAAAACCGGTTTGCCAAGTACAACTTCAATTATATTGATTGATGGTCAGGACGGTGTACAGGGTGAAGCTGTTAACTATTATGCAGGCTTTAGAAATATCGATGCTTTAATTAAATCTGAAGGGATTATTGGCTATGAAGATGAAGGGATTTATATTCGTGCCGATAAATTACTGATTGCAGCAAAAGCAGAGCTCGCAATGGGGCAATTACCAGGATCTAAATATAACTGTAGCACTGCATCAGTCAGTAAATGCGGAGGCTATGTGCCTCACGATAATTTTTCTAAACGTGATGATGTACTGACCAATATTGCCTTTAAGCTCGATGGAAATGGTGAGCTTCTGATTATTCCTGGGGTAGATCCAACCGCAAGTTCACCAGATACCAACTTTTTGTCATTTGATGCAAACTTTAAATTTAGGCCACTCACATCAGAAGAAAGTGCAGATAAAGCTAATCTGGGTAGCTACTTTAGTATCTCCAATGAAGATATTGATTTAACAACAGGAGCATTAAACGTTTCTTCGATCAACTTTAACCGGATGGAAGGTCATTTGGGTGTTAATGGGAAAGTTCGTGTCAGTGCTGATACCGTAACGTTGGATAATCAGGTCAAACTCAATTATGAAAATAATATCGCGACACCATTTAAAACCAATTTTGCGATGGCGACCAATGGCAATATGCAAAACATGGCAAGTATTGCACTGACTGGTGGCACTATTCGTAGCACGCTGGGAATCACACCACGCTAAATTCAGGATGAGAAAAATGAAAAAAATAATATTAAAGAGTCTAGCTGCGGCGATGGTGGGATTGAGTGGTCATGTATCTGCATTAACCTCATTAGAAGATCAGGAGCTTTCAAATATTAATGGACAAGCTTTATTGTCAATGGAGGTTCAGGCCGGATTTAACCAAGTTGATAATTTGGGAGAGGCATATGACCAGAGAAATATCTCATTTTATAAATTGGGTCTAGAAGCTGAAATGGAAATTAATGCCAATATTAAAAAACTGCAACTTGGTTGTGGAGGAATTAATGGTGCAACTGGTTGTGATATTGATATTGATCATATTTCCTTAAGTGGTAATTCTGCAAATGGAATGGATCGTGCTGCGACCTCTGCCTTGATTACTAATCCTTTTGTTCAATTTGCTATAAAAAATCCAAATCAGGCATCTACACGTGAAGTTTTGGGTTTCCGTTTAAGTGCAGAAAAGATTTCAGGTCTACTGACTATGGGTACAGAAAATACGGCCACACCAAATGGTATTAATAGTTTTAGTGGATATATGAAGACTAAAGAAGCCAAAGGAACAGCTGTAACTAATCCAAGAACAATGACCTATGCATCAACTGGCAATAAATATATTGAAGGTGCTGTTACGGGAACAATATTGGGGCAGGATCTGGAACTTCATTATAAATCGAATGATTATACTTTTAATTTAACAAGTACCAATGCGCCATTTGTGATTCCAGCCACTATAGTTTCAGGAACACGAATGAGTGAAGTTAAATTAAAGGGGACTGGTACAGTTGACAGAATTGATTTTAGTGGCCCATTAAAGGCCATTTTAAAGCCACTGGATTTATTTGAGCTTACACTGGATAAACAAATTACAGGCTATATGACAGGCCTTAGAACAGATATTACAGTGGATCAAGATCTTGGCTTAATCCATGCATTGTATTTGAATAACCCAGCATCTTTATCATTACAATCGCAAAAAATACTTTGGCCGGGTGCTGCCGTTGCTGCTAATCAAGGTTGGTGGATGGCAATCGAGGATGAGGTAAATCTTGGTGATATTAGTCCAAATAAAGGTGTGGATATTACTAATGCGGTATTAGCACAAACCATTGCAGGGATTAATCATGATTTAACATCAAAACCCAGAGCATGTGGAAGTCTTTTGAATTGTGTATTTGATGGAGCTTTAGATGTGAAAGAAATTAAAAACCCGGCACTTCTTGATTTTCCTTTGAAAAATTTAGAGCTTAAAGGCCAGAACTTTCAACCGAACTGCTTCGGTGGACATAAATTCTGTTAAGTTAAAAAAAACAAAAAATCCCGCACTTGACGGGATTTTTTTATTAAGAAAGCAAAATTATTTCGCGATTTTAGCCAACAACTCTTCTTTGGAAATATTTACAGATTCAGCATCACGGCGACCTTTATATTCAAAAGTACCTGCATCCAAGCCTTTTTCACCAATCACAATACGATGTGGAATACCGGTCAACTCAAGGTCAGAAAATTTAACGCCTGGACGTTCGTTACGATCATCTAGAATTACGTCATAACCCGCAGCAGTGAGTTCAGCATAAAGCGCTTCAGCTGCTTCTACTGTGCGTGGTGATTTATGTGCATTCATCGGTACAATGGCCACTTCAAACGGGGCAATGGCAGTTGGCCAAATAATGCCTTTCTCGTCAAAGTTTTGTTCAATGGCAGACGCAACCACACGTGTTACCCCAATACCATAGCAACCCATGGTCACAGTGAATGGTTTGCCATCTTCACCCAAGACTTTACAGCCCAATGCTTCAGAGTATTTCTGACCCAACTGGAAGATATGACCCACTTCGATACCACGTTTGATTTGCAGTGTACCTTTGCCATCTGGAGAAGGGTCACCTTCAACTACATTACGCAAGTCATAAACTTCAGTGAACTGTGCATCACGTTCCCAGTTTATGCCGGTTGCATGCTTGTCAGCTGTATTAGCACCTGCAACAAAGTCAGACAATACTGATGCTGCACGGTCAACAATGACGGTGACACCTTTTTCAACCAGACCTTGTGGGCCTACAAAACCAGCTGTCAAGCCAAGTGCTGCGATTTGCTCTTCGGTTGCAAAAGTGAGTGGAGCTGCAATTTGTGCATGCTTCTCGGCTTTAATTTCATTCAGTTCGTGATCGCCACGAAGGAATAAAGCAACCACAGGAACAGAACCATCCTCTTTTGCAATGCCTTGAACAAGCAATGCTTTTACTGAGTGAGCTGGATCCGTGCCCAAGAAGGCAGATACATCCGCAATGGTTTTTTGATTTGGCGTATCAACCAGTTTAAGTTCTTGAGTTGGTGCCGCACGTTCGCCGACCAGAACGGCTTCAGCCATTTCAATATTGGCGGCGTAGTCTGATTCGGTCGAAAATGCGATATCATCTTCACCGCTTGAAGCCAGTACATGGAATTCGTGTGAACCTGAACCACCAATCGAACCGGTATCTGCTTGAACCGGACGGAAATCTAAACCAAGACGAGTAAAGATTTTGCAGTAGGCTGCATACATGTCGTCGTAGGTTTGTTGCAATGATTCCTGATTGGCATGGAAAGAGTAGGCATCTTTCATGATGAATTCACGTGAACGCATTACCCCAAAACGCGGACGAATTTCGTCACGGAATTTGGTTTGCACCTGATAGAAGTTGGCAGGGAGCTGCTTATAACTTTTTAGTTCATTGCGTGCTAAATCAGTGATGACTTCTTCATGGGTTGGACCCAGTACAAACGGGTTACCGTGGCGGTCATTGAAACGTAACAGTTCAGGACCGTATTGTACATAACGACCTGATTCTTCCCATAAAGACGCAGGTTGAGTCACCGGCATATAGACCTGAAGTGAACCGACCTTGTCCATTTCTTCGCGAACGATCGCTTCAACTTTATTTAATACGCGAACGCCCATCGGCAGCCAGGTGTACAGACCTGAAGCCAACTTACGAATCATACCGGCACGAAGCATCAACTGATGGGAAATAACCTCAGCATCGTTCGGGGTTTCTCTTAACGTTGCAAATAAAAAGCGACTCGCGCGCATGGAAACTGTCCTAAAAAATTAAGCGTTAAAGCAGAGATTATACAATAAAAAATGAGATGAGCATTTGGGAATGTCACCTCATTGTGTTGCATTAAATTATGCCATGATTTTACGCATCTGACGCAGCATAAAATTCTTAAAGTCATCCAGGTAAGTAAAGATCACGGGGACAACCACCAAAGTGAGCAGGGTTGAGGTGATCACCCCGCCAATCACGGCATGGGCCATCGGCGCACTTTGTTCACCGCCTTCACCCAGCCCTAAGGATAAGGGCACCATACCCATGACCATGGCGCTGGTGGTCATTAAAATGGGACGCAGTCGGGTTTTCCCCGCGGCAATAATCGCATCATAACGCTCTTCACCGCGATCCATGGCTTTTTTAATAAAGTCGATCAGCAGAATCGCATTCTTGGTCACCAGTCCCATTAGCATGATAATCCCGATAATCGAAAACAGGTTCATGGTGGAATTAAACAGGAACAGCGCCAGGAACACACCAATCAAGGATAATGGCAAGGAGGCCATAATCGCCGCAGGATGGATAAAGCTATTAAACTGTGAACCCAGCACAATGTAGATAAACACAATCGACAGGGTGATGGCGGTCAGGGCATAGCCTGCGGATTCTGCCATATCGGCATTTGAACCTTGGGTATCAAAGCTATAACCTGGCGGCATATCAAAATTGGCTTGTAGCCGGCTGATATCCGTGCCGATATCTCCTGTAGGACGACCAGCGGTATTGGCTTCTATCAGAACTTCACGTGCCAGATCACGGCGGTTAATTTGTGAAGCACCGAGTTTTTCTTCAAACTTGGCCACACTCGAAAGTGGAATCAGAATCGGCTGATGATTGGCATCGGTTTTATTTGAAGTGATATACATGTTCTGTAAATCACGTGGCAAGCTGCGCTGGTCTTCCATCAGGCGCAAATTCACATCATAAGTTTCGCCTTTTTCATCCTGCCAGGTGGTGACATCATCACCGGCAATCAGTGGACGAACCACATTGGCAATCTGATTCACGGATAATCCTAAATCACTGACCAAGACACGATTGATCTGCACACCGAGTGTCGGCTTGGGTTCTTTTAGTGAGGTTTCCAAATCGACAATACCGTCAATCTTGGCAATCTCTGTCATAAAACGATCGGAAATTTTTTGCAGTTCATCCAGATCGGGGCCTTTGATCGAGATCATAATTGGCTTTTGACCACCCGAAACGGTTTCATCGGCAGATGCAACCGAGGTAATACTGATCCCGGCAACCGATTGCAGGCGTTGTCGAAACTCATTGTTGAGCTCGGTCAGGCTTTTTTCGCGTTCGATCCGTGGTGTCACGGTCACTCGCAGGCTGACGTGGTTTTTACCACGGTCAGTTACACCATTAATTACGCCATAAGTTGCTTTAACGTCAGGGTGTTGACGGATAATCTGATCGACTTGTTGCAGTTTGGCTTGTGAGTATTCAAGCGAAGAATCTACCGGTGTTTCAAACTTAATGCGGATTTCGCCTTTGTCAGGAACCGGTACAAATTCGGTGCCAATCAGTTTCGATAATCCCAAGGCACCAAATAATGAAGCTACGGCAATCATTAAGGTAATGAATCTGAAGCGCAGCGCCAGTTTGAGCAGCTTTTCATAGACATGGCTTAAATTGTCCAGCTTGCCAGAAATCCAGCTAAAGAAATGTTTCACCCGTCCGGGTCTTTTATTTGGATCTTTTTTCTTTTCGGCCCAATGTGCAGAAAGCATCGGATCTAAAGTAAAACTAACAAACATCGAAATCAGCACAGCCACACTAACTGTAACCCCGAACTGATAAAAGAAACGACCAATAATCCCGCCCATAAAGGCCACCGGCAGAAACACGGCGACAATGGTCAGGGTGGTGGCCAGAACAGCTAAACCAATTTCTTTAGTGCCATCCAGTGCGGCAGTCACATGATCTTTGCCCATGTCGGCATGCCGGACAATATTTTCTCGGACCACAATCGCATCATCAATTAACAGGCCAATACTCAAGGATAGCGCCAGCAAGGTCATCATGTTGATACTGAAGCCAAAGGCCCAGATGAAGGTCAAAGTACCTAATAAGGCGATCGGCAAAGTCAAACCGGTAATCACAGTGGAGCGGAATGAACCGAGGAATAGCAGAACAATCAGTACGGCAAGTACCGCACCTTCAATAATGGTGCGGGCTACATCGCCAATGGTGCCGCGGATACTTTTGGAAGAATCCACCACAACCTGCAAGGTCGTCCCCTGAGGAAGCTGGGTCTCAATACTTTCTAAAGTTTTGTAAGTTCTATCGACCACCTCAATCACGTTAGAGTCCGAGCTACGCAGGATATCAATCGCAACTGCGGTTTTGCCATTTAAAAAGGCGGCAGATTCTAGTTCTGCCTGACTGTCTTGGATCTCTGCGACTTGTCTCAGGAAAATCGGTACGCCGTTTTTATTGGCGATGATGAGATCGCCGAAGGCCAGCGGATGCAGCACTTTGGAATTGATCTCAATCACCAGTTCCGAGTTGCCAGATTTGAGTGTGCCGCCTGGAACTTCAATATTTTCAGCCTTTAAGGTATTGATGACACTGTCTACACCAAGGCCAAAAGCTTGCAGTTTTTGCGGTTCTACCTGAATCCGGATCTGGCGCTGTGCATCGCCGAGTAAATTCACCGTTCCCACGCCAGCAACGGTGCGCAGTTGGGGTACAATCCGCTGATCCAGATAAGAACTGAGTGCTTTGATATCCATGTTATTGGATTCAAATACGATCGACATGACCGCATTTGCGGTTGGATCATAACGTTCGACAATCGGATCCTGAATTTCATCACGAAATTCAGCAGTCACAGAGGCAATTTTATCCCGCACATCCTGAGCGGCTGTGGTAGAAGGTACATCCAGATTAAACTCAGTGGTGATCATCGACAGGCCTTCACTGGACTGTGAAATCACCTGTTTTAAACCAGAAATGGTATTGATCTGATCTTCGAGTTTCTTGGTTATTTCTGACTCGACTGTTTCTGGAGAAGCACCCGGGTAATTGGTATACACCACCACAAAGGGAAAATCGACATCGGGAAATTCTTCAACGCCCATCCGCTGCCAGGAAGCCAGTCCCAATACCATCAGACAGAACATCATCATGATGGTGAAAACTGGATACTTCACACTAATTCGGGTAAACCACATGTCAATGATCCTGTGTGAGGCGCTTTAGTTCGAGCGAAGTGTGACAGTTTTTTGTAGATCGGCTTCGCTAAATTTAATTCGGCTGACCTGATCGGTGCTTTCCAATCCTTTGACCACTGCAATATTGTCGTTATAGCGCTGTTCCAGTACCTGCACATTGACCTTGATAAGTTTATTCTGGCGAATCACCCAGACATAGGGTTTGTTCTGGATATCCTGCAGCGTATCTAGGGGAATAATCTGCCCACTGATTTGGCGTGAACTCAAAATATTGCCTTCTACAAAGGAACCGATACTTAAAGAAGGAATCGTTTCATTCGGTGTAGCAAAGAATTCGATCTGGCGACTGGCCTGATCGGCGATCGGGGAAATCCGGCTCATCACTGCAGTGAGCCGATTGGGATTGCCTTGAATGCTGTATTCGACTTGACTGCCTAGCCTTAAGTTTGATTGTAGGTCACTAGGCACGCGTGCCTGAATTTCCAACTGTTTAGGATCGACAATTTCAAACAGGGTTTGTCCAATCGCCACGGTTTGGCCAGGTTCCACCTGACGCTGGGTAATCACGCCACTGATCGGACTGGTCATGGTTCCGTCACGATCTGCTTTCTCGGCAATATCGACATTGGCTTGCTGGGCACGTACATTTTCCAGCTGTGCCTGATAATCGACCTGACTCTGTTCATATTCTACTTTTGAGATAAAGCCCTGATCGAGCAGACGCTTTTTACGTTGCATCATGTTTCGAGCCTGATTGGCCTGAGCTTGAGTAGAGGCCAGATTGGCACGTGCCTGTGCCAGTCGGGCAGCATTGTCCTGATTGTTTAGCCGTACCAGCACCTGACCTTTGGAAACGGTCTGACCGACTTGGGCATTGACACTGGTGGCGGTGGCAGACACCTGCGCCTGAATACTGCTTTGATTGACAGCCCGAATCGTGCCGGTAAACGCAGTTTTTTGAACTGAGTTGCCGGACTGTACTGCAATCAGGTCTTGAGGAATCAGTTCAATGGATGTGGGTGTTTCGGCTTGCTGTACGGGTTCATTTTTATCACAAGCCACTAACAACATATTTAAGCAAAGTGCACTCATGATCAGGAGAGAGCGCGGGGAAGGCATATTTAAATCATGAGAATGCGGTGCAGTTTGCATATGAGTCCTTTTAGCTGGCTATGGATCAAAACCACGGCCCGCTATTTGTATTTATTCAAGTGCTTTTAAACGGGCGATAATTTTGTCGTATTCTGCTTCCAGATTTCGATAGCGACTTTGTAAAGATTGAATATTTTCTTTTTGGGAAACAAGATTTTTCTGGTTATTGTCTAATGTTGTTTTCAGGTGTGCCGGTGGGGTTTTACCTTTACGTAAATATTCACGTTCCTGACGCACAAACATGACCCGATCTTTTTGCAGCTGCTTCATTTGCTCTTGCTGGAAATCAATCTGTTTTTTTAACTGCACCAGGCTGTCATTCTTTTTCTGTAAAGCGGTCTGGCTATTATTGTACGCTCGCTTCAGTCTATTGTCTTCAGCGATCCGCTTGGCCTGTTGAGCACGTTGGGGAGCCTGTCTGATATCGGCTTCGGCATTATAAGGACGAGCACGTTTAATGACCTGCATATTCTGGTCAAGCGCTTCATAGCCATAACGGATATGATTTGGCGTGACGTTAGTACTGATATTGGCCACACCCTTACTGTCATAATAACGATACCAAGTGGCTTTTTGCGGGAGTTGATTGCTACTCGCACACGTTAAGCTCACCTGTAACAGTAGCAGCACAACAACAATGAATTGACCAGTCATTTTATTTTTATCAATGACAGCAAGTTTTCTTAAAAACTGACTCATCATTGGCTCCCCGAATTTAAAGTTGACTAAATTACTTATTTTAAAGTAATAATCTTGTTATATTAGACTTAAATTTATCAATAAAAAACTACCGTTAGTCAAAAAAAAACCAATAACGATAAGAAAATGTGAAGCTGTTATTAAAAATAAATGATTTTGTCTACTTGTGTAGAAAATGTTCATTGATAATACAAGTGACTTTATGTTAAAAATGTTTATCGATCGTAATAAAATAATCCTATGAGCCTTATGGCATATAGTTTCTAAAATGGGAAGGGTTAAACAAATGGACGATAAATTCCAAAATCTAAAAGTTATGGTTATTGATGACTCAAAGACCATTCGTCGTACCGCGGAAACTCTTCTTCAGCGCGAAGGTTATGAAGTGATTACTGCCGTCGACGGATTTGAAGCTTTGTCAAAAATTGCCGAAGCAAATCCAGATATCGTGTTTGTAGACATCATGATGCCGCGTCTAGATGGCTATCAAACTTGCGCCTTAATCAAAAATTCTCAGAATTACCAGAATATTCCTGTGATTATGCTATCAAGTAAAGATGGTTTATTTGATCAGGCCAAAGGTCGTGTTGTGGGTTCAGATGAATACCTGACCAAACCTTTTAGTAAAGATGAATTGCTGAACGCAATCCGTAACCATATTAGTGCTTAATATTTGATTTTTTTTTTGGGGAATTGGCATGGCACGTATCCTAATTGTGGATGACTCACCGACAGAAACTTTTCGCTTTAGAGAAATTCTTTCTAAACATGGCTTTGAGGTGATTGAAGCAGCCAATGGGGCCGATGGCGTCACCATGGCACAGGCTGAATTGCCTGATCTGGTCCTGATGGACGTTGTGATGCCGGGCGTAAACGGATTCCAGGCGACCCGTCAGATTGCGCGTGGGGCGACCACCAAACACATTCCAATTGTGATTGTCAGTACCAAAGATCAGGCCACTGACCGCGTGTGGGGCAAGCGTCAGGGTGCAGCAGACTATCTAACAAAACCAGTAGATGAAAAACAATTAATAGAAGTAATTAAGCAACACCTCAATGCAGGATAAGCTCTATGGCAGCAAATGGATTTATCGAATTGCTTCGCATTGCGAAACGGGGAAATAAAAACTACGTTTCCAATGACAATGAAGTGAACCGATGGTCGGGCATTGCTTTTGAGATGATGGGGCAATATTTTGTTGCTCCGCTGGGGGAAGTATCAGAAGTGATTTATCCCCCAAAATATACGCCGGTACCCAAGACACAAGCATGGGTGTTGGGTCTGGCGAATATCCGGGGAAGACTGTTATCCGTTTCTGATCTTACTCAATACGTATCAGGGCATAGCAGTCAGTTTTCACCGACTCAAAAAGTATTGTGCATCAACCATAATGACCAGTATGTCGGTTTGGTCGTAGATCAAGTTTTGGGTATACAACATTTCAATAAGAAAAGTTTCTTTTCGAAGAAATCTGAATTAGATGAAAACTTACAAGAATACTGTCAAGGATTTTTTCATCAGCACAACCAGCAGTGGCATGTGTTCTTATTCAGTCGTCTGTTGCAAAATCCAAATTTTATGAACGCATCTATAAAATTTATAAATTAAATGTCGCGCACGAAAGTGATCAAGGCGTCAACCGGGGAGAGGCTGCATGGGCTTTAAACTTAAAAAGAAAAATACAGGTGAAAGCACTGGCCGCAAAGGCGGTAATGCTTTTTTCACTAAGATTCAATCGCAAATAGATCAATTATCACGTGTATTTGGTGATAGTGAAAAGTCAAAACCGCTGATCTATGGGGCAGCAGGCTGTCTTTTAGCCGCACTGATCACTTTATTATATCTTTTTTATAGTGTGCCACGTAGCAACGAACTCACTCAAAGTCTGGGTGATTTACGTCTCCTCTCGCAAACGATTTCGCGCCAAGCAACTGAAGCAACCGCTTCGGGTACACCGGAGTCAATGAAAAACCTAACTGACTCGCAAAAATCTTTTGCTGAGAACCTTGAAACAGTTAAAAATATTCATTCAGATAATGAGGCGCTACAAGCTGTTGATAAACAGTGGACAGAAGTTTCTAGCGGTATTGATCTGATTACCTCGCAACAAAAAATCATTAACCAGTTATACGACACCAACATTGCCATTGGTGAAGCAATTCCCGGGATTCAGGCGGAATATAACTTGATGGTTGACCAGATGGCGCGTCAAGATATGCCATCGAGCCAGGTGGTGATTGCCAAGAACCAGGTATTTATTGCAGAACGTATTTTACGTTCCATCAGTCTGGTATTGACGGGTAGTGATGGCTCTCGTGAATCGGCAGATGACTTTAGTGCCGATACCGAAACTTTCGGCTCTTATTTAAATGCACAATTGAATGGTTCTGTTGAACTGGGCGTACAGCGTATTGCTGATCCAGCAATGCGTGAATCTCTAGAAGGTATTAAGGCTGAATATGATGAAGTACTCGAATCAGCATCAGTAATTATTCTGAAGAACTCGACTGAAATTGTAAAAGTTCGTCAGGCCGCTGCATCTATTTTTGCCCAGTCTGATGTGCTTTTAGATAACCTGAACAAATTATCAGGTAACTCAGGTCTTAAAACCGTTATTCCAGCCATCCTGTTGATTGCCTTGTTACTTGGTTTCTTGCTTTGTGTATTCAAATTGCTTTCTTTGCGTGGTGTATCGGATAAGCAGCGTGTAGGCCGTTTACAAGAAGAATATGACCGTAACCAGAATGCGATTTTACGTTTACTGGATGAAATCGCCGATCTTGCAGATGGTGATTTACGTTCATACGCAACAGTATCGGAAGACTTTACCGGTGCGATTGCCGACTCGATTAACTTTGCAATCGACCAGTTACGTGACCTGGTATCGCGTATTACTGAAACTTCACAAGAAGTTGCGCAATATACCGCAACCACACAGGGCATTACCAACCAGTTGGCTGAAGCTTCTGAACATCAGGCTCAGGAAATTGCCGGTGCTTCTGCGGCAATTAACGAAATGGCCATGTCGATTGATCAGGTATCTGCCAACGCCGATGAATCTGCTGTGGTAGCAGACCGTTCGGTACAAATTGCTGCAAATGGTGCGGATGTCGTACAACGCTCGATTGAGGGGATGGACACGATTCGTGAACAGATTCAGGAAACCTCAAAACGTATTAAACGTCTGGGTGAATCTTCTCAGGAAATTGGTAACATCGTTGCCTTGATTAACGATATTGCCGACCAAACCAACATTTTGGCATTGAACGCAGCCATTCAGGCGTCGATGGCGGGTGAAGCCGGTCGTGGTTTCGCAGTTGTAGCTGATGAAGTACAGCGTCTTGCAGAACGTTCTGCGTCTGCAACCAAGCAGATTGAAGGCCTGGTAAAAACCATTCAGACCGATACCAACGAAGCGGTTATTTCGATGGAGCAAACTACAGCCGAGGTTGTACGTGGTGCGAACTTGTCTAAAGATGCCGGTGTGGCACTGGATGAGATTCAAACAGTATCGAATAACCTGGCGAAACTGATTGCGAACATTTCCGATGCAGCGAAACTGCAGTCTGCATCTGCAGGTCATATTGCGACCACGATGAATGTCGTACAGGAAATTACTTCGCAAACCACCAGTGCCACCTTCGATACAGCACGTTCGGTATCTGAACTGGCAAATATGGCCGATGCATTACGTGAATCTGTAGCTGACTTTAAACTACCAGAATAAAGTTAGCGATGATGGGGAGAATGTGCCTTGATTACGATTGAGGCACATTCAAAAAATACAGATAAAGCCTCGACAAGATGTACTTAACCTCAAACGTTAGGTATTGCGTGACGGTCACAATTAAGTTTGAGCGCCCTTCTTGGCGGCATAACGTAAGAAGCATAAGCTATGAAAGAAATATTAAAAAATTTAGTTGAAACGACAACGCTTCCTGAAGATAGTTATCTTGATCAAGATGCAGAAATTCTTGAAATTTTTGTTGAGGAAATCGAAGAAATCTTCGTTGAGTTAAATGCTTTATTTCCAGAATGGCTGGTCAATCCAGATCATCAGGAAAATCTGAAGACCATTCGCCGTCATTTTCATACCCTGAAAGGTTCAGGTCGTATGGTGGGTGCAAAATCGGCAGGGGAAATGGCCTGGGCAGTTGAAGATACCCTGAACCGGGTCTTGTCCGGTTCAATTCAGCTGACAGCGACGGTGCAAAAATTTGCCCAAGCGGTACTGAATGTCTATCAATATGCTTTATATCCAAAATTCAAACATGTACAGGAATTGGATCTCGACCTGCGTCCAATGCTGCTGTTGGGACAACAATTACAACAAAACCTTTCACCTGAACCTGCGTTAGAAGAATTATTAGCATTGGCCGATCATTTGACTGCCGAAGGTCAGATCACCGGACTAGAAATTACAGATCATGACCTAAGTGAATCTGCTGCTATTATCGAAACAGCGCCGGTAGAAGTAGCGGTTCGCACTGATATTGAAGAAACCGTGGCCATCTTCATTGAAGAAGCCGAAGAGCATCTGGAAACGATTGCCACCTTCCTGCGTACTGAAGATGAAAAATCACAAGATTATAATGCCCTGATTCGTGCCATTCACACCTTGCGTGGCAGTTCATCGATGGCGCAGATTGAACAGATTTTTGAAGCCAGCTCTAAAGTTGAACAGTTATTTAAAACCTTGCTACAAGATGAAATAGTCTCGACCTCAAAAGAAACAGCCTTACTGATTCAATATGCCGAATTTATCAGTGACTATGTGCATTTATTAGGTCAGGGGGATACCGAAAAACTAGATGCGGTCTATGCCACTTTTGAAGCAGTCTGGAGTGATTATGGCTTTGCGGTCACTGAATCAGATGCGGTTCAAACCCAAGGTCTGGTGTCCAAACTGGTTGAGCTGGATATTGACCTGTTGCTCGATGCTGAGTTTGAATTCGATAAACGCGCACAAGTCGATTATCCGGAATATATCCAGGCACTGAGTCAACAGGCTGCAGAATTACTGGCGCATACTGATAGCCGCGCGGCCAAAGGAATTCATGAATTCACGGCAGATCTGAAATCGGCTTATGATGCCCTGCTTAAAAAGCCGGTGCTGTTAAACAGCAATTATGCTTATGAACTGTTTGCACAGGCACATCAGGAATTTATTCATTTATTTGATACCCTGGCCGCAGGACAGCGCGTCATTCTAAATGATGACATTCAAAAAACTTTAAGTGAACTGTCGGCATTTGTACAACAGGATCTTGAGATCTTTGCGGAAGATACTGAAAAGTCAGGCGTTGAGGCGACCACAGATACTCTCCCAACGGCTGACACCTTAACCACAGGCAGCGTGGATTTCGCTGCCTTGAGCCAGCGTATTGCAGCCGATCGTCAACAGCGCGAGAGTGCTGAAACCAACCGTGATTTCGATGAAGAATTATTAAGTATCTTTCTGGAAGAAGCCGATGAATTGCTGGCAGGTATCGATGAAGATCTGAATACCTGGAGCAAAAAACAGGATGATACGACTTCACTGAACAATCTGATGCGTCATTTGCATACCTTAAAAGGTGGTGCAAACATGATTGCGGCTTCGCATATCGGTTTGATTGCCCATGAACTGGAAAGTATTTATGAACGGGTGATCCGTCAGCAGATTGCCGTAACACCTGCTTTAATCCAGATTGTCCGTCTGGTACAGGACAATGTGTCCGACCGTATTCAGTCCATTCGAGATGATGGCATTGATTATCCGGCGACAGAAGCGGTGGCAATTTTACAAAATATTCAGGCACTACTTTCTGGGCAAACGCTGGCTGCTGTTGAAAGCACAACTGCTGAATTCAACGTGACCGCGTTAGAGATGCTATCGACTCCTGAAGTGCCATTCGAAGAATCAGTGGCGACAGAACAGCCTGCAACTGATCTGGCTGAAACAGAAAAATTAGTTGAAACCCCTGGATTTACTGAAAATCAAGTTGAACGCTCTGAAGAAGATGAGCTGAAATCAATCGTTGAAGAAACCTTCCTCGAAGAGTCTGAAGAAATTCTGGCCAATGCAGAGAAGCTGCTCAATCAATGGTTTGATCAGCGTAGTGACCGTAGTTTATTACTTCAGTTACAACGTGCTGCCCACAGTATTAAAGGTGGTGCACGCATGATTGAAACTGAAGAGGTGGCCAGCATTGCCTATGAACTGGAAACCACTTTCGAGCAGTTTGCAGTTTATCAATTTAACTCGAATGCCTATGATGGCTTATTGCAGAAAACACTGGCCTGGTTAAAACAGGCAATTTTCCAGCGCGACTATAGCGGTTTTGAGCAGCTTCAAAGCAGTCTGAAAAAGATTGCTTATGTGGACGTCACTGCGCAATTGCCTGAGCGTCTGGCAAAAACAGAACATCTGGTGGTCAGTACCGACTTTGGTTTTGTTGAGGGTGATGGTACTGAACCGCCACAGATGATGGGTGAGTGGGCGAATACAGGCAGTAGCGATAGCAATAACGAGATGATTCGTATCTCTGCTGATCTGGTCGAGAAGATGATTGACCTGTCGGGTGAGAACTCGATTAACCGTTCGCGGATCGAGATGGATCTGGGTCAGCTTGGCAATACCCTGAACGAGATGGAACTGGCGATCAAACGACTTGCCGACCAGTTGCGTCGAATGGAAGGCGAGCTGGAATCACAGATTATTGCCAAACATGGTTCAGAAAATTCGCGCTATGCCGACTTCGATCCGCTGGAAATGGACCAGTATTCATCGTTGAACCAGTTATCCAAATCTCTGGCAGAATCAGCATCGGATCTGGTCGATTTCAAGAGCACCTTGGCCGACAAGATTCGTGAAACTGAAGGTCTATTATTACAACAATCGCGTATTCAGGCCGAGATTCAGGAAAGCCTGATGCGTACCCGTCTGGTGCCGTTTGACCGGATGTTGCCGCGTTTACAACGTATTGTGCGTCAAACCTCAACCACCTTGAACCGTCCTGCCGAACTGATTGTGCAGAATACTGAAGGTGAATTGGATCGTAATATTCTGGAACGTCTGGTTACGCCATTTGAACATATGTTGCGTAATGCGATTGACCACGGTCTGGAAGATACCGCAGATCGTCTGGCATTGAACAAGCCGGAAGTGGGTTCTATTGTATTGAACATCAGCCGCCAAGGAACCGATGTCATCGTTTCTTTCAGTGATGATGGCAAGGGGATCGATGCGGAGAAAATTCGTGAGAAAGCCCTCAGTCTGGATCTGATCAAAGCCGACCAGCCGATTGATCAGGATGAAATACTACAATATATCTTCCATCCTGGTTTCACTACCGCAAAAGCAGTCACCCAGATTTCTGGTCGTGGCGTTGGTCTGGACGTGGTACAAAGTGAAATCAAGTTGCTCGGCGGTCATGTTTCGGTCAGCTCGGAACTGGGTAAGGGCACGGTCTTTACGATTCGCGTACCGACGACAGTGGCCGTCAGTGATGCCTTGATGGTGAAAGCGGGCGATCAGCAATATGCAATTTCTCTGGCGCAGATTGACCGAATCGTGCGGATTGCGCCGACCACATTGGAAACTTACTTTAACAGTAAAGATGATTACTTCAAGATTGATGGTGAAAACTACAAGCTGCGTTATCTGTCGGAATTTGTCGGTACTCAGCCGATTCCACGTCTGAATAATGTCGGTCATTCATTGCCGGTGCTTCTGATTAAGGGCAACAGTGGCCAAACCATTGCCTTGCTGGTCGATCAACTGGTGGGTTCACGTGCACAGATTGTGGTGAAACCGATTGGACAGCAGTTTGCCAACATCGGGGTAGTGGCGGGTGCTACGATTCTGGGTGATGGTCAGGTCTGTCTGATTCTCGATGGCCAGAATATTGCGCGTCAGATTCAGGCGACACAGCGTGTGAAACAGATGCATGATCAGCGTGATGGTTCGCGTCATTCTAACGCACGCCGTCTGGTGATGATTGTCGATGACTCGGTGACAGTACGTAAGGTAACTTCGCGTCTGCTTGAACGTCAGGGCTATGACATTGTGACCGCCAAAGATGGTGTAGATGCGATCGAGCAGCTAGAAAATGTCAGACCAGATCTGATGCTGCTGGATATCGAAATGCCACGTATGGATGGTTTTGAAGTCACCAACCTGGTTCGTCACCATGATATTCACCGTGACTTGCCGATTATCATGATTACGTCGCGTACTGGTGAGAAACATCGTGAACGTGCATTCAGTCTGGGCGTGACCCACTATATGGGTAAACCGTTCCAGGAAGCTGAACTGCTGGCCAATATTCAACAATTAATTGCCGAAAAACAGGGGTAATCGATGAGTCAGAGCAATTCGACGAGCAAGATGGCTGATCAGATTAGCCAGCAGGAACTTCAGCATCTGATTACGGTATCGACCGGATTTATTGATGCCTATATTATTGACTGTCATGGCAAAGATCCGATGTTATTGCCACAAAACATTGTGCTGTCGGCGCTGGACAGCACTACCCAGGTCAAGACAGTGGAATGGCATGAAGCACAATTGCCAGTCTATGCCATCAATGAGCCTTCACGTCAACATGGCGTGGCACTGGTGATTGAAGGTGATGAGATCAATCAGCGTTTTGCCTTGATGTGCAATGAAATGCCGAAAACCATCCGGATTCGTATTTCCGAAGTGGTCGATGTCGATCAGCCGGTGAATGACCCTGCAATTTTCCAATATGTACGAATGAATGAACAGCTGTTCCATATTCCGAATATGACGAATATTCAGGCTACAATCGGGCTGTAATGCAAACTATCAAATATCAAAAAGGAACTCCATGGAGTTCCTTTTTTATTGCGTTATGAATTTACTTAATTGGCGAGTAAATTTACCAAAATCTGTTCATAAATTTCAGCCAGTGGCTCCAGATCGGCAATATCAACATGCTCATTGATCTGGTGAATAGTGGCATTTAACACCCCAAGTTCCAGTACCTGTGCGCCTGTAAGTGCAATAAAGCGGCCATCCGAGGTTCCACCAGAAGTAGAAAGCTCGGTTTCAGTGCCTGTGACATTTAGAATAGCGGTTTTAGCTGCATTGACCAGCTCGCCGACCGGGGTCAGAAATGGCAAGCCAGATAAAGTCCAGGAAATATCATAATCCACACCGTGACGATCCAGAATTTCCACAGTACGTGCTTTAAGTTCTTCGGCAGTCACTTCAGTTGAATAACGGAAGTTAAATAGCAGATTCATGCTACCCGGAACAACATTGGTTGCGCCTGTACCCGAATTGATATTGGAAATCTGGAAAGTGGTTGCCGGGAAATATTCATTGCCATGGTCCCAGACGGTGTCACACAGCTCGGCAATCGCTTTAGAGGCGCTATGAATCGGGTTTACTGCCAGATGCGGATATGCCACATGGCCTTGTTTGCCTGTTACCGTGAGATTGGCATTTAAAGAACCGCGACGGCCATTCTTGACAATATCCCCCAGTTTATGGGTACTTGACGGTTCACCGACCAGACACCAGGTAATTTTTTCATTACGCGCTTCCAGGGTTTCAATGACCTTGACTGTACCATTAATTGATGGGCCTTCTTCATCTGACGTAATCAGGTAAGCAATTGAACCTTTATGATTTGGGTATTTTTCTACAAAACGTTCTGTCGCTACGATCATAGCTGCCAAAGCCGTTTTCATGTCGGCACTGCCACGACCATAAAGTTTACCTTCACGGATTTCGGGTAGAAATGGGTCTGAGTTCCAGTCATCCAGGTTGCCCGTTGGCACCACATCGGTATGGCCAGCGAAACAGAAGACCGGACCTTCTGTGCCTTTGCGTGCCCAGATATTATCGACATCTTCAAAACGCATGGATTCAATATTGAAACCAATCTTTTTTAAACGTTCCGCCATAATATTCTGGCAGTCATGATCAATGGGGGTGACAGAAGGCTGACGTAATAGTTGCAGGCTTAAATCGAGAGTAGCGGAAGAGCTCATGCGGTTTTCAACAGTCGATAATTTTCTCGGCTCTATAATAGGCGAATATCGGCTTGAATGTGAACGATCGATATAAAAAAACCCTATCTGAGATAGGGTTCTATGAGCATTTAAGAAAAAACTAGTTTTGACGGATTTCGTCAGAGGTTTTTTCAGCAGTATTGGTTACCGCATCGCCCGCCTTAGACACGTCTTTGCCCATACCTTTTACGGTGTTACAGCCAGTTAATACAAAAGCCATCATTAATGAAGCAGCAAGAATTTTTTTCATCATCATCTCCGTATAATCAATAATAAAATTATTATGATGTGGAACTTAGAGTAGAAAATATACGTACTAAAAAATATGTGGTTTTCATAGTGCTTCGGTTAATAAATGTAATGCTTTATAGGGGCTTATGTGATGGATATTGAGTTAGTACCGGTTGGCGATACATATAGAAGTCATTGCGATCGATTTTTTTATAGAGACCATCCGTCCACCAGGTCGCAGTCAAACTGCTTGGCTGGGCTTGCGGATAAATCCATTCATGCCGTTGCAGGCGATAGAACGCGTCTTGTGCAGCAGGAATATGCTGCCCCCATAACCCCAAACGACGCTTGGTATTAATCCAGGTGGGAATAGGTTGGTCAGCATGATGGGTCGGCAGATACAACTGTCCCTTCATCACACAAAAACGTTTTTGAATAGAATGTGCTAAAGCTTCATCAAATTGGAACTGTTTTTGTGTGAAATGGTTCATTTTTCTGATTAAGGTATCGGTGCGGTTCAGGCCGTACCAATGCGGCAGACTAAAATCTGCTTCGGCCAGATAATATTTCAGGGCAATTTCCCAGTGTTCAACCAGTCCGGTATCGGTATTAAGGACTAGGAAATCCAGTTCACCCAAGGTTTTTGCACCCTCAATTTGCTGAATACTATGACCGAGTAGCTGATAGGGATGATAAGTATCGTCGAGTAACCAGAACCAGACCAGCATTTCAAAGCGTAGCCCCAAACGCGTGCTTTTCAGTTGCTGCACAAATTCGATTAATTCTTCTGGATGCTGATCAAGAAATTCCAGGCGTGGATGATAACGGCTAAGATGTTGCTGCCAGGTCTGGCTGTCATGCAGTTCAAAACGATGTATGAGTTCAAGTTCATCCGGAATACCGGACAGGATATTCGGACTGCCGACAGCGAATGCTAGTTGCCGCACCAAAGGATGTTGATAACGTTGCCAGGCTTCTACAAGATTTTGGTTTAAATTGGAAAAGGGCATAGTACAACCTGTGAAAAGTGCAGAAATACAACGGACAGTATCGGAAAACGCTTTATACTACCTGAATTCTGCGGCTAGGGTTGATGTATGAAAGTGTTGTTTTGGCGAAGTCTGGTGGTGCTGTTTGTGATCCTGGGCTTTATCGGTGCAATCCTGCCGGGTATGCCAACAACGGTCTTTTTGATTCTGGCGGCCTGGGCAGCATCCAAAGGCTGGCCGCAAATGGATGAGTGGTTATTGAATCATCCCAAATATGGTCCAACCTTAAGAGATTGGCGCGCGCATGGTACTGTACCGCGTAAGGCCAAATGGCTGGCCAGTATCATGATGCTGATCAGCGGGATTATCATGCTGTTTACTACCGCACCCTTGGCAGTAAAAGCCTTTACCAATATCACCATGCTGATTGTGGCCATCTGGTTATGGCGACGTCCTGAACCGGATCAGGTGATGCTTCATCAAGAAACGATTCATCCTGAAAAGACAGAGATAAAGTTAAAGAAAACAGAGTCAAATAAAGTAGATTCAGAGAATAACAAGTCATGAATACCTTGCATCTGGATCAAGCAGATATCCTGATTGATCTCGCCCAACAAAAGCTGTATTTGCCACGTCTAAACAAGCAATATCTGATTTCCACTGGTAAAAATGGCATTGGTGAAACTGAAAATAGTGGCAAGACCCCACGTGGCTGGCACAAGATCGCTGAAAAGTTTGGCCAGAATGCACCTTTAAACAGTGTATTTATTGCACGTCAGGCGACGGGTGAAATTTATGATGCTGAATTGGCAGCAGAGTTTCCGCAGCGGGACTGGATCCTGACGCGCATTTTATGGCTGAGTGGCCTTGAAGCGGGTTTTAATCAAGGCGAGGGCTGCGATACCTATCAACGTTATATCTATATTCATGGCACGCCAGAAACAGAAATGATGGGAGAGCCGCTGTCGCACGGCTGTATTCGTATGCGGAATCTGGAGGTCGCTGAACTCTTTGACCTGGTGGGTGAGAATGCCTTGGTGTATATCTCGGAACATGCATTAGATTCAAAAATGCTGAAGGGTGTGCATACTGAATAATGAATCGATCTTTAATGTCATGTGAAAATGATTTTGTTTTTACGGGCGGGAGGAGATGATTTAATACAGTTTAAGATATTTATTAATCTGATCCAGATCCTATTTTTACAGCATGAAACGGGTTGAATCATCGTCTAAAGCTAAACTTTATCGCTATTTTTCACATAAAAATAAATGACAGTTGAAAGATTACATGAACACAACGCCGAGTAATTTTAAAGCTTTGTATAATTCTTGATCGGAACTAAAGCATACTGCCTGAGTGAGTCTGAAATCTTGCAAGAGAAGACAGGAAATTTTGTCGTGATTTTCATTTTGGAAATTAAAAAATTTCGGTAGAGACTTAAAAAATAAACAAAAAGTGTTGTTTTTTTTAACAAACAACCTATTTTTTAATCACTCACACCTAAAAAGTGGAAAACATTCCGAAAAGCGTTTGACAGGCTGTGCAGATTCTCTATAATGCACCCATCAAACGATGATAGACGTTTAGAAAGGGCGCTTAGCTCAGTTGGTAGAGCGTCTGCCTTACAAGCAGAATGTCGGCGGTTCGATCCCGTCAGCGCCCACCAAGCTCTTTCATGTTGAGACCTTATAGTTGCAGCGGTAGTTCAGTTGGTTAGAATACCGGCCTGTCACGCCGGGGGTCGCGGGTTCGAGCCCCGTCCGCTGCGCCACTTTAAGATCTTGATTCTCGTTTGCCACAATAGCGACATTGTGTAAATGCAGCGGTAGTTCAGTTGGTTAGAATATCGGCCTGTCACGCCGAGGGTCGCGGGTTCGAGTCCCGTCCGCTGCGCCATTTATACGATAGAGCTTTTGAGGGCGCTTAGCTCAGTTGGTAGAGCGTCTGCCTTACAAGCAGAATGTCGGCGGTTCGATCCCGTCAGCGCCCACCATAATCTTTTGCGATGCAGCGGTAGTTCAGTTGGTTAGAATACCGGCCTGTCACGCCGGGGGTCGCGGGTTCGAGCCCCGTCCGCTGCGCCATTTCAAAAGAAATTAAATTTAGGTCCCTGAGCTTAAATTTGATTAAACTAAAGATTGACACTCTTTATCAGGGCGCTTAGCTCAGTTGGTAGAGCGTCTGCCTTACAAGCAGAATGTCGGCGGTTCGATCCCGTCAGCGCCCACCATAATCTTTTGCGATGCAGCGGTAGTTCAGTTGGTTAGAATACCGGCCTGTCACGCCGGGGGTCGCGGGTTCGAGCCCCGTCCGCTGCGCCATCCTAAGATGAGAGACTTGGATTCCTGAGATCTGAGTGTTCAATATACCAAGACATTCCTTGTCTTGCGTCATTAAAAACAACGCTGTTGTTTTTCTCAGGGCGCTTAGCTCAGTTGGTAGAGCGTCTGCCTTACAAGCAGAATGTCGGCGGTTCGATCCCGTCAGCGCCCACCATCTCTTTCTTGCCTAAACACTGAACATTTCATAGAATTTGAAGTCTATAATAATTTGAAGGTTTCACGACGATGAGAAATCCATATCAGCGCAAGGCAGCGACCAAATCTCAAACTACATACGACCCCCAACACCTTTATAAACAGTATATTGAATCGATTGTCGCGAATGCCGGCATTTTTGCGCTTTATCAGGATGGCTGGGCTTTGTGTGCGACCCCTACTGGACAGCGTGCATTTGCTTGCTGGCACAGTAAAGGTCTGGCTCGTCTGCTGATTAAAGACAATTGGGTGAATTATGATATTCAGGAAATTGGTCTCAAGGATTTTGTAGAGAAAGTGATTCCGTTTTTACGTCAGGAAAGTACCATTGTGTCTCTTGATCTGACGCCAGAAGGGCAGAATATTCTGGTGGCACCGGAAAAATTATTACTGGATATCAAAAATTATCTGTATCAGATCTATGTGCAAAAGCCGGAACTTTTTAAAAATCCGGATATGCCTTTGCCAAGACACATTCGTTTAAATTAATTTTCTTGTTGTTAAATAGCTTGTTTATTGGAACAGTGAATATTCATTCAGCAGCCAGCCATTAATCAACGCAAAATATTCACGTAGCCATGAATGGTAGCGAGCATTCTGAGGAGTGCGGGCACTCAGACTGATCACTTGCTGATAGCCCTGATGTCTGGCAATGGCACGGGCACGCGGGCTATGAAAATCATTGGTCACAATCACAATGGGCTCATTTCGGCCAATATTCTGTTGTTGCAAGATCGCCTGAGAATATTGCAGGTTCTGTTGGGTGCTTCTGCTTTGATCTTCTACGCGAATCGGGTTTTTGAGCTGCGGATAGGTCGTATGAATATAATGTTGCATGACTTCAGCTTCGCTTTGTCTTTCCCGGAAATTTCGTCCTCCGGTCATAATCATCAACGTATCTGGATATTGTTCTGCATATTTTGCTGCAGTATCCAGACGATTTTTTAAGATGGGTGAGGGTTGACCCTGGTTAATCCCACTACCTAATACCAGAATCGCTGTAGCCGGTTGTGCAGGAATATTCGAGTTGATCGACATCTGGATATAAGCGAAAAAAATCGCAACACTGATGATCCAGAGTAAAAATCCGCCCCAGAGACTGTTCCAGAACAATGTTCTGAGTCGAGAATTTTGTTTCCAGCGCTGAATAGATGAAAAAAGCAGGGCATACAGGATCAGTGCCACACCAATGATGATAGACAGCATGATACCAAAATGCCTTTGGTCCTGATTCAGTAACCAGACGCTATTGATACAGAGGATCAAGCCAAAGATCAGACTGAGACTTCGTTTAAGTTGATTGAGCATCCAAGTTTCCTTTTTTCTTATTCATATTTTTATTATTACTTTTGTATTTTCAAAAACCGGGCTATTGCGCCCGGTTTTTAGTATATCAGTTCATCTTAATATACATCACGGCGATAACGGCCATCCAGACGTAATTGATCGAGCAGCGTTTCACCAAGTATCTCGGTCAGGGCCTGATCGACATCACTGGCCATGCCATTGATGCTACCACAGACATAAATCACTGCGCCTTGGGCAACCCAGGTTTTCAGCTCTTCAGCCTGTTCCCGTAATTTATGATGCACATAGACTTTTTCCTGCTGGTCACGAGAGAACGCAAGATCCAGCCGTTTCAGGGTTCCCATTTGCAACCAGGCCTGAATGGTTTCTGCAAAGAAAAAATCATGTTCACGCTGACGTTCACCGAAGATCAGCCAGTTTTGGGTGTATTCCTGACGGTTACGGGAGCTGAGCAGACTCATTAAACCAGCAATACCGGTACCATTCCCAATACAAATGATCGGACGGTTATCATCAATCAGATGGAACGATTCGTTGCTGCGAATGCGTAGCGCAATCGGTGCATTGAGTGCGGCATGCTGGGTTAACCAGCCTGAACCCAGACCTAGATTTCCATTCGCATCAGCTTGCTGACGTACCACCAGACGCAGGACTTGCTGACTTGGAATGCTGGCAATCGAGTATTCACGTGATGCCAAAGCCGGTAATTGCTTGAGGAGCTGATCCATTGAATCAAAAGGTTCTGCCTGAGTCAGATCACGATCCCAAAGCGCGCGCTCAATGCTTTGCTGCATAGAAGGCACTTGTGTGCCGGCAGCAATATTGTGTTGTTGCATAAATGCCTGAATACGTTCCGGACTGTTAGCTGGCTGAATCTCGGCAATATCACCTGCTTGCCAGATTGCTTCATGCTCAGGAATCAGTTCGATATTAAAGGCAGGAGCACCCAGACTACCTGGATTGAGGATTTCACGTTGAGTCAGTGTCCACTGATCAAAGGTTTTATCGATACCCATGGCTTGCAGTTCAAGGCGAGTTACTTGTGCCAGTGCAGTATTCCATTGCTGGATGTGCTCATTATTGGCATTATCCACTTCAATGGTAGTGAATAACTGCTGGGCACCATTTTGCTGCAACCACTGGTCAATACGGTGACCAAAACTGCAATAGCTATCCGGATATTCTTGAGAACCGAGCGCCAACACCGCATAATTTAAATGCCGCAAATCAGCTTTGCCAGACAGGATTTTTTTCTCAAAAGAAGAGGCCAGATCAGGTGCTTCACCTGTGCCATAAGTACTGGCAACAAATAATACCTGCTCAGTTTGCTGTAAATCGGCAAGCGTCAGTTGTTGTACCGCTTTTACTGTTGCCGGTTGACGTGCTTCCTGCAGGGCAGTTGCTGTACGCCAAGCCAGTTGTTCTGAGACACCTGTTTGTGATGCATAAGCAATTAGCCAAGGTTTGGCATTTTCATCTAAGTCAACTGGAGTGACACCCTGACGCGCTGCCAGCGTTAAGCGCTTCTGTTTACGACGTTTCAGATACAGCATCCAGCCTGTCACAAAGAATAATGGCATTAACAAGGCTGCGACCATGGCAAAGAACTGGTAGATCGGGCCGAAGAAGCTGCCACGATGCACCGGTAACATGCTGCTCATGATCTTTTCATTGAACTTTTTATCTTCATAGAGCTCAACTTCTGTAAATTCGGCTGTCTGGTAATTATAAGTGGCACTGTTCCGCGCACGTTCATGTTGGGCAACCGGATCGACAAAGCTGAGCTGCATGCTGCCGTCGGGTTTTTTGGGAAGATTAAAGGTTACTGTGGAATATTTATCTGAAAATTCAGTATTAAAGCCAGTCCAGCTCAAATCTAGCGCGCGGCTAATCTGTTCTGGATTCATGCCTTCTTCGCGTCCTTCACCACGTGGGCCGCGTTCGCCACCTTGACGTCCTTCACCACGATTATTGCCCGCATTGGCTTGCATGGTAGGCTGTGGACGTTCAACGCCGAGAACTTTAAACATCCCGCTACGCCACCAGTCATAGGACCAGTACAGGCCGGTACAAGCCAGAATCAGGTAGAAAATCACCACCCAGGTTCCCACAACAGCATGCAGATCCCAGATAAAATTACGGCCTTTCAGCTTGGGTTTTACAAAGAACCATTGCTTGATCGAATGACGCTTTGGCCAGCGCAGGTAAAGACCGGACAAGACGAAAAAGATCAGCATTAAAGTACAAGCACCGGTAATCTGTTTGCCGACCGGGCCAACCGTTAAATTACGATGCAGTTGCTGAATAAACTGGAAAAATTCCCGACCCTTAATTTCAGGCAAAACTTCGGCAGTATAGGGATTGATCAGGATGTTATGACCACGCCGTGCTCCCTCTTTGGCAATATTTACAGTACTTGAAGCACTTGGATCTTGTGCCACGCTAATACTGTTAATCTTCATCTCTGGAGTGGTATTTTGAAAATGCTGATACAGCTGAGCAGGCGTAAGTTTGTCACCTTGCTGAACCTGAACCGTATAACTGTCGTTATTTATCCATTTTAAGATTTGTTGTTCATAGGAATAAATTGCGCCAGTGACGCCCATCAAAGAGAGGATTAAACCTGCTGTAATCCCCAGAAACCAGTGGATTTGGAAAAATGTTTTTTTAAACATGGTCGTCAGATTAAGGGTGAGCTTTATAAAAGTGGCCAAATTATAACTGAACTTTAATACTGAATTATAGGTGTTGAGGATAATATTTATTCTCATTATCATTTATTGTTTTAGGATTAAAAAAACCTCCATGCCGGGGCAGGAGGTTTTTTGTTGAAACGTGTACAAGTTTAGATTTGTTTGGCTGCGCCAACTTCTGCTTCTAGATGCTTACGAATCGTGTTAAAAGAAAAGTTTTTGCTGTCCAGACGTTTAGGCAGGATATAAGCACCTTGCTGGCCTTTTACCTTGAAATTGACCAACATGAATTCTGGTGTGTTGTACCATTCATAAATGTCTTTCCAGCTGATCGCACCCACACCTTCCTGCATGCCCATTTTCTGACGCATGATGATACCGTGCGGTTGTACGCCCAGACGAACACCTTTGATTTCCTGTACCGGAAATTCGTTCATCTTGCGTTTAACATACCATTCCAGACCAAAGGTACGGATCAGGTAATACAACACCACACAGGCAATCGCCACCCAGCAGAACACGGTTGAATAGTTCTTGAGAAGCAGAAGGCCCAGAATAGAAAGTGCAACAACAGCACCCATGATCAGCCATGCTTTCATGCCAATTTTATTGGTACTACGCCAGATCACCAGCTGAGCATGACGCTGCTCGGCTTCTGAAATTTCATAGTTCACAGGCTGTAGGGTATAAGCGTATAAATTTTTCGCGGTCATAGTGAAACTAGCAGATTTAAAACTGTAAAAAGTTTAGCATTAATTGTACCAATTCAGTGAGTATATTGTTCCAAAATCATCCAAATTATAATGAACCGAGTTCTGTTGCCTGTTCATCACGCTCATGGCTCAAACTTTGTTTCAATTGGCTCAACTGGTTTAAAATACTGAACATTAAAGACAGCTGCTGCAAAATGATCAGAGATTTCTGATCTTGTTCCTGATCATGTGATAGACGCTGTCGAATATGGACAATCATATTTTGCGCCCTTAAATCGGGCGTTTCGTCTCGTAATAATGCACCGCGAATGTTCTCTAATGCATTATCCAGTAAATTCAGAATGTCCTGATCCTCAATTCTTCCCCGGTGCGCACCCAGCGCGGCGATATAACTGATAAAGGTATGGTTCAGACACAGGAACTCAAAGGCCAGCGATTTTTGTACCGGATCAATATCCGGTTCAGTGGCCAGGGTCGAAATGAGTGAAGCCACCTCTGCATCGGTATTGTGGGCAGCACGGCGCACAATCCGATATTTCAGGCCATTATTACGCCCCGATTTATATTGCTCGATCACTTCACTTAAATAGTCCGCTTCTGCCTGCAAGCTGCGTTTGATACTGCGCGGCAAACGTCTGAACTTCCAGTCCGGGAAAATAAAGCTGACCCCGAACCAGGCAATGGCACAGCCAATCAGGGTATCAATCATCCGCGGGATAGCCGCAGCAAAGCCCATACCATCCAGATTGAAGTTGATCAAGGCAAGAATCGTGATAAAGGCCGTGGCTTGGGCATACTGTTTACTACGCAATTCAAAGAACAAGATCCCGCTGAACACCAGCAGTAATAATTGTCCTTCGACAGAAGGTACAAAATATAAAATGGCATAACCGAAAATAATACCGACCAAGGTACCGACAATCCGCAGACGTAAACGCCGCTTGGTGGCGTTAAAGTTTGGCTGGCTGACAAACAGTGCAGTTAATAAAATCCAGTAACCATATTCAATATTGCTGACCTGTACAAAGATATAGCTGATCAGCAGCACAATCGACAGGCGGATGGCATGCCGGAACAGCACCGATTCTGGAGTGAGATGCTGTTTAATTCGAACCTTGATGTCGTCCCAGCCTTTCAGGTCATCATCTCTGAGCTGGTTTTCAATATGTTTAAAACGCTCGGCTTTGATACTTTGCTCGGTTTCCAGGTTACGTAACTGGGCATCAATCGATTTCAGGTTCTGAAATAGTGAAAATAAAGCATTAATCCAGACCTGATCATAATGCTGATCCTGACGTAATTTCTCCAGAGACAGCCGAAGATTGTCAAAAGCATGCTTGAAGCGTTTGTTATGTACATAAGGCTTGCGCAGCAGCAAACTTTCACTCAGGTCCTTGCAGGCTTTGCCCTGAATCGACATGATGCGCTGAAAGCGGAACAGGATGTCGCTGTGCTGGAAAATCTTGGCCAGTTTCTGATAATCAATATGGGCTGAATCGGCACGTTCATGAATATCCTGCGCCACAAAATAATATTGCAGACTGCGACGGGTATCTTTTTGCCCACGGTCGCCTTTTAGACGGGTCAAGAGCGCCGTTTTCATTTCGTTAAAAATGGCAATCAGTTTGCCATTTTCAAGAGAAAGATCAATCATGCTCTGCTGATAACTGGTCGGGGTCATGTCCACATCAAACAGATTGGACTTGGCATATAAAAAGTCACCAAGCGAAGCATAAGAGGTGGCAAGCTTGTCTTGTGCCAACCGGGCAGGGAAGACCAGGAAGCTGAGCGTCGACAGAATGCCGTACCACATCGCACCGATGACCAGCAAGCCGGCCTGCTTATACCATTCATCGAACAGTTCGACACCCAGCATGGCATAGACGGAAACCACCAGACAGCCATAAGAAATTGTGGCATAGCGCCTGCCAAGGGAGCCAAGCAGAATCAGGCCAATACAAGAAACAATCAAGGCCAAGGCGAACAGCGGCGGATAAGGATAGAGCAGATAAACGCCAACCGCAGTAATGAAGAAACCCATGTAGGTATACAGGAGATTGAGAATACGCACCGAAAAGCGGTCATCAATATCGCTTAAACCGGCTGCGACCACACCTAAAGTCAGGGGAATCGTCATCAATTGTTGCCCCATAAAATAGGGAACAAAGGCGGTACCTGCAAATGCCGTCATCATACGCAGGTTATACATCAAGGTCGTATTATAGGTGGTTTGCTTGAGACGAGTGAGCCAAGATTTCAAAAGTCGTCCTTTATACTGCAGTCTTACAGATGAATCTGAATATGCCAATGAAAAATAGTAGGTTTATAAAATTTCATTTCAAGCTAAATCATACTATGCACTGTGTTAACTTGTCTGCATATTAGCGCTTTAAATCTTCATGCTTATGCCATCGAATAAAATCGTACAACCACCTTATGCCATGTCCTGGATTGTTTTGCTAGCGGCGCTGAGTGCGCTCGGGCCTTTATCCATTGATATGTATCTTTCTGCCTTGCCGGCGATGGCAGCAGATTTTGGCGTCAGTACCCAAATGGTCTCGAATAGCTTGCCGGCTTACTTCTTCGGTCTGGCTGTGGGGCAACTGATTTATGGGCCGATCAGTGACCGGATTGGGCGTAAACCACCGCTGTATTTTGGGCTGTGTTTATACATTGTGGCAAGTCTGCTGTGTGTGTTTGCACAGGATGAATGGAGTCTGATCGCTGCACGGATTCTGCAGGCCTTGGGTGGTTGTGTCGGGGTGGTCATGGCCCGTGCGGCCATTCGTGATCGTCTGGATATGCATTCAGCAGCTCAGGCTTTTGCCAGCATGATGATTGTGACCGCGATTGCACCCATTCTCGCGCCGAGTCTGGGGGCCTGGGTGTTGATGTTTTATGAATGGAATGTGATTTTTTTGGTGCTGATGGGCTGCGGTCTGCTGAGTCTGGCCTGTGTACATTTTCTCTTTAAAGAAACTCTGGAACCAGAGCGCCGTCTCAAGCTGAACGTTCAACAGGTTCTAAGTTTGTACCGTAGCATTTTTCAGGATCAAAGCTTTCGACATCCGCTTTATGCCGGCTGTTTTTCCAGTGCGGTGATGTTCTGTTATATCAGTGCATCTTCGGCCATTTTGATGGATCGTTATCAACTGACTGAGCAGCAGTTTGCCTATGCCTTTGGTGCCAATGCCGTCGGGATCATGTTATTTTCGACCTTGAATAAACGTCTGGCCGGACGTTTCTCGATATTGCAACGCCTTAAAATCGGCATTGTTCTACAGTTAGTGGGCGTTTTCGTTTTAGTATTGCTTGGCTATCTGGATGTAGATTCTATTGCATTGGTCTTGCTGGGCATGTTTGTCGTGGTGGCGTCGATCGGTTTTACTGGCCCGAATGCTATGGCATTGGCTATGGCGAAGCAGGGTGCACGTGCAGGAACTGCTAGCGCGATTATGGGCAGTATGCAATTTGTCTGTGGCTTATTGGGCGGGCTTTTACTAAATTTTCTGGTTTGGAATGCTTTATTAAATATGGCATTGATTATGCTGGTTTTTGTTTGTATTGCCGTCTGGGCAATTTGTCAACTTGAGCTGCCAGTATTCAAACATGAATAAATGCCTGATCTGGCTCTGGCCAGATAAAATCTAAAGATCTGAAAATAAGGCCAAGTCGATAGACTCAGCCTTGATTCAATCACTCATCAATAAATACAGCGAATTCTTCTACCGGGACACGCGGCGTAATAAAGCTGTTAATGATCTGCTCTGGATCGGCATAGCCCAAGGCCATGCCACAGACCAGTTCTTCATGTTCAGGTGCACCGACCAGATCGAGTACGATGGGATGGAAATGATTCCAGGCGGCCTGCGGGCAAGTGCCCAGACCGCGGGCTTTTGCTGCAATCATGACATTCTGGATCATCATCGAAATATCCATTTTCGAACCAATGGCCAAAGAGCGATGTACGGTAAAAAACAGTCCCACCGGTGCATCAAATAATTCAAAATTACGCAGCTGCTGCCGTGCCATTTTTTCTTTTTCGCCTTTTTGAATATTCAGCAAACCATATAAGCCCCAACCATTTTCACGACGACGTTCAATAAACGGCGAGAGCCATTGTTCAGGATAATAGGCAAAGGTTTCTTGGTATTGTTCCGCCAGCTCGGGATTGGCATAGATTTGCATTTGTGCCTGACAAACCTGTTGCACGAGTTCATCACGCTTTTTACCTGTTACCACATACACCTTCCAGGGTTGGGTGTTGGTTCCTGAGGGTGCGCGGCTGGCCACCGTCAAAATCTCTTTTAAGGTGTCTGTACTAACGGGGGTATTTAAAAAAGCACGCACTGAATGGCGAGAAGTGATGGTGTGATCTACAGCATGAACAAGATTTTGATCCATTATGGGGTCCAGTCGAATATCCTTATTGAGTTTGCAATGACTATAAACTAAACAAACAGAACGGGGGATAGGAAAATTTAATTCTTCGCCAGCTGAAAAAAACAATTTGTCAGCAAAATGACTTGAATAATGAAATTTCGCATGCTTTTAGCTGGTCTTAAATCGCCTCAGTGATAGCAATGAATTTAGTGATAAAGATTATCTTTGATTTAAAAAATGGCTTAAAACCCAAGTGCTTGAATCATTCAGTAATAACAATTTCACACAGAGAACGGGTTTATTTTGACTGAAAATCAAGATAATTTAATTTCAAGATCCCTGTTTCCTTCCGTGTCGAGTAAAAGATTAATATTTTTTTTGAATTAAAATATAGATTAATCTTCATATAAAAATGAGAAGTTATAATTATTTTTTATAGGTAAATTAACTATTGCTAATAAAAAGAAATAAAACTTGATACAAAGAAACAGCATAATGTACGACTTTTCATCTTAATTCATGCATTGCGTGATGAAGATCTGTTTTAAATAACGCGATTCCAGATGGCTTGAATGAAGTCTTTAGGTTGAAAGCACTCATCAAGCACTGAATGTTTTTTTGAGCTTAAAACACAGTTTTTTTACCAGCATGCGCGTCTGTTTGAAAATTGTCTGCAATTTTCAAACAGACTGAGTGTCGGAATGGAAAAGGTGTTGCTTTTATAAATCTCTCATTTGTTGAATATGATCGTGATGATGATATTCATAAGTTTGAAAGAGATGATAAATCGGTTTGTTTTTCTAAAAGTGATAGATCAAATCAGGATATTTCCAGATGAACATCTAATGAGAGAGCTAGAGATCTAGCGCACTCCATGACTTTTAGAAAAATAAAAAATGCAAAATCATCTTGGGCAAAAAATTATGGATTTTACTTTTAACGCATTTTATACCTTGATTGCCGCAGTCATTGTTTTGTTACTCGGCCGATTCCTGGTTAATAAAATCGATTTTTTAAGACGTTACAATATTCCTGAGCCGGTTGCGGGCGGTTTGGTTGCGGCGATCATTTCATTGCTGGTGCATTCATTGTGGGGATACAGCATCACCACCAGTGCAGAATTACAAACCAGTTTTATGCTGATTTTCTTTGCCTCGATTGGTCTGAGTGCCAACTTTTCCAAGTTGCGTGAAGGCGGGGTCGGTCTGATTATTTTCCTGTTTGCTGTTTCGGCTTTCATCATTTTGCAAAATGCGGTCGGCATAAGTCTGGCCACATTACTGGGTATTGACCCCTTGATTGGCCTGATTGCAGGCTCAGTTACCTTAACCGGTGGTCATGGTACCGCGGGGGCATGGGGGGAAATTTTTGAAGTTGAACATGGTATTCAAGGTGCGCTGGCACTAGGTATGGCCAGTGCGACTTTTGGATTGATTATCGGCGGTATTATTGGCGGACCTTTGGCCAAGTTGCTGATCAACCGTTATAACCTGGCGACTGCACGTACCGATCAGCAGATCGAAAAGCGTGACAATACGCCAATGGACAGCACCACCAGCGAATATGTACCGTTTGAATATCCGCATCAGGTGCGTTTAATTACCGCTGATAATGCAATCACGACCTTGGGCCTGTTTGCAGGCTGTTTGGCTTTTGCAGAGTTTATGACGGGTTTCAGTAAAGGTACTGCATTTGAACTGCCAACATTCGTGTGGGCATTGGCGGGTGGTGTCATCCTGCGTAATGTACTGGAAGGTATTTTCAAAGTTCAGATTTTCGATCGTGCGATTGATGTGTTCGGTAATGCTTCATTGTCGCTGTACTTGGCGATGGCATTGTTGTCATTGAAATTATGGCAATTGGCTGACCTTGCAGGACCACTGATGGTAATTCTGGGTGCACAGACTATCACCATGGCTTTGTATGCCGGTTTTGTAACTTTCCGCCTGATGGGCAAGAACTATGATGCTGCGGTACTTGCAGCGGGTCACTGTGGTTTTGGTATGGGTGCAACACCGACAGCGGTTGCCAATATGCAGGCGATTACCAATATGTATGGTGCATCACATAAGGCCTTCCTGATCGTTCCATTATGTGGCGCGTTCTTTGTTGACCTAATCAATGCCACTGTTATTCAAATGATCTTGAAGTTCTTTGTATAATTTAGACCTGATACGATGAGTCATAAGCTCATAAGGATGTGACATGAATGATCAGTTAAATGAAACATTGCTTGGCTGGATTAATGCCGTGAATGGTCCTTTGTGGGACTTTCTGGTGGTGTTTCTGGTCGCAGTTGGTATTTTCTATACAATCATGACGGGTGCAGTACAAATTCGTTTGTTCTGGCACAGCATGAAAGTCATGAAAGGCAGCCGTGGCAAGGTTCAGGATGCGCACGGCATTACCCCGTTTCAGGCCTTTGTGACTGGTCTTGCAAGCCGGGTCGGGGTGGGTAATGTCGCCGGTGTGGCCATTGCCATTGCGATTGGCGGACCGGGCGCGGTGTTCTGGATGTGGGTTACTGCATTTCTGGGTATGAGCTCTGCTTTGGTGGAATCCTCATTGGCGCAATTGTTTAAGGTGCGCGATCATAAAAACCAGCAATTCCGTGGTGGCCCCGCGTATTACATTACTCAGGGTCTAAAACAGAAATGGCTCGGGATTGTCTTTGCAATTGCATTGATCACGACCTATGGTTTTGTGTTTAATGCGGTTCAGGCCAATGCCATTACCGGTGCAACATCACACGCATGGGGCTGGGATCAGGCCAATATCATTTTGCCTTTAGGCGGATTGGATTTTGAAGTTTCCTGGATTGGGCTAGTCTTAGTATTGATTACAGCTACAATCATTTTTGGCGGTATTAAACGTATCGCCAAAGTGGCAGAAAAGGTAGTGCCCTTTATGGCGCTACTGTATCTGGCGGTGGCTTTATATATTGCGGTTATCAATTACGATCTGCTCCCATCCATCTTCCAGCTTATTTTCAGTAAAGCCTTTGAATTTGAAGCCGCTGCTGGTGGTTTCTTTGGTGCCATGGTGTCTATGGCCATGATGATGGGGATCAAGCGTGGTCTGTTCTCTAACGAGGCAGGGATGGGTTCGGCACCGAATGCTGCTGCAGCCTCGGATGTCAAACATCCAGTCAACCAGGGTCTGGTACAGATGCTCGGAGTATTTGTAGATACCTTTGTGGTGTGTTCATGTACCGCGATTATTATTCTGGTTTCGGGTCTGTATGAAAATGCAGGCTTTGAAGGCGTGACCTTGACCCAGATGGCACTCGAAAGCCAGATTGGTGCCTGGGGTGATGACTTCCTGGCTTTGATTCTGTTCCTGTTTGCCTATTCTTCGATTATTGGTAACTATGCCTATGCCGAAGGAAACGTCCAGTTCATTAATAACAATAGCCGGGTTATGTTGATTTTCCGTTTATTTGTATTGGTGATGGTGTATTTCGGTTCTATCGCCAGCGTGCCATTGATCTGGAATATGGCGGATCTGTTTATGGGTGTCATGGCAAGTATCAACTTGATTGCGATCCTGTTGCTGATGCCATTCCTGCTGATGCTTCTCAAAGACTATACCGGTCAGTTGAAGCGTGGCGTGAAAGAGCCTGAATTTAAACTGGATAACCATCCTAAATTTAAAGACAAGGTTAAATCAGATATCTGGTAAGACTTAAAATAAAAAGCCCCGATCATTCGGGGTTTTTTTGTGCCAAAGTTTTATTTAGAAGAAATTTAAATAACTTTGATAAAGCACAAAACCCAAAATCAGGCTAAACCAGACCGGTAATTTTGAACGTAGCAGGGCAATCATCACCGCGACAAAGACCAGGTCGGAGCCATAACTAAAATAACGTTGTGAAAGATCCAGCAATAAATACAGTAACAGACCCACCACCGCAGCATTGATGCCCATCACCGCCTGATGAATATGGCGCTGCTGCATCAACCATGACCAGTAGGGCAAGGTGGCAAAGATCAGGAAAAATGAAGGTAAAAAGATTGCACAGGTTGCTAAAACTGCATTCAGCCAGACATAAGGCGTCCAAGGCAGCAAAGCACCAATATAACTGGCAAAACTGAATAAAGGCCCCGGCATGAGCTGGGCAAATGCATAGCCAAGATCAAAAGATTGCGCATTCACTATGCCAGTCGCGACAAAATCCTGATGCAGCAAAGGCAGAATTACATGACCGCCACCAAACACCAGCGAGCCAGTCTGATAGAAATTGGAAAAAAATTGCAGGTCTGATTCACCCCATAATTTTCCCGTTAAGGGCAGCAGCATAAATGGCAAGATAAATGCCAGTAACCAATAGGGCGCAGCGGCAGATCGAATATAAGGCGAGCTGATTGCCGTTTTGTTAATTTCTTTGGGTTTCAAATCTGATTGATAAAAATGTCCCGCCAAAAGTCCACAGACTGCGCCCAGCATAATCACCAAAATCTGGTTAAAACTCACTGAAACGACTATCAGTAATGCGACAGATAGGATTAAGACCGCATATTGCCAGGCCGTTTTACAGAAGCTTCTCAGCATTTGCCAGAAAGCCCAGGCGATTACAGAAAATACAATTAACTGGATGGTATGAAAGCTGTTTGAGTTTAAAATATGAAAATAGCTTTGACCCAATAACGCCACCAAGGTCATCAGAATAACCGAGGGCAGGGTAAAACCCAGCCATGCGATCACGGCACCAGTATAGCCCCGTTGCAGATAACCGATCGACAGGCCCACCTGACTGCTGCTCGGTCCGGGTAAAAGTTGCGCCAAAGCGACCAGTTGACTGTATTGGGTGTCATTTAGCCACTGCAGTTGTGTCACAAATTTTCGGTGAAAAAACACCAAATGTGCTGCCGGACCGCCAAATGAAATGCAACCCAGTTGCAGGAAAATCAGGAAAATCCGATACAGTGAAATGACTGACATAGCATGAAGGGGAAAATGAAGACAAACTACCCGAACTGTATGACAATTTTACGAAATTCTACAGATTATTTAAGCAGGTGTTTATACACTATGCTGCTTTAGTTAATGAGGACATTCTCTACATGCAGAAATATGTGTTGAGTATTGTGGCACTGGGTGCATTCGGCCTGAGTGGTTGTCAAACCACACCGATGACAGTCCAGTCAGCTACCAATCATCTACAACCTGCTGCGCAACGTGGAGAAGCTCAGGCACGTCCGAATCAAATTGATTTTGAAAAGATCAAGCAAACTGAACAGCGTCCGGTCATTGCTCTCGTTTTAGGCAGTGGTGGTGCGCGTGGCTATGCACATATCGGTGCGCTCGAAGTACTGGAACAGGCCGGTATTCGTCCGGATTTTATTGTTGGAACCAGTGCGGGCAGCATCGTCGGATCTATTTATGCCAGTGGTAAACCGGCGATTGAGCTGCGCAATATTGCCTTGAGCATGCGAGCAACCGATGTACGCGATATCAAACTGGATCGAAAAGGTTTTTTTGATGGCAAAAAAGTAGAAGACTATGTCAATTTACAAGTCGATCAAACTCCACTAGAAGCCATGAAAATCCCGATGTTTGTGGTGGCCACAGCACTAAAAGAAGGCAAGAAAGTCGTTTTTAATTATGGCAATACTGGACAGGCAGTACGTGCTTCAGTGTCGATTCCGAGTATGTTTATTCCAACAATAATTGAAGAAAAAGAATATGTCGATGGCGGGCTGGTCAGCCCGGTACCGGTGAATGTGGCACGTGAGCTGGGAGCAGATATTGTGATTGCGGTTGATATTCTGGCACAGCCTATTCATACGGAAACCAGTAATGTCTGGGGACTGTTTAACCAGAATATTAATATTATGCAGCAACACTTGGCACAAGAAGAATTAAAGCATGCCGATGTGGTGATCCAGCCCGATTTACGGGAAAAAGGACATATCTTTGATGTACGTGGCAGAGAATTAACCATGCAGGCCGGCATTGATGCTGCACAGTTAAAACTGATGGATATTTCTCTCGCTTATCAAAAATATAATTATGCTCGCGGCCATCATATTCCGCTCTTTGTGGCTCAGGAACAGCAGCAGCCCTAAAGCATATTGCGGTTAAATTTTTTTGTTCATTTTTTATGAGATCGAACCAGGTAGGCAAAGCTATTGCATCCCTATGCTTTCCAGATTCTGATCTTAACACTGGCTGATCGTTATAAAAGATTAAATCATTGTTTCTGCATATGAATTGGCCAGAATTTTCAGGAGAGATAAGCTTTATTTTGACTATAAGTTGTTGAATTATAAATTATATTTTTTTTGGAATAAGTGTTGCTTTTCTAAGTCGAAATTTTAATATTATTATTCCTATACTTAAGTTGATCAAATATTTAAATATTGTTCATGACAGAATGTGCTTTGAAAGATTAATGAATAGATGTAACGACAATGAATCAGATTAAAATTGGACATCAGGTCAAGTTGGCGCAATTTGAACACTATATTTTTACAGTGACAGCTGCACATCAAGATGGTTCTTTCACGGTCACTACCACACTGGATGGTCAGCAAATTCTCAGCTATGAAAATGTCGCCCAGGAAATGTTAAAACCACTCATGCGCTAAATCAGTAATGATTTATCCAACATCTTGAATTATTTTTTGCAAAATGAGAGCGGCCCGAAAAAAACTTGAGCTGAGTAAGCAGATGCTTTGGATCAATAAGTGTTTATTTGTTTGGAACTTAGCTTCTTGCTGAGCCTTGAGATCTGTTAAATATATTTTTTTCTGTATGAGTGCAGTTTCTATATCAATAATTATGATGCTTCATTTGCCGAATTGAACATTTTATTCATGTTAAAAACGCTATAATAATAAGCGATAACCTTGTCATTCAAAGAGTTCAAAGAAAACGATGGCCCCTTTAGATCAAATTGCAGCAGTGTCAGATGACCAGTCAGAGTTAACGATGTCAGTTCTCATGACGCCAGATATGGCAAATTTTTCAGGAAATGTTCATGGTGGAACCATTCTGAAATTACTGGATCAGGTGGCGTATGCATGTGCGAGTCGCTATTCGGGCAGTTATGTCGTGACCTTATCGGTAGACAAGGTGAACTTTAAGGAACCAATTCATGTGGGTGAGCTGGTAACTTTCTTGGCCAGTGTCAACCATGTTGGTCGCACCTCGATGGAAATCGGGATTCGTGTAGAAGCGCAGAATATTCAAAAAAGAACGGTACGCCATACCAATAGCTGTTATTTCACTATGGTGGCCGTAGATGAAAATGGCAAACCGAAACAGATTCCGGCTTTGAACCTGGACAATGACTGGAAACGTTGCCGTTTTGAAGCAGCCGAACAGCGTAAAGTCGCGCGTTTGCAAGAGAATCATCATCCTTCATGCAGTATTTATAAAAAGACTGCACAGAGTTAAGCGGTGATTTAAAAACATCTTCATAAGAGTAATGCCAGTCAGTTAACCAATTGACTGGCATTTTCTTTTTTAAATTGAGGATTATATGTGATAGGTGGAAAAGTCATCCGCAACTGTTTGAGGCATGAGGTGTATTGCACCGCAAGATTAAAAAAATGATGGTCTCCATGACAAATTGACGAGTCGAGGGTGGCTGACGAGTTTTGCGGTGAGGAATATGACTGCAAGATGCCTTCCTTGCGAAGTTCCGCTGCTCATTTGAATGAAACCAAAGTAACAAATGATATTGAAAATATTTGATTTAAAACCTTCAGACTCCATCATGAACGACTAAGCAGTTAAAGCGTCTATTTTTAAATTCTTTAACTGATCAGCATGACTTTATAAGAGAGTCTTTTTTGCCTTAATTTCAGTTTATGTCTGGAGCTTTATCGTTTTTTGCTCTAATATAAAACGATACGTATCGTATCGATTGTGTTTGAAGATAAGTAGACTTTATGAATCATGACGAAAAAAGCTCACGACGACAGCAATGTATTTTGCAAGCGGTTGCCGATGCATTGGCAGAGGGAGAGTATCATCAACTGACTATTGAGGCTGTTGCAGCACGAGCTGGGGTGGGAAAATCTACGATTTATCGCTGGTGGAAGCATAAATCGGAGCTGGTGCTAGATACCTTCAAACAGCATACGGTCTCAGTTTTTGAGCCTGATCCTGCAAATGACCTGAAAAGTAATCTGATTCGACAGCTAAGCTTGTTGTCTCAGGCGCTCAACCATCCGATTGGTCGGGCTTTACTGGTGGTAATCGCCAATCATCGTGAACTGGCCGGTGAATTCTTTCAGCAATATTTATTGCCGCGTCGACAGCAGACTCATCAACTGATTCAGCAAGCGATTGAGCGTGGCGAGATTCGCGCGGATTATCCTTTTGATTTAATGCTGGACAGTCTGTACGGCCCGATCCATTACCAGATTATTTTTTTCAATCGTATGCCGGATGAAAATTACATCCGGGCGCTGGTTGGGTTAGTACTGCATCCTGTTGTAATTCAAGCCTGAGCCTGGTCTATTTTTCTTAAAGTTGGTTTTTATGTCTCTCAGCCCCGAGCGTTTATGGAATCGCTCATTTATCTTGTGCTTATGCAATAACTTTTTTCTGTTTGTTTATTATTTTGCCTTACTGACCATCTTGCCGATTTACATCATGAAAGATTTGGGGGGCTCAGTCAAAGAAGCGGGTCTGGCACTGACCTTGTTTCTGGCATCATCAATTGCAGTTCGGCCTTTTTCCGGCATGATCATCGAAAAACTGGGCAAGAAAATCTCGATGCGCGGTGCAGGCGTGATTTTTGCGCTGTTTGCCTTTGGCTATTTGCTCATTGATAGCTTGTGGTCACTGTTGCTGGTGCGATTTCTACATGGCATTTGGTTCAGTATTTTGACCACGGTGGCGGTTCCGGTGGCCAATGAATTTATTCCAGAACAGCGTAAAGGCGAGGGCATGGGCTATTTTGTCATGTCGACCAATCTGGGGGTGGTATTTGGCCCATTGCTGGCCTTGACCGTCATTCAATTCACCAGCTTTAAAAGCTTATTTGGGATTCTGGCTATTATTATTTCTCTGGGACTGATTTTCTGCTGGATGCTGAAAATTACCGAACTGCCAAAATCAAGACGGATCGGCACAGGAAAAACCAAATTGAGTCTACAAGATATATTGGAAGTGAAAGTCCTGGCGGTAAGCTGTGTGGCGTTGCTGACGGCATTTGCTTATTCGGGCATCATGAGTTTTATCACGGCATTTAGTGAAAGCAAGCAGCTTTTGGCTTATACCAGCGTATTTTTTATTGTATTTGCGGCTTCGATGCTGTTGGTACGGCCGTGGGTCGGGAAAATCTATGATCGTAAGGGACCAAGTGCTGTCATTTATCCTTCCTTTATTTTCTTTGCGATTGGCCTAGTCATGGTGAGTCTGATATCCAATCAATGGACGCTCTGGTTATCAGCGGTCTTTGTGGGGATCGGTTATGGTTCATTATTTCCATGTCTGCAGACACTCGCAATTCAATCTGTCGATAAGCAGCGTATGGGACATGCGATTTCAACCTTCTTTACCCTGTTTGATCTGGGTTTGGCGGTAGGTTCCGTGGTGATGGGCCTATTGATTGCCTATTGGGGCTTTGAAGCGATGTATGTGTCGAGTGCTGCACTCGTCATTGTGACGATCTTGGTTTATCGTCAGTATGTGGCCAAAAGACCAATACACGTACCGGAAAATCAGGAAGCATAAAATGGAATTAAGACATTTACGTTATTTTGTCACTGTGGCCGAGGAACTGAATTTTACCCGGGCTGCGGAAAAATTGAATACTGTACAGCCTTCCTTAAGTCAGCAAATCAAGGATCTGGAGCGTGAGGTAGGTGTACAGTTACTGGAGCGAAATAACCGTAAGGTCAACCTGACCGAGGCCGGACAGGTTTTTTTAAAAGAAGCTTTGCTCAGTCTGGAACATGCAGAACGTGCGATCCACGCTGCCAGACAGATTGCCAATGCACATCAGGATCAGCTGAATATCGGATTTGTACCGGTTGCGGAAATGAAAGTCTTTCCCTATATCATGCCCAATATCCGCGCACATTTTCCTGAACTGAAAGCACTATTTCATAGTTTGACTGACGCTGAGCAGTTTAGTGCTTTAAGAAAAGGCCAGATCGATATTGCTTTTACCCGCTATCCGGGACAGTCGAGCGAGTTTGATTCGATCCGGATTTTTGATGAACCTTTAACCCTGATTGTGCCTAAAGATTCTCCGGTTGCGACCCTGCCACATGTCAGTATTAAGAGCTTTGAAAATCAGGATTTTGTCATTAGTGATGAACAGGCTTCACCACAATTGCATCGAATTATTCAAGACTTTTTTAAACAGTCCAAATTGAAGGTCAATGTGGTGCAGCATTCGACCAATATCCTGCTCAATGTCAATCTGGTCGGGATGGGCGTGGGCTGGAGTCTGGTGCCGGCCTATGTGATTCCATTACTCGGCGATAATATCGTGGTCAAAAAGACCCTTGAACCTTTGCCCATGATTGGGCTATATGCCAATTATCGTAAAGACCAAAAACATGTGGTGATTGATCTGATTTTAAAAGTCTTAAAAGAAAAGTTTTGTGTCGATCTTTTTTAAGATTTACATCTTTGGTCTGCCTATATTTTAAAAGCTGTGCGACAGAAATGATCTGTAGCACATCTACGTAAATTGACACAGAAAACCGTTTTATACTGAAACTCTAAAAATAAAAAATGGTTAAACCAATATGATGAAGCTCTATAACAATCCGCAATCACGGGGCCTGACCCTGTTGCCCTTATTGAAAGAATTGCAGATTGAAGACCAGATTGAGCAGGTGGAAGTGTCCTATGAATATATGCATCAAGCTGAATATTTACAGATTAATCCGATGGGAAAAGTTCCCTGTCTGGTCGATCAGGAGATTGTCATTTCAGAAATGGCCGCCATTTTTATCTATCTGGCAGATAAGTATTCTGATAAAGGCTTGGCACCTGCTTTGGATGAACCCAAGCGTGGGGCATATTTAAAATGGATATTTTTCTGTCATGGGCCCTTCACCGAATATATCGATCTAAAAAATTTGCAGGTTTCGCCAGAAAATATTGAAAAAAACCGCAGAAGTTTAAGTTTCGGCAATGAAACAGCAGTATTTGATTTTCTGAAACAGGGCATAAGTCAGGCCAATCCTTATTTGCTAGGTGAAGAATTTTCCGCAGCAGACTTATATGCTGCCTATTGTTTGATCTTTGCGATCTCTGCGAAAATTTTACCGCCATTTGACGAGTTCAGACCCTATTTGCAGCAGATGGCCTCTCGTGATTCCCTGAAAGACATGCCGTGGTTTCAAGACTACCGAGCCTAATTCCTCGGTCTATATATTGTCCGAGATATCTAAAAACAATAAAAAACCACGCCGAAGCGTGGTAAAAAATGACCTTAAAATTATTTTAGGTACAGCTTTTTAAACAGTTGCTGACTGGTGTTTTCCAGTGATTGTGGAATGGCCAGTGCGGCCACAAAACGGTCAGGACGCAAGATCACCACTGAATCGGAAGTATTGCTAAACCAGGAGCGAATTTCTGTGCCGCTATCACCAATGGTGATGACATCTTCAAACGGTTGGCGCTGGGTATTTTGTAACTGCACTGCCGGAATGACCTGAATAAATTTCACACCGAGTGTTTTCCACTGTTGCAGTGTCTCTGGACTCAGGCCCCATTTTGGATCGACACCCCAGGCAATAATGGCAAAATCATTGCCAATCACTTCATCCAGTAACACTGTTTCACCTGATGCAAGCTGAACTTGAGGCTGAATGAACATCTTGCCAATTGGAGAATTTTTGGCGCCGTTGCTCAAAAGCACACCATCATGATATTTCGGCATCGGTTTAAAGCGCATTTCCAGCAGGTACTGTTTGATCGGCTTGATATAGTTCAGGGCATAGGCGATACCGTCACGGACAAAACCTTGCCACTTTTTCGGTGGTGCCAATACATGACCGGCCATTACGGACAGATCAATCATGGCTTTGGCATGGTCTTTACGTTCAATCTGATACGAATCTAAAAGTTCTGGGCCGGTTTTGCCTTGAACCACCAGTGCGACTTTCCAGGCCAGGTTAAAGGCATCCCGCATCCCGCTGTTATAACCCTGACCTTGCCAGACGGGCATAATGTGCGCAGCATCACCTGCCAGTAAAATGCGGTCTACCCGGAACTTGTCCGCAATACGGGCATTATGCGTATAAACACGTTGACGGATCACTTCGATGCCATCGGTACTTGGAAGCACTTTGGCCAGTAATTTGGCAATATTTTCCGGTTTGCTGAGTTCTTCCTGAGTTTCACCCGGCATAACCATAAATTCAAAACGGCGAATTCCATGGGGCAATGCGGCGGATACATAAGGACGTACCGGATCACAACACAGGTAAATATGCGGTGTCGCAAGCGGATCATTTTCAAGATCGATCACGATCCATTGATTCGGCGCAGTTTCACCCTCAAAAGCAATGCCCAGATTGCGGCGTACATAAGAGTTACCGCCATCACAGGCAATCAGGTACTGGGCACGGACTGTTTCTGTATCCCCTTGTTCGTTTTGCAGGTTAAGCGTTACACCCTCGGCATCCTGACTAAACTGGGTCAATTGACGTGAGAACAGCACCTGCGTATTTTTATATTGTTTTAAGCCCTGAAGCAGAACCTGATCGACTTGTGGCTGAATAAAGGCATTACGGCGTGAAAATCCGAATTCGCGGGTTAAAGGCTGAATATCTGCAAAACAGCGACCCTTAGGTGTTAAAAAGCGCATGGCATGATTGGGCGTGGTATGGGGCAAGACTTGATCGACCAAACCTAAGGATTGAATGGTACGCAAAGATTCATCATCGATCCCAATGGCACGTGGATAATCAATCAAACTATCCAGTTGCTCGACCATCGTGACGCTCACGCCTTGCTTGCTCAGATAGTTGGCAATGGTTAAGCCTACAGGCCCAGCGCCGAGGATTGCTACATCAGTGCTGTAATTGGTATTGCTCATAGTGAATGTCCATTCAATCGACTTGCATTTCAATCTATTAAGGGACAGTTCTGAGCTAGAAACAAGTTAGGCGATAGTAGTTGAGCTATATCAATAATATTAATTTTAAATAGATTTTTATTAATTAAATTATTGAATTTAAATGATAAAGTTAAAATAATTCAATAGTCATTCTCAATCCTGTGATCAGTTTTAACTATGATGGGCATTTAAATCTAGTCAACAAAAATGCTGAACCCGCGCAAAGCATGATTCAGCATCGATCAATATGAGGCAGTACAGGCTAAGCCTACTGGAGAAATACTGCCCTGATATTTTCTTTGATCATTTAACCCGTCGTTAAATCACTTAACGTGCTGCAGGTTGTGCAGGTGTTGCGCTTTCTGCAGCAGCTTCAGATGCAGCTGGTTGTTCTGCATTTGCGCCAGCAACCGGAGCATTTGACTCAGGCAATTCCTGGGTACTGACAATCACTTTTTCTTCAGTGTTTGTATTTGCGTTTGTTGTTTCAGTCGCGGCAAAGCTGGTGGCTGCAGCAGCAGTAAGCGTTGTTGCAAGTAAGATTTGTGCATATTTCATTTTTGGCATCCTTTATTTATGTCATGTAATTTGCCGAGCTGACCATCACATCAATTCGACAGGAGTTCATCCTAAGCACTGAAATTTTGATGAGCAAATCAATTAACAAAAGCGACACGGAGTGAATAACTCAGCATATACACAATGCAGAAAGTTGTTTAATTACTGTTAATTATGCAGTGTTCTATTTAATGAAAATGTATATGAATGTTTCAAAAAAGCTGAATTTTAAATATGAATAAACATCAAGATTCTCTATTTGAGATAATTCTATTAACTTATAAACTGATAGTTTCAAGTCGCCATTGAGCAAGAAAATGTCTCTAAAACCATGCTGTGCCCTATAATACAGGGCATGATCTTGTCTATTTAATCTCTTGAGAACCGATTTTGAAAATTCTGTCCGCAGCACAGCCGATTCCTGTCCATATCATTTCTGGATTTTTGGGGGCGGGTAAAACCACACTGCTTAAGCATTTATTACAGCAGAAACCTGAACAGGAAATCTGGGCCGTACTGATGAATGAGTTCGGTCAGATCGGGGTCGACCAGCAGTTATTGCCACAAGATTCAGGCTATGCGGTAAAGGAATTACTGGGTGGCTGCCTATGTTGTAGTAGTCAGTTGCCGATGCAGATTGCCTTGTCACGTTTACTGTCCGAAGTGAAACCGGATCGGCTGTTTATCGAGCCGACCGGGCTGGGACATCCTGCACAATTGTTAGAACAGTTGACGGAACCGCATTGGCACAGTCATTTAAACATGCAGGCTTTGGTCACTGTGGTTGATGGTTCACGTTTGCATGATCAGGATTGGTCACAGCAAAATCTGTATGCAGATCAGCTTAAGGCCGCGCAGATTGTGGTGATTTCACATACAGATTTAATGACAGCCGAAGATCATGCTGCGCTTACGCAGCTTCAGGCGGAATATCAAGTCTATGCCCAGCAGTGGTTGTGCACAGAGCAGGGACAGCTGAGTATTGAGCAGATTAAACAGGATTATCAAGGTTCTGTACGTCAGCTCCAGCCTTTATTAAAACAGCAACAGATCAATCCTTCCCCAGAGGCACCCGTGCTGATTCAGCAGCTGCCTTATCATTATGTGGAAAGCGCGCAGGGCTATCAGGTTGCGGGCTGGAAGTTGCCAAAACGCTGGCAATTTCATTTTTATGATTTGCTCGACTTGCTGTGTGAACAAAAAGACTGGCTCAGAATCAAAGGAATTTTTAATACCGATCAGGGCTGGAAAAGCTTTAATTTCAATCCGGAGCAGTTTAATTATCAGTCGGTCGAGGCAGGTATTGATAACCGGATCGAAGTGATTTATCAACAGTCACGGGATTGGCTGGAGTTTGAAAGCGCGTTGATGCAATGCCGTATTGATCCGGAAAAATAATAGTACTGTTGCTAAGGCGCTGAATGAGCTATTGACCTAAATCTGTTCAGCAAAATACTGCTAAATCTTATATGCTAGGCGCCAAATTTGAGGATTGTGTTATGGCGTTAAAAGCGACGATTTATAAGGTTGATTTGAATATTGCAGATATGGATACGCACCGTTATGCAGATTATCAGTTGACGATGGCGCTGCATCCTTCAGAAACCATTGAACGCCTGATGGTGCGTATTCTGGCGTATGCGCGTTATGCCGATGAAACGCTGGAATTTACCAAGGATCTGTTTGAAACCGATGAGCCGGCCTTGTGGGAAAAAGACCTCACTGGTCAATTGGTGAAATGGATTGAAGTCGGTAGCCCGGATGAAGATAAAGTCAAAAAAGCCAGTGCGCGTTGTAAGCAAGTGGCTGTGGTGACCTATGGTTCTGCGGTAGATGAATGGTATAAGCGCAGCAGCAAATTAAAGACGTTAAAGAATGTGGAGGTGTGGAAATTATCGACTACAACCACCGATGCATTGCCACAATTATGTGCACGCACCATGCAGTTACAGCTCAATGTGATGGATGGTGAATGGACTCTGATTGGCGATCAGGGGCAGGTGCTGGTCGAGTGGGAACAGTTACAATAAGGACGCATAAGGATGCACGTCTGGACTTGTATCCTGTCGCTTAAATTGCGTATACCTGAGGGATAAAAATACTCAGGGTTATGTCATGTACCATGAACTTTATGATTTACTGCTGGCCGTCGCGATCGGAGCCATTATTGGTGCAGAACGTGAATATCATAGTAAATCTGCCGGACTGCGTACCATGATCATGGTCAGTCTCAGCTCCTGTCTGTTTACTATCATTTCCCTGAAAATAGGTGTGGAAAATCCTGACCGGCTGGCGGCCAATGTCCTGACGGGGCTAGGCTTTTTAGGGGCAGGGGTCATTCTCAAAGATGAGAACCGTATTTCAGGAATTACCACGGCCACCACCATCTGGATGACTGCAGCACTGGGCATGGCAGCCGGTGCGGGTTATGAAATCCTGAGTATCTGGGCCACTTTAATGGTCATGGTGGTGCTGGTTCTACTGATGTATGTACAGCGCGGGATCGAGTCGCTGAATCAGGAACGTAATTACGAAATTGTCTGTCCTTTTGAGAAACATGAGCTCAACCATTATGAATCGCTTTTCAAACAATATAAGCTAAAAGTCATGCATTCTTCACAGCGCAAGGTTGAGCAGCAGATTAGCGGAAGATGGGTGCTGATGGGATCGGCCAAAAACCATCAAAAACTCACCCTGCATTTACTCAATGATCAGAATATTCAGGAACTCAGCTTTTAATCCATCAAGGACTAAAGCCTAAAAAAATCAATCAATCCGGTTTATACTGGGTTTTGAATTTATGCCAATCTCAGGTAAATAAGCATGATTAACGAACTTGAAATTATTGATTTAAAAGTAGGCGAAGGGAAAGAGGCGGTAAAAGGCGCGCTGATTACCACACACTATACCGGCTGGCTAGAAGATGGAACCAAGTTTGATTCATCGATTGATCGCGGTAATTATTTTGAAACCGTGATCGGAACAGGCCGTGTGATCAAAGGTTGGGATCAGGGCATTTTGGGCATGAAAGTGGGCGGTAAACGTAAACTGCTGGTGCCGGCACATTTGGCCTATGGCGAACGTAAAATGGGCAAAGTGATTCCAGCCAATTCAGACCTGATTTTTGAAATTGAACTGTTTGATGTAAAAATACGTGATTAATTCATTGAAATAAGATTCATTCAGTATCATGAGTGAATGCTGATCGGGAGAAGTCTCAGTATTGGGGGCTTCTTCCGATAAACTACAAAAAAATATTTGAACTCCCTGATATTCCAAGTAGATTATAAGAAGAATAAAGCTCTTTTTCAGGAAACTACTGTCTTTGCAAAACGTGATAAGGAATGTCTATTTTGTAATGTGGGTTTGGGCCATAAGCTGGGGCATCTTGATGAGCACTTCAGTATCTGCCCAGATCGCTGCCACATCCCCCGGGGTGCAGCAGCAGTTCCGTGATCATATCTCTGAAATTCATTTTAGCGAACACAGCAGCAGCCCTTTGCAGGGGAAATGGTTATTTTATCCGAGCCAGTTTATTGTCCAGCCAAGTTCCGTACTGTTATCAAAAACAGTGGAATTGCCGGCTTCTTTTAAAATACTGACCAACTCAAATATTGGTTATGGCACATTTATTAGCCATTATAAAATTCCTAAAGAATTTATCGGACGCCGGATTGCCATTCGGATTCCTGCTCAATATGGCGCTTATCGGGTCTATGTAAATGGCGAGTTTATTGTCCGGCTTGGGCAAATCAGTAAAACACCTGAACAGCAGATCACTGAAAAAGCCCCCCGGATTGGCTATTTCGTTGCAGACAGTGAATACATTACCTTAAGCATTCAGGCCTCGAATTACACTCATTTGCATGGAGGGCTGGAACGCCCAATGCAGATTGGGGTCGCAGGTACAGTCAATCGTCAATTCCAGCAGTTGATGATGAGTATTGCCATGGCCTGTGGCGCAGTACTCGGGGTGGGTGTTTTCAATATCCTGTTTTCAATATTTCGAGGATCGAAAGAGCGTAATAGCAAAAGCATTTTTGTGTTTGGCTGTTTTATTATCTTTCTGGCCCTGCATAATATGTTTTCAGCGCCCTATGCCTATTCGGTATTTACCAATATCGACTGGTTATGGGGAACACGTTTAGAGTATCTGTTTACGTTTCTGGCGGTATTGTTTTTCCTCAGTTATATGCATCTGTTTAATCAGCGCTATTTAAAACCGCTGATTTATTATATTGCGATCGTCTTATTGATTTTGAATATCAGTGTGACGCTATTTTCTACCCCCGAGTTATTTGAACGTCTTGCGCTCTATAGTGCGATTTATGGTCTGGTGATTATTGGGAATTTCATGTACGGGTTTTATCAGACCCTACGTGATAAGCAACCGTATTCACGCCTGAATCTGTTTGCCATTATTTTCTTGTGTCTGACATTTTTAAATGACTATCTCTTGCTGATTAATGTTATTCAAACCACACATTTGTCTTTCATTTCCACCAGTTTATATGCCTTGTTGATTATGTTTCAGCAGTCTAGACACTATGCGCATCAAACTTATCAGACGGAACAGCTAAATCTTAACCTCATCGAGCTCAACAGTTCGCTTGATCAAAAAGTCAAAGAACGTACCCAGCAACTGCATCAACTGAATGCCAAACTGGAACATCAGATGAAGATTGATGCGCTGACCGGTGCTTTTAACCGGCGTGCTTTAAATAGTGAAATCCAGCAGAAGTTTTTGCAAAGCCAGCAACATTCACATGCCACACTGCTTTTTGCCATGCTGGATGTTGATTATTTTAAAAATTATAATGATCATTATGGCCATTTAAAGGGTGATGAGATTCTACAAAACCTGGTTAAGGTGATTCAGGCCAGCTTGCCTCAATCGGGTTATCTGGCGCGTTATGGCGGGGAGGAATTTGCCATTCTGCTTGGTGATATACCGATTCAGGTTGCCCTGCAATATCTGGAACGTGTCATTCAGCAGGTTCGGGAACAACAATTTGAACATCTAAACCGGCCGGATGGCAAAGCCTGGATCACGGTCAGTGTGGGCGCTGCTTGGATAAGCCCACAACATCAATATACCGATATTCATGCCTTGATGAAAGCCGCAGATGTGCAGCTGTATCTGGCTAAACAGACCGGGCGTGATCAATTAAACTTTGAGCAGGGTGCAGATTAAAAAACGTATTTATACAGATATGATCCATCATCTTGTGAATGTGCAGGGCTGGAATCAAATCCACATCGCTGATAATAGCTGAGGGCTGTTTGAGTCGACTTGACTGCAATCTGATAGATTTTTTTCTCTACTAATGCTGCATGCATTTGATTAAATAATTCGGTGCCAAATCCAAGCCTCTGGCAATGTGGGGCGACATAATGCATCCGGATTTCTCCAGTATCACTGACCAATAAAAACCCGACTACTTTGTCGTGCACAAGGCAAACCCAACAATCGTTATAAAGCATATCGACAATCAGGCTGGCATGATCAAATTTTTCCAGCCAGCTTTGGATGCGACTGTCCTCACGTTGATGATCTAAAACACAAGATTGAATACTGTCATGAATCACCTGAATAATTTGAGGTATATCCTGAATCTTCCCTTCACGAATCACCATGTTATTCATTTTCTCGAACATTTACAGGAAGGCTTCATTGGAAGAGAAATGCAGGTTGAAACAAAATAACAATCTTGTAGTTTTTTGAGAGGATTTTCTTAAAAACCAGTAGGTGAAGATAACTTATGTTGCTGATCTGTCGGTTTTGTTTATCTGATTTTCTAGAATCAACGTTTCTCAGGAGCGGGTGCTCAAATTTACAGCAAGCTTTACTAGAATCGCCGTGCTTACTTTAAATCCCCATAAAATCGAGTCAAGGATGCCATCATAGAAATAGTGCAGGAGTTTGCACTGTCTAAAAAATAGACGTATGCTAGGTGTTAGGCCATTATTCAAATGAATATGAAGTGCTCGGTAATAAAAATAAAATCAGCCACACGAGATGATCTACTATGTTTAAATTGTTGCTCTTGCTGTGTATTTTTTTGCTGTTCAATACTGCCTGGATCGTGGGGCGGAAAATTTATAAAACCCAGTCTTATCTCTCTGCGCAGCGTGCAGAAAAACCTGAACAAATTGCTAGTATTTCAGAACATGTCATGACCACGCATGAGGAACAGGTGCATCTGGTTGATGCTTATGAACTGGAACTGTTTGATGATGTGGCTCAGCTGTTTTTTCAGCGTCATGTAGCTATTCAGGACAGAGCACAGGCAGAGCAGTTACAGCAGGAAATCTTGCAAAAAATGCCCATGCAAAGCAGTACACAAATTCGTCAGATGGATTTAGGGGAGTGGTCGATTTTCTGGAATTTTTACCATCAGTCACTGGAATATTATGTCGGCCGCTATGGCGTGTTTTATACGCATGTCGACCGTTTTGGCCAAGAGCATCGTCAGGAAATTCGTACCGATCTTTTACAGTCAGATTGTGCTTGATCTCTCTGCTCAGGAAGCTTGTAAGTTTTGCAGGAGACGATAGGCGTTAAACATCAAGCTGCATATTTAAGCCGATGTAATTCGGAAAAGGTATTTAAGGCATCTTGCCAGATTTTTTCTGCCCCCTGACGGAAATAGCCCATATGACCAATGTCCTTTAAACCATAATCTTCAGCTTTAAGATCAATATAATGCACGTTTGCCTGACGGTAATATTGCATAAAAGCATGTCTGGAATTAGGCAGGGCCCAGGCATCATCGAGAGCAGCAACCGCATAAATCGGAGTACTTACCGCAGCATAACGTATGTGTAAGTCTTTCAAATCCGGATCGGCAAAGAAATAGGTCGGATATTTGCACCACTTACGCCACTGACGATAGACATCACGTGGCAAGTCTGCACCCATGTTAAATTTGCTCCATGGCAAATAGCCGGTGATTGCTACGAGTGGAGGGAAAACAATATTCCAGATCATCTGAACCTTGATTTTTTCCTTGAGCGGCATATAACCATGCCAGCCGGCGCCTGTGCCATAACAGTACATCGCTTCGATGCGGTCATGATGTTTACACAGACCTAATGCCTGACCTCCATAGGAATGGCCAATCATATAAATATCCAGTTCTGTCCGGCCCAAATATTCAATTGCCGCACTCAGGTCATATTCTCCCCAGTCCAGATAAGACATTTTAAAGCCTTTGAGCTGTTTCGGTGCGGAAGCGGCCACCCCTCGATAATCGAAGGTCAGCACCTGAAAACCGGCATGAGTTGCATATTCTGCAAAACGGCGATAAAACGCTTGCGGTACTCCCGTCGCACAGGCAACGACAATATTGGCCTTCGCCACAGACGGTGTACGGTAGAGTTTGCCACTTAAGCTATAACCATCTTCTGCCAGAAACTGGACACTTTCTACCTGCATTTTTCCCTGCACCATGAGTATATCCTTCGTTATATTGGATGAGATCTTGTTTTTTGTGCGCTAGCTTATGTTTAATCCAATAATGGGCCAGATGTCAAAACTCGGCAGTCGTATAGCGAGAAGAACCCTTTAAACATATATGAAGATCGCTGCGCTATCATCATGTCTAAACAGGGGGAAATAGTATGATTATTGATTTTCAGCAGGCGCAATTACAGAAGTTTATGGCTCTGGCAATGAAGATCGAAGCGCAGCCTGAACTGTATGTGCAGTTTGATTCGGTTTCAGACTTTTATAAAGCAGACTGGTTGCAGGATTTTCCAAACGGAACCACATGGTATGTGTCCGGTTTAGACGATGGCGCCGATGAATTTCATGTCGTGATTGACTATGCTACAGCGCAGCTACAGATCAGTTGTGGCCAGACACAGTTGTCTGCAAAACTATCTTGCACAGATTGACCGAATTGCCGCTATTTCCCGATAAAAGAATAATGACAGATGCTATAAAGTTGATATAAATTGCAGAATCATCTCTGTGTTTGGTTTTATTTGCGATAGTCCGGAGTGACCTAAGCGAATAATGCAATAAAAATAAGGAAAAATAGCATGGCACATCAGTTCACTGTGAAAGCAATTATCAATGGCGTGTCTATTGATGAATTTAAACGTCTGGCCAATGATATTCGTTTGCATGAGGCAGTCTGTCATCGAATTCCTGCACAAAATTTAGAAATTCTGGTCTCGGAAAAGCAGGGGCATATGTATACCTTGAAACGTGCCTATAATCTGGATGTCAACATCCCGGATATGGCAAAAAAATTACTCAAGGATGCATTCCGTTTGCAGCGTACCGATATCAGCGATCTGAATCAAATGACATCGACGGTACAACTCGGGGCAAATTTACCGATCGAGGCGACCTGTCAGCGTGCAGTCACTGGAGATGAAGACCAGATCCAGTTTCAGCTCAACTGGACAGTAAAGGTCAAAGTGCCGTTGCTCGGCGGTATGCTGGAAAAGCATGCAGAAGGCGAGATTCGTAAATTTAGTGAAATTGAACTCAGTATCGTTGAAGATGAATTACGCAAGAGCCTAACAGCCTGAATTAGTGCACCCATCTCGTTCACCAATATTTAAAAAGGGCACTTTTAAGCTGGGTGGTGGCGGTCAATTCGGCAATGTATAGCCATTTAGCTTGCTGCCGTTCTCTAAGCAATGCGGCTTAAGACGTAGAAAAATAATAAGGCAATACAGATGGGATTGAGTGCCGTTTGATCGACTGAAGAAACGGCATCATATTATTTGTATTTATGCCGCTAACTTTGAGCTTAATCACTTCTTCTATGATATTGCATCGCCAGTCGATAAGCGAGTTGATCCACATTCAGTAATTATCTGCGCGTACTGCGCAACATGAGCTAACCATCTGCATGCTATTGTTTGTATAGATATTTTTGATTGGTGAAACAGATTGCTGAATTGCAGTGCCATAAGCAAAGACTTCGACCATACCGCCTTGCATGCCCAGTTCCGTAGTGCTCAGCCGAATCCCCATAATCTGGGTGGCTCCGATTCTTTCAGCTTCAAGTTTTAAACGTACAATCGCCTCACGCCGTGCCCGCTCTACCACGCTTTCATAGCTGGTCAAACGACCTCCCAACATGTTCTGCACATTGGCAATTGCGTATTTAAAATAATCATGGGAAATGACCACATTACTGCTGATCATCTGTCCGGAATGTTCAGATAAGATAAAGCGGCTGTTGTTGACCTGGATATAAGCCAGTCGTTGTTCCTGTTCGTCTAGATAACGAAAATGTTTGCGTTCATTATAACGACCAAAGCCAAAACCGACGCTAAACAGAATGACAAAAATGACGATCTGAAAAATTAAACCGTCCATGAATTATTCTGCCTGTGGAAAAGGGTCGGGTAATTTTGGCATGACTGGATCAACAATGACCGCCGTTCCATAGACAAACAGTTCAGAGGCGCCTTGGGCAATATTGGAGGTCGAGAAACGAATACCGACAATCGCATTGGCACCCATGCTACGGGCTTTTTCAACCATCCGGTTCATCGCTTCCTGACGGGATTCTTCCAGCAGCTCGGTATAAGCAGTAAGCTCACCCCCGACAATATTTTTCAGGCCAGCGAGTAAATCACGCCCGACATGTTTGCTGCGTACCGTACTGCCATAAACCACATCAATTTGTTGGCGAATAGTATGTCCCGGTACAGATTCCAGATTGCTAAGTAACATGCGTATGTTTTCTAAATAAATTGCTAGTCTATGACAATAGGAAAACTGCTTTGAAAATGCAATAAAAAAGCCCACCGAAGTGAGCTTTTCTTTTTCTATTTTAAATCTATTTCGCCTGCTGTTCTACTGCGCGGCGTTGTTCAGTCACGGACGGCTGATTCGACAGGGTATCCGTAGTATTGACTTTTAAGCCTCCACCGAGGGTCTTGTAGACTTCAACCTGATTGTTCAAGTTGGCCTGTTCAAGCAAGAGCAAGCCTTGTTCTGCGGCATAAGAGGCGCGCTGTGCATCCAGTACCGTCAGATAGCTGTCAATCCCGGCGCGAAAACGTGCCTGCGACAAGCGATAGGTGGTATTGGTGGCTTCTACCAGACGGCGCTGTGCAGCAATTCGATCACCAATGTTTTGGCGAACTGCTAGCGCATCATTTACTTCACGAAAAGCGGCTTGAATCGACTTTTCGTAATCTGATAATGCAATTTGCTGATCGGTTTCAGAAATCTGGATATTGGCCTGACGGGTACCCCAATCGAAAATTGGAATATCCAGACTTGGGCCAAAGGACCAGCCAAAACTGCCTGATTTAAACAGATCGCCTAAATCGGTCGATGCATAACCTGCTGAACCGGTCAAACTGATGGTCGGGAACAGGCGTGCGCGTGCTGCTGCAATATTGGCACCCGCTGCAGACAGACGATACTCGGCAGCGCGTACATCTGGACGGTTAATCAGCAGATCACTTGGCAAGCCTGCACCCAGTGCCGTATTGGACGTGATGCGGGTTACGCGTTGTGCCGGCAATAAAGTCGCAGGCACTTGCTGACCGACCAGCAGGTTTAGCAGGTTTTGTGCCTGTGCCACCTGAGTGCGGTAATTCGCGACATCATTGCGTGCCGTTTCAACGGAAATCTGGGCCTGACGCACAGGAAGTTCGCTGTCGATGCCCACATCAAAACGTTTCTTGTTCAGGTTAAACGATTCAAGCTGTGCTTTTAGCGTTTGTTCAGCCAAAGCCAGATTGGCATTGGCAAATGAATAGCTGAGCCAGGCTTGAGACACCTGACCAATCAGCGCAATTTGCGTCGCATCTCGCGCACTTTGAGTCGCCAGGAAGTTATCCAGTGCATTGTCACTTAAGCTACGTACACGCCCCCAAAAGTCCAGCTCAAATGCGGTTACACCCAGACCTACATTATAGGTGGTTACAGCACCGCGGCTTTGAGGATTGCTGCTGCCCATGTCTTGACGTAACACGCTGCCACTGGCACCAATGGTCGGTAACTGATTGTTTTCAGTAATCTGATACTGTTGCTGGGCGCGTTGAATATTCAGGGCAGCAGTGCGCAGATCACGGTTATTGTTTAATGCCAGATCGAGCACCTGTAACAGGCGCTGATCGGCAAAAAAGTTTTTATAACCTTGTTCTGCTACAGAAGTACCAGACGCATTGGTATAGCTGCTCGAGATATTTGCCTGTGCAACCGGCTCTGGACCACGCATGCTTTGACAGGCTGTCAAAGCAAGCGCAAGGGCAGATACCGCAATGCTACGACCTGTAATAGACCATACATTTTGCATTACGACTTATACTCCTGATTTTGTTGTTTTGGTTTGTATTTAAAGATACTTCGAATCCACACGTAGAATACCGGGATAAAGAAGATACCTAACAAGGTCGAGCTGATCACGCCACCAAGTACACCATAACCGACTGAGTGCTGACTACCTGCACCTGCACCTGAAGCCAGGGCAAGCGGCAATACACCAAAACCAAAGGCCAGAGTGGTCATGATAATTGGACGTAAACGCATTTTCGCCGCATGCAAGGTCGCTTCGAATAAATCTTCACCTTGCTCTTGTAGCTCTTTCGCAAATTCCACGATCAAGATCGCATTTTTCGCAGAAAGACCAATCACGGCAATGATCGCCACCTGGAAGTAAATGTTATTCGACAGGTTCGGGTTTTGCAGCAGCACCATCCCGCCATAAGTCATGAGCAATGCACCGACGATACCCAATGGCACCACCAGCAGAACCGAGAACGGAATCGACCAGCTTTCATACAGGGCTGCCAGACACAGGAATACGATCAGGAGTGACAGGGCATACAGGAACGGCGCCTGTGCACCAGATTCACGCTCTTCCAAAGACAGACCGGTCCATTCGAAGTCAAAGCCGGTTAAGCCCATTTCTGGTAACTTCGCCGCAATTTCTTCCATGGCCACCATGGCATCACCCGAACTGATTCCCGGAGCCGGTGTACCTTGAATGTTCATCGACGATACGCCGTTATAACGTTCAAGACGTGGTGAACCATAGGTCCATTCGCCTGTGGCAAAGGCCGAGAAAGGCACCATTTCACCGCGATTATTACGCACATACCACTGGTCCAGATCTTCCGGCATCATACGTGAGCCAGCTTCACCCTGAACATATACCTTCTTGACCCGACCGCGATCAATGAAGTCATTGATGTACGAACCGCCCCAAGCAATACCCATAGTACTGTTAATTTCGGCAACGCTGACACCCAGTGCACCGGCTTGTGCATGATCAACAATGACACGGTACTGTGGATTATCTTCCTGACCATTTGGACGCACACCTGCCAGACGCGAGTCTTGTGCTGCCAGGCCCAGAACCGCATTACGTGCTGCCAGAAGCTGGTCATGACTTTGACCACCTGCCGCCTTAAGCTGTAAGTTAAAGCCAGCCGACACACCCAGTTCAGGCATTGCAGGTAATTGCAGTGGCATGATGTAAGACGCATCTTTAACAATCATGTTTAGCGCCATACCACGCTGGATAATGGCACCGACTTGAGATTCCGGACTAGTACGTTCTGACCAGTCTCTCAGTTTAATAAAGGCCAGACCTGCGTTTTGACCCACACCGGTAAAGGAGAAACCCGCCACACTAAAGACTGACTCGACATGATCTTTCTCGTTTTCCAGGAAATAGTTGGTCATGGTATTGACCACCTTGTCGGTACGTTCCAGAGTGGCATTTGGTGGTAACTGAACCAGTGCCATGACCACACCCTGGTCTTCATCCGGCAAGAATGAAGACGGCAGTTTCTGGAACAACAGCACAATAATACCCAGTACCACCGCATACACGATACCTGAGAAAATCTTACTGTGGGTCATGCGATTCACGCCGCCCTGATATTTCACAGATACCTTGTCAAAGCTGCTGTTAAACCAGCGGAAGAAACGCGCAAAGATACCATTGCTTTCCGGCTTGTTCGGATCATGCTGTTTGAGCAGGGTCGCACATAGGGCAGGGGTAAAGGTCAAGGCGACAATCAGTGACAGGATCATTGCCGTGACCAGCGTAATCGAGAACTGACGATAAATGACGCCGGTGGTTCCACCGAAGAAGGCCATTGGAACGAATACTGCAGACAGCACCGAGGTAATACCAATCAGTGCGCCGGAAATCTGTCTCATCGATTTTTCAGTTGCAGACACCGGATCCAGATGCTCTTCCACCATGACCCGTTCTACGTTCTCGACTACAACAATCGCATCATCGACCAGAAGACCGATCGCCAGTACCATGGCAAACATGGTCAGGGTGTTGATCGAGAAGCCAAAAACGTTAATGACCGCAAAGGTGCCCAATACCACCACTGGAACAGCCATGGTTGGAATAATCGTGGCACGCCAGTTCTGTAAGAACAAGAACATGACCAGGAACACCAGAATAATCGCTTCGATCAGGGTCTTAACCACACTCTTAATCGACAGTTCAATAAATGGTGTTGTATCAAAGGCCAGTTGATCGACCATGCCTTGCGGATAGTTCGGACGTAACTGTTCTAAGCGTTCTTCAACCGCTTTTGCTGTATCAAGCGCGTTAGCACCTGTGGCAAGTTTAATTGCCACACCACCAGCCGGTTTGCCATTAAATTTCGAATCAAACTGATAGTTATCTGCACCGAGTTCCACCCGTGCCACATCACCCAGACGAACTTGCGCGCCCGAAGTGGTGTTTTTCAGGAAGATATTGCTGAACTGTTCCGGAGTTTGTAACAGGCTTTGAGCTGTTACGGTCGCATTCAGCACTTGACCTTCAACTGCAGGAGCACCACCAAGCTGACCCACCGCAACCTGTGCGTTCTGGGTGCGAATTGCAGTCGCAATATCGCTCGGTGTTACTTGCAGGCTAGCCATTTTGGCCGGATCTAGCCAGATGCGCATCGCATAAGAGCCACCAAAGACCTGAACTTCACCAACCCCGGCCACACGGCTTAAAGGTTCAGAAATATTCGAGTTGACATAGTCTTTGATGTCATCGGCGGTCAGGCTGCCATCAGGTGAATAGAAAGCCAATACCTGAAGGAAGCTGGCACCGGATTTGGTGACACGCACACCCTGACGCTGTACATCTTCGGGAAGAAGTGCAGTGGCAGACTGTAATTTGTTCTGAACCTGAACCTGTGCGATATCAGGATCAACACCCTGGTCAAAGTTCAAGGAAATAGAAGAAGAACCGTTACCCGCACTGTTAGACGAGATATAACGTAAGCCATCCATACCGTTCATCTGCTGCTCGATGATCTGGGTCACTGTATTTTCAACAGTTTCAGCAGATGCACCTGGATAAGTCGCAGAAATGGTCACGGTTGGCGGAGCAATCGTTGGATATTGTGCAATTGGCATTTTGCTGATGGTTAAAATACCGGCCAGCATGATAACCAATGCAATCACCCATGCAAAAATCGGGCGATGAATAAAGAATTGAGCCATGAACCATTACTCCTTATGCATTTGCAGCAGGTTTTTGTTCAGGTTGTTCTTTCTTTGCATCATCTGCCTTTTTCTCGCTTGCTGCAGGCTGTTGCGGTGCAGCACCTTGTGGCGCAGCAGCTTGAGGTTGATAAGGTTTAGCTACAACTTGCTGTTCAGGTTTCACTTTTGCAATCCCGTCCACAATCACTTTATCACCTGGATTCAGACCTTCAGTCACAATCCAGTTGTTGCCTTGAGAGCCGGTGGTCGTGACTGGACGTGGTGCTACTTTACCATCAGCACCGACCAGCATCGCCATTGCCTGACCTGTTGGAGTACGGGTCAACGCCGCTTGTGGGATCAGGAAGGCATTGGGCACTTCACCCTGTACGATTTGCGCAGTCGCAAACATACCTGGCAGGAGTAAATGGTTTTTGTTCGGGAATACCGCACGTAAAGTCACCGTACCTGTTTCCGGATTTACGCTGGCATCCGAAAATGCAAGACGGCCTTCAATCGGGTAGATGCTGCCATCTTCAAGCTTTAACTTCACTTTAGTGTTGTTTGAGCTATTCAAATCGCCTTTGTTGAGCTGCTGACGTAAACGTAAAAGCTCAGCACTGGACTGGTTGATATCCACATAAATTGGATCTAAACGCTGAATGGTAACCAATGGCTCTGGTTGATTCGCCGTCACTAATGCACCCGCAGTCACAGAGGAACGGTTGGTCTGGCCCGAGATCGGTGCACGTACAGTCGAATAGCCCAAGTTAATTTCGGCATTACGCAAGGTGGCACGGTTGGCATTCAGATCGGCTTCAGCCAGTTTGACCTGTGCCACGATGTCATCATATTCTTGTTTAGAAATGGCATTGGTTCCAACCAGCTGGCGGTAACGGCCTTCCTTCACACGTAATACACCCAGATTGGCTTCAGCACGGGCAATTGCTGCACGGGCATTATCCACGGTCGCACGGTTGGTGCTTGAATCGATTTCGTACAGAGCCTGACCTTCACGCACATAACTGCCTTCAGTGAACAAGCGTTTAAGCACCACACCACTGGCTTGCGGACGTACTTCTGAAATTTCAAATGCTGTTGTACGACCCGAGAGCTCTACAGACTGCTCTACACTTTGTGGTTGTGCAACAAGAACACCGACTTCAGTCGGTGGCATTTGTTGTTGAGCACCAGCTTGCTGGCCCTCTTTTGGATCTTTGCTACAACCAACAAGTGCAAGACTTGTTGCTAATGCGCAAGCAGTCAGGGCAGGTGCCCAAAGCTTTGCAGACATCATTGTTTCACCTCTATTAGATCTTTATCTAAATTTTCTTATTTGTGCGCCGCGCAATATCTGATCCAGACCATATACCACAACGAAATCCAAATAAAACTGATACTCCAGCCGGATATGACATCTGAAGGAAAATGTACGCCTAGATAAACTCTTGAAATCCCCATCATCAGCATCCATAAGCCTGCACCGATCATGATGATGGTAAAGCGAGAATGTTGCCGATACATGTAAATTGCCAGACAAGCCAGACATGCCGCATACAGACTATGCGCACTTGGAAAGGAACTTCCAAAACTTTCAACCAGATGCAAGGACTCTGGTGGTCGGGGTCGGGCAATTGCAAACTTTAACAGCCAAGCTAGGAGTATTCCTCCGATAATTCCGATACATATAAAAATTACGCTTGTATGCTTTTTATACCACAGCAAGGCAATACACCATAGTGTGGATAAAAATAATACAAATGGCATGCCACCTATCACTGATAAGGACAGAGTAATTCGATTCCAAAACTCGGTGCGATACAGACTCATCCTTTCCACTGCGTGCAAATCAAGCTTGCTTAAAGCAGGGATATTCAGGATGAACACACTGAAAATTAAAAATAAAATACCGACAAAAAGTAACAAGTAATGCATGCCAAAAATCCTTGTCCCTTTAACCGTTCGCAGATCGGTTAATTGTCTGGAGTAGAAGTGTACTTGTCAGTACACTTTTTTTCAAGTGTGCGTATTTTATGCGAATTCCATTTTTTTAGTAAGGAATTTGTTGCTAAATATACTGTAATTGTCGCAGTTTTAAGATTTTGTCGATGTATGATTTTCGTCAATTTCAATGCTTTGCTTGGGGGGCCAGAAGAAATCACTTGGCCGGGTTAGGAAGTGAGTCATGACCAGTTTTGCCAACGGTTTCCACTGTTCAAAACGTACCCGTCGTGCACGTAAGGCCACAATAATGGTCAAACTGAAACTGACAAATAAGTTGGTCAGGCCAATCAACAACACACCGAGGAAAGACACCACAATCAAGCCAATATCCGGGCCATTAATATTGATCAGGCCCTGAATAAAGTTGGCCGAGGCAAAGGCAATATGACGGATATCGAGCGGCAACCCCAGAATAAAACCAATGGTGCCCATACTGCCGAGCATGATGCCAAACATGAAATTACCTGCCAGCGCTCCCAGATTACGTTCAATATAATCTGCAAACCGGTACAGCCGTTCCTGTCCCATCAATTGCGATAAACGTATATGGGCTTTCAGGCGGGGGCCTACCTTGCGGTAGACGGCCATGTTGTCAAAATAACCGGCCAATAACCCGGACAGGAACAGACATACCCCGGCAATTGCAGCATGCGGAATTGCCAAAGAGGTAAAGGGATTCAGGTCATGTAAGGTTTTGGTTGCCTTGGCATGATTCATTAAGGGTTCATGCAGAGCAACGTCCCACATTAAGGTAATCAATGCCGCCACCGGAATGGCAATCGAAATATTGCCCAGAATTGCCACAAACTGGGTACGGATAATATTCACAATCAGCGCAGCCAGCTCGGCAATTTGCGCCATTTTTGAGCCTTTGCGTTGCTGGACTGTGGCCGCCAGTGCAGCGGCTGTCATCGCTGGCTGTTTGGTCGCCACGGTAAAATGCAGCACATGAATCAGCATAAAACCCAGCGAATAATTCATGCTATAGCTAAAGGCCTGCATGAGAGGCGCCATGCTCAGGCGTGTCATCAGGATTTTCAGAGTGGCCATCGTCGCGATGATTGCACCTGCACCGGCGGCCGATTTGTACATGGCCAGAAAGCCTTTTTTGTCAGTACTGACATAGTGTTCGCCAGTTTTACTGGCATTCTCAGTCACCTGCAAGGCCAGGAGTTCACTGTTGGTCGCCAGCAGGGCACGTACACTGCGTTCGCTATAAATCGCTTCAGTGATATCTGCAATAAACAGGCCGATGGACTGGTAGCGCAGGTCATCCTCGTCCATGACCATGTTGAGCAGGATTTCAACCCGCTCCAGACACTGCTCCAGCAGTGCCAGCATATAGGTCAGACTCACACTGACCCCAATCCGTTTGGTAGAGCGGCGAATTTTTGCCACGACATCATGGCACTGTTCCAGCATGACCAGCGCTTGCGAAGCATCTGGCGGGGTGATCGAATCGACCAGCGTGACCGTGTTATAGCGTTTTTTGTATTCCTGAATAAATTCGTTAATCTCACGGTTCTGCACCAGAAAAGGAGATTCATATTCCATCAGTTCCGGCTGTGCATTAATAAATTCAGGATGCAGACCAATACCACTGATCCGATACGACAAAATGGTCAGTGCCTTGATCAGTTGATCTTTAATGCGGGTCTTTTCAGGCTGATTGGAGTGACCCTGATTGAGAACTGAAAATAAGCGTTGCCAGTCATCTTCATCAAAATAGTCGAGCCAGTATTTATCGGTCGGCTGATAAAAAACCTTGCGAAATAATTCTTGTAATTGCTGATGATCCGGAATAACTGGCAGGATATGCGCGCCAATACGCTGATTGAGCTGATTCCAGAAACCATCCAGAGACAAAATACCGGTATCGGAAAACAGACTGGTCTGTTTATAACGGTTAATGATCCGCAGGGTAAATGTCTGTAATGCTGAAACTGCATTCGGCGTCAATAATAAAGCTTGGATAAATGCATTGAACTTTGCTTCGATTTCTTCGGTATTTCTGCTGTCTTCCGGTCTGATTCTTTCAATCAGTTCAATGAGAAGATTTTCATCCAGCACCGCCTGAGGTTGCTCAAGCTGATGCTGCATGTTTTGGAAAAGATCAAGAAAATTAATATGCATAGGCGAGTTTAAAGATTACTGAATTCGGTGTAGGGCCAGTTTGGCCAGATTAATCAGAGCTTGACGATACTCAGAGTCAGGTAATGCCTGCAAGGCATGAATGGCGGTTTCCGTTTCTTCAGTCGCACGTTGACGGCAATAGTCCAGTGCCCCGGACGCATTGACAATTTGAATGACTTGATCGAGATGTTCTGTACCGCCAGTGGCAATACTGCGACGGATAATTTCATGCTGCTCACCGGAGGTATTTTTTAGCGCAGCAATCAATGGCAGGGTAGGTTTGCCTTCCATCAGGTCATCACCGATATTTTTGCCGAGGGTTTCTGCATCGGAGGTGTAATCTAGAATGTCATCAATAATCTGGAAGGCATTGCCGAAATGACCGGCGAAAGTTTTTAAAGGGTCACGGAATTCATCTTTCCCCGACAGAATCGCTGCGCCTTCTGTCGCCAGTTCAAACAGGCGCGACGTTTTACCATGAATAATATTTAAATAAGTCGCTTCACTGGTTTCTGGCTGGTGCTGGGATTGCAATTGCAGCACTTCACCTTCAGCAATTTCACAGGTGCCGGTCGAGAAATCTTTCAGCAAGACCATATTGTTTAAATCGACCAGCAGATCAAATGCACGTGAAATCAGGAAGTCACCGACCAGAACAGCAGTCTGGTTATTCCATGTCGCATTGGCAGTCGGACGGCCACGACGCAGGCCAGATTCATCGACCACATCATCATGCACCAGCGTCGCCGTATGCAGCATTTCAATAATCGCGGCCAGCTTGCGATGCGGTTCTAAATCTTCAGCACCACAAGCCTTGGCAGCCAGAAGACACATAATCGGGCGCATGCGTTTGCCACCCGCTTCGACCACATGTTTGCTGACGGCCATCACCAGTGCAACTTTTGAAGTAATTCCTTCATTAATGAATGTGTCCATCGCAGCAAAGTCGTTAGCAACAGGAGCGAGAATGTCTTGCTTAAAGTCGATGGTCATGTGAAAGAAAACCTCTAGTCTGGTAAATCGCAGGTCGTAGTTTAACAATTTATAACATGAGTGAAACCTAAGAAATGCATAAACTCCACTAAAAATCAGCTTTTTATAGATCTTATTCAGATTCGATCTATATTCTGCGCTACAAAAAATTAGGAAAGGTCAGCGATGTCGCCCTCTTCATCAGGCTGAGTATATTAATCAAACTGGCCGAATTTCTGCTGTATTATTTTGTTGCTGAATATATCTTGAGTGTCTGATTTGATAGAAATTATTTAAGTGTTAAATAATTAGCACATACTCGCCATTATTATTTCAGTAAAATGGCTTGTTGTTTTTTTGAATATCCCTTAAAATCCTCGCCCTTAGATATCCCCCAGTGGCGTACGTCTTAAGATCGATATCTTCCTTTATCGGCACGACGACACGGGCTTGTTTGGAGTACATTATGTACGCAGTAATCCAAAGCGGTGGTAAACAACACCGTGTAATCGAGGGTGAAACCCTTAAAGTAGAATTATTGAAAGCTGAAACTGGCTCAACTATTACGTTTGATGACGTATTGATGCTTGTAAACGGTGAAAGCATTCAAATCGGTGCTCCAGTTGTTGCTGGCGCTACTGTAACTGCTGAAGTAGTTAGCCATGGTCGTCACGACAAAATCCGCATTATCAAAATGCGTCGTCGTAAACACTACCGTAAACAACAAGGTCACCGTCAATGGTTCACTGAGTTGAAAATTACAGCTATTTCAGGCTAATTACGAGGAGTAAATAGACATGGCAACTAAAAAAGCCGGTGGTTCGACTAAAAACGGTCGTGATTCGAATCCTAAAATGTTAGGTGTTAAAATGTACGGCGGTCAATCTGTGACTGCTGGTAACATTATCGTTCGTCAACGTGGTACTGAATTCCACGCTGGTCAAAACGTAGGTATGGGCCGTGACCATACTTTGTTTGCGACTGCTGACGGCGTAATCAAATTCGAAGTGAAAGGCCAATTCGGTCGTCGCTACGTATCTGTTGAAGCATAATTCGCTGAGATAGAAAAAAAGCCCACAGTTTCTGTGGGCTTTTTTATGCCTGAAAATTGACTGTAATGAACGCCTGATCCAGCTTATGTAAAAAAACGGCTGAAATCTTCATCATGATGAACAAAAAAATAGATTTCGAATTAATAACCATACAAAAGTTCTTATTTTCTATCATTTTAGCTTTTAATTTTCGTTTAAGATGAGACATCAAATAAATTGCGATGACGCAAAATATAAAGGTGAAATTATGAATATGCTTCGTAAAACCGTCTGTGCTATGGCTCTGGGTGCAGTGACTTTAGCACCGGTGATGAGTACAACCGTGTTTGCTGCACCTGTGGCAGCGTCGGAGCAACAGGCAACTGCCAGTCTGGTGAAGCAGCTGAATTATGTACGTAGCATGACGGCAAATTTTGAGCAAAGCACCAAGGTGACCAATCCGAGAGCAACCCAGAAAAAAGGCTTGAGCGCACAACATATGAATCAAACCTTTAAAGGGGTGATGAAAGTCGAGCGTCCGGGTAAATTCTATTGGGAAACGACCGCACCATCGAAGCAAACCATTACAACGACTGGTAAAACAGTATGGATTTATGATCCGGATTTGCAGCAAGCGGTTCGTCAAAATCTGGATGAGCAAGTTGCCAATACACCGGCTTTGCTTCTGTCAGGAAATACCAGTCAGATTATGCAGTCTTACCGGGTCACTCAGCCGAATAAGGGGAAAACCTATTACACACTGTATCCTAAAAATACCGATGGTGTCTTTGAGAGCCTGACCATTAGCTTTGGCGCCAATAAAGCACCTAGCTTGATGATCCTGCAGGATTCACTTGGCCAAACTACAAATATTAAGTTTAGTAATGTGAAAGTGAATGGCAGTATTCCAGCTTCTACTTTTAACTTTACCCCGCCAAAAGGTACGGACATTATTGATCAATAATCAGAAGTATCAAGTAAATCAAAGAGCAACCGATTCAGGTTGCTTTTTTATTGCCGATTATCAGGATTGCTTTGAGCAGGCTACAAGGTTCAGCTATATCTAGACACAAGAGCATCTTAAAATAAATAAAAGTCGAGTCAATGAAATTGCAAAATTTTGGGAGCTCAGGATGAAGATCAATCTGTTTAAAACTGCTGAAATTTATGCTGTCTTATTAATCACTGTATATATGTTGGGCTGTCAGCCGCCATCCAATTCAGTTGTTACCCAAACAGATCCGTGGGTGCAGATTGAAGCCAAGAGTATTCCCGTCAAAGGGGTGGCCAAAGTGGTGTGTGAAATAGAAGGCTGTGTACGCTTTGAGCTTCATACGGTGGATACCAACCTCGACTGGATTGATCAATATTTTATAGCGCGTATTCGGGATACCGAGCCGGTTGCATTCACCAAAGTGACTCAGAAAAATCCTAAAAAAGCCGATGAGCCCCATTATCTGGATCAGCGTTTTATCAAGGTACTATTTATCGCTCAGCGTGATCATCTGGCGACTTTTGCCTTAATAAGTTCCAATCTGGTGAAGAATCACACTGCATCAAGTGAACATGTGGAATATATCAATTTTGATATGAAACAGAAAAAGCGTCTGGCTTTGCATCAATTGATGTTAAAGGGCGGTGAGCAGAAACTACTCAATGTGATATATCGAACCAATACTCGATGGCTACGCACACAGGGGATACAAGTACAGCAGTTAAAACTGAGTGATAACTATTATTTTGACAGGTCGGGTCTGGTGTTGGTGTACCCGGCAGGTGAATTAACTTCTAAAGCAGCAGGAACGCCTGAATTAAAAGTGTCCTATGCAGATTTGGGTGAAGTGATTTGGCCTGAATATTTAGCCATTTTACAGCCCAAGACTTCCTAAATATTGTGCTAATAAGGCACAGCTGGGGTCGTAGTCACTGTATTTTTTGACGTTAAGAGCTTACACTATAGCCAGTTTTTTTCTTCTGCAAAGATTGATTATGATCGACCCGAAATTACTCAGAAACAATATTGAGGCTGTAAATTTGGCCTTGGCAAAACGTGGTGTTCAACTCAATGTTGAAGAGTGGGCCTCCCTAGAAGCGCGCCGTAAAGAAATTCAGTCCAAGACAGAAACACTGCAAGCTGAACGTAATGCCGGTGCAAAACAAGTCGGTCAAATTAAAAAGGCAGGCGGTGATGCTTCTGAAATCATGACACGCATGTCTGCGATTGGTGATGAAATCAAAGCGGCTGAAGCAGCATTGGCTGAACTGCAAGCGGAGCTTGAAGAAAAATTACTGTCTATTCCAAACTTGCCAGATGAAGCTGTGCCTGAAGGCAAAGACGAAAGCGATAACGTGGAAATCCTGAAATGGGGTACACCACGTGAATTCGATTTTGAGATCAAAGACCATACTGACCTCGGTGAAATGATGGGCGGTCTGGAATTTGAAACCGCAACCAAATTAACCGGTTCTCGTTTCAGTGTTTTGAAAGGCCCATTGGCGCGTTTACAACGTGCATTGACACAGTTCATGCTGAATACGCATACAGACCAGAATGGTTATACTGAAGCTTATGTACCGTATTTGGTGAATGCGGATTCATTACGTGGCACAGGTCAGTTGCCTAAATTTGAAGAAGATCTGTTTAAACTTCAAGGCGAAAAAGAATTCTATTTAATTCCAACTGCTGAAGTGCCAGTGACTAACTTCGTGCGTGATGAAATCATTGATGCAGATCGTCTGCCATTAAAATATGCAGCACATACCCCATGTTTCCGTAGTGAAGCAGGGTCTTATGGTCGTGATACCCGTGGCCTGATTCGTCAGCACCAGTTCGACAAAGTGGAAATGGTTCAGATTGTTAAACCTGAAACGTCTATGCAGGCACTGGAAGATTTAACCGGCCATGCTGAAGGCATCTTGCAAGCATTAGGTCTGCCATACCGTAAGATCATCCTTTGTGGCGGTGATATGGGCTTTGGCGCGACCAAGACTTATGATCTTGAAGTTTGGGTGCCAAGCCAGAATACTTATCGTGAAATCTCTTCATGTTCAAACATGGGTGACTTCCAGGCGCGTCGTATGAAAGCGCGTTACCGTGCCGACCAGAAAAAAACTGAATTTGTACATACCTTGAATGGTTCAGGTCTGGCTGTTGGTCGTACCTTGCTTGCAGTGATGGAAAACTATCAGCGTGCAGACGGTTCGATTGAGATTCCTGAAGTATTGCGTCCATATATGGGTGGTGTGACTTATATCGACTAATGCTTGATATCAGCATCGCTAAATGTGCATGAAAATTGCATAGACAATCAGATTTAAAATTTTGAGGTAGTTCGTGGATATCTTTCCAATCTCGTTAAAGTTGCAACAGCAACCTTGTCTGATTGTCGGTGGTGGACATATTGCCTACCGTAAAGCGGTATTATTAGCAAAAGCCGGAGCAGTGATTCATGTCATTGCCCCTGAAATTGATGCCAATTTACTTGGGATTGTTCAGCAGTCTCAAGGGCAATATGATCAGGCACCATTCAGTATACAGATTCCTTTGCGCCATTATCGTTTAGTGATTGCAGCAACAGATGATGCTGATGTGAATCGTCAGGTTTTCGAGCTGTGCGAAGCTGAAAATGTACTGGTCAACAGTGTCGATGATCCACCACATTGCCGTTTTATGGTACCTGCGATTATTGACCGTTCGCCGCTGGTGATTTCGGTGGCATCGAATGGCACGTCGCCGGTGTTGTCACGCCAGATTCGGACTCAACTGGAAGCGACGATTCCACATGGCATGGGCAAGCTGGCTGAGTTCTCAGGCAAATGGCGCAGTCGCGTTAAAGCAAAAATTGTCAATCCGGATCAGCGCCGTATTTTCTGGGAAGATCTGTACGCCAGTCCGCTGAAAGAGCAGGTGTTTAATGACAATATGGCTGAAGCAGATCGTCTGATCGAGCAAGCATTACAAGAGTGGCAACAGCCGAAAGGTGAAGTCTATCTGGTGGGTGCAGGTCCAGGTGATCCAGAACTGTTGACCCTGAAAGCTTTACGTTTGATGCAGCAAGCCGATGTGGTGATTTATGATCGCCTGGTGTCTGAACCGATTATGGATCTGTGTCGCCGTGATGCGGAAAAAATCTATGTTGGTAAGGCGCGTTCCAATCATGCAGTTCCACAAGATGGGATTAATGCTTTATTGGTTAAATATGCCAGTGAAGGCAAGCGGGTTTGTCGTCTGAAAGGCGGTGATCCTTTCATCTTTGGGCGTGGCGGCGAAGAAATTGAAGAGCTGTTTGCGGCAGGTATTACTTTTCAGGTGGTGCCGGGTATTACCGCAGCTTCAGGTTGTTCCGCCTACGCCGGTATTCCATTAACGCATCGGGATTATGCACAAAGTGTGCGTTTCCTGACAGGTCATTTAAAAGAAGGTTCGCCTGAATTGCCTTGGCGTGAGCTGGTCTATGAAAACCAGACCTTGGTGCTGTATATGGGACTGGTGGGACTGGAAAGAATCTGTGCGCAATTAATAGCCCATGGTCAACGCGCAGATATGCCGGTGGCACTGGTCTCTAAAGGCACGACTCCTGAGCAAAAGGTTGTGGTGGGAACCCTTGCCGACATCGCCTCCAAAGTGTCTGAGCATCAAATTCAGGCACCGACTTTAACCATTATTGGTGAAGTGGTTCGCTTGCGTGAACAACTGCAATGGCATGAGCGAGGATAAGCAAAGCACTGCTTTGCCCGAGCGCAAGACGAAGGCTATGCCTGAGTAAGAGGATAAGCAAAAGTTGTTTCTTGGTTTGACCGCAAGACGAAGGCTGTGCCTGAGTAAGAGGATAAGCAAAAGTTGTTTCTTGGTTTGACCGCAAGACGAAGGCTATGCCTGAGTAAGAGGATAGCAATAGTTGATACTCTTTGTCTGAATGCAAGACGAAAATTACACCTGAATAAAAGGATATGACGATTAATCTCATGGTCCGAATACAGGAAAAAGCTGTATCTAGATAACAGCACTGATGTTGCTGTTTGATCTATAAGTTGAAAGCTATATCTGAATGAAATGTATAAAGTGAGAAATAAGTGATCCACGTTGTTTTATATGAGCCCGAAATTCCTGCAAATACAGGCAATATTATTCGTCTGTGTGCCAATACGGGAGCACAGTTGCATCTGGTCAAGCCACTGGGTTTTGAACTGGATGATAAAAAACTGAGACGTGCCGGTCTGGATTATCACGAATATGCACGTATGCAGATTTGGGACACTATCGAAGATTGTTTGGCCGATCTGGCAAGCAAAGGCATTGCTCTGGATGCGGTCTATCCGCTGACCACCAAAGGGACTGAAACGCCACATACCTCGGACTTGAACCGTTCTGTGGCATTGTTGATGGGGCCGGAAACGCGTGGTCTGCCTGAACATGTTCGGATGATGTTCCCGCAGCAGCACTGGATTCGTTTACCGATGGCAGAGAACTCTCGTAGTTTAAACCTTTCGAATGCCACGGCAGTGATTGTATATGAAGCCTGGCGTCAGCAGGGTTTTAAAGCGCTCTAAGCTTAAATTTACAATAATTTGAAAAGCTGCCTTTGGGTGGCTTTTTTATTTGCTAGGATAGAGAGAGACAACTGATTGGAATAAGAAGGATATACGCGTGAAGCCGATATTAAAATTTGCCTTGGCCTGTTGTATTGGAATGACTGCTTTACACCTCGGTGCGCAAGAAGCAAGTGATGTAATGGGGGAAACGCAACAAGTTCAGCCAATTACGCAAGCGGAAATACAGCAAGGATTGGCTGACATGCAAAAACGCTTGGATGCGCGGATCGATAACTGGGGACAGAGTCTGAATTCCGATGATTTTGAATGGACTTGGCGTGGACGTAAATTGAAGCAGACCAAACGTCAGGAAGTTTGTGCTATTTTTCAGGATGTGGTCAATGAAATGTATCAGCTGGCGGTCAAGAATAAAGCCAGACTAAATCCGGAAGAGCAAAAATTATTGTCGAATAGAAGTCTGTTCATTGAAAAACTGGGCTATGAAAATAATCGGGTCAATACCCAAATGGGTTTTGATTGTCGTTTATCCTAAGTAAAATCAAAAACATAAAAAAGGCGCTTAAAGCGCCTTTTTTATTTGAACCGGAACGATATTATTTATCGTCAAATTCGTTGTGCTGAGGTGCAGGATGCTTGAAACCTTTGGTTTTATAACCCAGGTACAAGATACCGCCAAATGCCCAGATCAGACCATATTTCAATGAGGTTTGATCAACTTCGAGCCATAAGGCAAATACTGCAATGAAACCTGCAAGTGGTACCACCACAAAGTTCAGAATTTCTTTCGCAGTTTTGGTACGACCATCACGTAAAGCATAGCGTGAAATGACAGACAAGTTTACGAAACTGAACGCCGTCAATGCACCGAAACTGATCAGTGAAATCACAAAATCAAGATCCATGAAGCCAGCTGTTAAGGCTACAGCACCGACAATCATAATGTTGTATGACGGTGTGTAGTTTTTCGGACTGATATGACCAAAGATTTTCTTGTTGATCACGCCATCACGGCCCATGACGTACATTAAGCGAGATACACCTGCATGTGCAGAAATCCCTGATGCCATGACGGTAATGATTGCAAAACCAAGTACATAAGCCTGGAACAAGGACCCACCCACCAGCATCAAAATTTCCGGCTGAGTTTCAGCAATATTCTGGAAATATGAACCTGGATTGTTCGGGAAGTAAATCTGCATGAAGTAAGTGCTGATAATGAAAATAATACCGGCAATTAAAGCGGTCAAGAAAATCGCTTTAGGCAAAGTTTTTTCAGTATCTTTGGTTTCTTCAGCCAGCGAGCTTAAAGAGTCAAAACCAGTGAAAGAGAAGCACAGTAAAGTCGCACCAGTAATCAGGGCGCCTACTGAGGTTAACTCATTCCAGAACGGTTCCAGACTCCAGAGCTGATAGCGTTGCTCAGCTGTGATTGGACCATCCGCATTAAAGCCAGCCTGTAACTTGCTGTAGACCATCCAGGTAAATACGGCAATGACAATCAACTGCACGAACACGATCATACTGTTGAAGTTTGCTACAAAGCGCGCACCACGTAAATTGATGCCAGTCATGAATGCAGTCAATACCACGACCCAAACCCAATGATTGATATCAGGGAACAGGGCTTCTAGGTAAATGACGGCAAGAATGATGTTGACCATTGGCGACAATAAATAATCGAGCCAAGATGACCATCCCACCATGAAACCCACATTCGGGTGAATGGATTTTTGCGCATAGGTATAGGCCGAACCCGAAGAAGGGTAGCGACGAATCATATGACCATAGCTCAAAGAGGTTAACAAAATTGCAATCAGTGCAAAAATGTAAGAGGTGGGAACGTGGAAGTTACTTTCTTCAGATACCAGACCGAATGTATCAAACAAGGTCATGGGTTGAATATAAGCCAAACCAATAATAATGATGTGCCAGAGTCCCAGCGTTTTTTGCAGTTTAGCTGCCGATTGAGTCCCAGAGATATTAGTCAACGGCGTTATCCTCTTAATCGTTGATCAAGGATCAGTCATATTTATAAGGATCGTTTGAGACGAACGATCCCCCCTACAGTTTTCTATAAAAGCCCGCCAATCTACTTGAAAAGAAGGGCTTTTGCTAGCTATTTTTTTGACTTTTGAGGTGCATAAAGTATGCCATTCAAATTAGCGCAATGATTTCTTTATGCAAGATAAAAGCCTGATGTCTAAAAAAACATCAGGCTTTAATTTTCGCTATATTGGCTTATTTTTCAGTAATTACCAAGCCTTTTTTAAGATAGATTTTAAATCTTCCAAGGTGGCTTCTTTCGGGTTATAAATGATGGAACCATCGTTCAGGGCTTTCTCTGCCACTTCATCCAGCTGCGCTTCAGAAATCTTGCCGGTTTCACGTAATGTACGTGGCAGTTTGGTCAGACTATAAATCCGATCTCGCATGGTCAGAATAGTGGCAATGGTTTTGTCTGCACGTAAATGTGCTGGTGTTTGCGCATAAATATCGGCACCTGCCAAAGGTAGTAACAGATCAGCAATCTTGTCACCATTGACCTCTTTGTTGTATTCCAGCACATACGGCAGGAACAGGTTCATACATAAACCATGCGGCAAGTGCACCACTGCACCCAGTGAATGACCGAGTGAATGCACAATCCCGACCATCGAGTTAGAAAATGCAATACCGGCCATGGTCGATGCTTGAGCCAGTTCCAGACGGCCTTGCGCATCATTGGGATTATCCAGCACATTGAATAGATGGCTACTGATCTTCTTGACTGCTGCGGTGGCATAAGCATCTGAGATTGGATTGGCTGCCATGCAAGTATAAGCTTCGACCGCATGGGTCAGTGCATCCATTGCGGTCATGGCGGTTAAATGCGGCGGCAAAGTCTGGGTCATGCGCGGATCTAAAATCGCAGCATGCGGCATCAAATAATACGATGCGAAAGGCATTTTAACATTCTTCTCAGTATCTGAGACGACGGCCACCATGGTGACTTCTGAGCCTGTCCCCGAAGTTGTTGGAATCACAAAAAATGGCTTCAGCGGCTTAGGCAGGTTATGGGCACCAGAATATTTAAGCAGGTCATCACCGCCTTCAGAGACCAGAATATTAGTTGCTTTGGAGGTATCAATGACTGAACCGCCGCCCACAGCAATGATCGCATCACAGTGATTTTCACGATACAGTTTCGCCGCACTACGTACTGTACCCAAGCTAGAATCGGGTGGTACGTCATCAAAAATGGCTACAATTGCAGCATCCGCCATTTCAAATGCTGCTTCAATCGGTGCCAGCAGATTATTGGCGCGTACACCTTTGTCGGTAATGATGAGTGGACGTTTTGCACCTAAAGTCGCAAGTTCAAACGGAATATGTTCTAACGCGGCATGCCCGGCAATGACTTTGACCGGACAGAAAAATTCATAATAAGGTTTAGCCATGTTATACACTCCGTTTTAAATAAGATTGAGCGATTTTTAGATAAATACTGCTCGCTTCGCTTAGTTTTTCTTTGAGGCTGAGATTGCTTGGATATTCTTTGACAGCCAGTTGCGCCACCAGTTTAGGCAAAATCAGTGCTTCCATTTTATTTAGACAACGCACCAGACGAATGGCATTGGAAATATCGCCATCGGCAATCATGCGGTCATTGGCAAAGGCTTGAGAGGTGCTTTCCTGAAAGGAAAAAACTAAAAAAGCATGGTGCAGATGTTTAAAGGTAATAGTCAGATCAGGTGCTTTTTCCAGATTTTTCACCAGTTCCAATTGCTTGTCCTCAGTGACCCGCGCCACAAAGGCTGGGCCATGCGGAAAGACTTTCATGGAAAGAGTGAAATGGACTGGAAATTGGGCAACTTCCTGTTTGATTTCTTCATCCACCTGGCTTGCCATGACCAGACCGCGGCCAATCACATCCATCATGAGTTTGACATAGGCAAGCTGCAAAGCGGGTTTTACGGATTTAGTTGCAATCACGTGATGATCCCTATCTCAATATTATTGGTTTAGAGTAAATACTCTAATTTATTTGGAGGTGAAATGCAAAGGCTTTATCTTTGCTCGACGGTGACTTGATTAAAGTAACCGCTGTGGCGCAAAGTTTCAATAATTTCACGACATAACTGGTTGAATTGTGGCGGTTGTTCCAGTAGGTCGCTCATGCGAACCATTTCCAGTCCCGCATAACCACAAGGGTTGATGGTATTAAATCCGCTCAGGTCACAATCCAGATTTAAGGAAAGACCATGATAGCTACGGCCTTTACGAATTTTAAAACCCAGTGAACCAATTTTTCGTTCAGCCACATAGACCCCCGGTGCATCGGGTTTGGCATAAGCATCGATGCCGTATTTTTTCAGCAGATCGATCATCAGGTTTTCAGCATAGGACACCAGTGTACGCACATTCCAGCCCAGGCGATTCAGGTCAAACATGAAGTAAGCCACCAGCTGGCCCGGGCCGTGCCAGGTCACTTGACCACCACGATCGGTTTGAATTACCGGGATATTGCTCGGTATCAGAATATGTTCTGGCTTACCGGCCTGACCTTGAGTCAATACATCCTGATGTTGCAGAATCCACAGCTGATCCGGGCTATGTTCATCACGGTTTTCCGTAAAAGTTTTCATTTCCAGAAAACGATCTTCATAAGGTGTGAGGTCGTGATATTGACGAATGATCAGCTCGGGCTTTTGCAGCACATCAGTCACAGGAAGTGTCCTTGGTAATTATAAAAAACTGATCATAATTATAATGATTTCGGCATGAAATAGGGGCGAGACCTACAATATTTAAGCGCTAGCTCAGTCATTGTACAGGCATAAAAAACACGCCCGAAAGCGTGTCTTTTGTATTTTTGATTACAGTGCGGTTTTAATCAGCGGACAGGCGGCCAAATCTGCATATACTGCATGCACCTGCTCCAGTTCCAAAAAGCGCAGTTGTGCGGTAATGGAATGATATTTGCCAGTACGCGACGGTGTGATGGTCATTTCACTGCCATCAAACTCAGGAAAATGTTTTACAAAGATATCATTTACGGCCTGACGCAGTTCAATGCCAGCAAGGCCAATCAGTTTAATCGGATAATCCATAGGGAAAACCCAAAGATGTTCTTGAAGTTCACGAGATGGTGTACGGTCTAACATGGTAGTCCCCCTGATTTGAAACGCCTGCAATCATGCAGGCGTTTGGGTCTGTCTTGGCTACTTAAGTGGAGACTGATGATTAAATTTCAAGTCTCCAGAATAAGCATCAAATCTTAATCATTCTCGAGGAATGAACGTAAGTGTTCTGAACGTGATGGATGGCGAAGCTTGCGTAACGCTTTAGCTTCAATCTGACGAATACGTTCACGTGTCACATCAAACTGTTTGCCCACTTCCTCCAAGGTGTGGTCGGTCGGCATGTCGATACCAAAACGCATTTTCAGGACTTTGGCTTCACGTTCAGTCAGGTTTTCCAGAACTTCGCGTGTCGCTTCTTTTAGGCCTTCTGAAGTCGCAGCATCAATTGGTGACGTGATGTTGCTGTCTTCAATGAAGTCACCCAGATGCGAATCTTCATCATCACCGATCGGTGTTTCCATCGAAATCGGTTCTTTGGCGATTTTTAGCACTTTACGTACTTTGACTTCGTCCATTTCCAGACGTTCGCCCAACTCTTCAGGTGTCGGTTCACGCCCCATTTCTTGAAGAAGCTGACGCGATACACGATTGATCTTGTTGATGGTCTCGATCATGTGCACCGGAATACGAATGGTACGTGCCTGATCGGCGATTGAACGGGTGATCGCCTGACGAATCCACCAGGTTGCATAAGTCGAGAATTTATAACCACGACGATATTCAAACTTGTCCACCGCTTTCATCAAGCCAATGTTACCTTCCTGAATCAGATCCAGGAACTGCAAGCCGCGGTTGGTGTATTTTTTCGCAATTGAAATCACCAGACGCAAGTTGGCTTCGACCATTTCTTTCTTGGCGCGACGTGCCTTAGCTTCACCAACGGCCATGCGTTTGGCAATGTCTTTAATGCCTTTAACATCAAGACCCAATTCTTTTTCAATATCGGCAATCTTTTGCTGGAAGGCCAATACATCTGGACGTACTTTTTCCAGATAGGCTTTCTGGTCTGCAGGTGTTTTCGCGATCTGTTCATCTAACCAGGCTGGATTCGATTCCTGTCCCGGGAAAGAAGTACGGAACTGGGTACGATCCATACGACCACGGCGCACGGCATAACGCATCACTTCACGTTCTGCACCACGGATCTGGTCATGCGTACCACGAATCATTTCTGAAATGATATCGAATAGACGCGGCGTGAATTTGAACATCATGAATACGGTCGCCAGTGCTTCCAGCGCAGCTTCAGATTCTTCACTATCACGACCATGTTTTTCGATGGCTGTTTTGGTATTCAACCATGCATTTTCAAGTTCAGTGAAGCGCGCTTTGGCAATTTCAGGATCTGGACCAGAATCAGCTTCTGAATCATCTTCAGTTTCAGCTTCTTCCTCTTCATCATCGTCCAGTTTTACATCTTTGGTCGATTTTTTCGAGTCAGTCTTGTCTTCAGCGATCTCGACTTCTTCTTCAAGTACTTCAGGAATTTCTTCGTCTGATTCAGGATCTAAATAACCCGATAACAGGTCAGCAAGACGGCGTTCGCCCGCTTCATAATCTTTATATTCTTGGAGTACAACTTCTACCGCATTGGGCCAGTAAGCAATCGAGTGCAAAACATCACGAATACCTTCTTCGATGCGCTTTGCAATGCTAATTTCGCCTTCACGGGTTAAAAGCTCAACGGTACCCATTTCACGCATATACATACGCACAGGGTCAGTTGTACGACCTGGCTCATTTTCTACAGAGGCCAGTACGGCTGCAGCTTCTTCTTCTGCAACTTCATCGGCAGCTTCTGTAGTATCTTCGAACATCGTATCATCAGATTCAGGCGCGCGATCATGTACAGGAATACCCACGTCATTCAGCATCTGAATGATATCTTCAATCTGCTCGCTTTCTGTGATGGAGTCCGGCAGATGATCGTTAACCTCAGCGAAGGTTAAGTAACCTTGTTCTTTGCCTCGGCTAATCAGAGCCGCTACTTGTGAAGTAGGGGAAGTCATATCGCTCATCTTTTGCTTACTCTTCGTTGAATCTGTGACAGGAAAAACCGTACAACTTATGCACGATTTAAGCTCATTAAATTTAGTGAATAGCCTACGTATTTCATCAGAGTATTCAGCGTTCAAGCTGTCTGATAAAATATTTAAAATGAAATTCAGTAATTTAAGATGGGGATGAATTTGTTATTTTCAAGTCCAACCCCGGCATCTGTGTATTTGACCAAAAAATGTGTAGTCAAAAAACATAAGGACGCAGGGTGGATTATATCATGTCACACAATGTCCTTAAAAAAAAGCCCTATTTACAACTTTAAAATACGAAAATTTAAATAAAACTTGACTTGTGGTTTTAGGCAAGATAAATAGCGCTAAAACCATTTACATTTTTCACTATGAGGAAGTTTTAGTGTCTTCTACAGATTTTGAACTAGATGATAGCTTCGGTGAGGATGATGTTAATTTCGATGAAGCTTCCAGTAAGCTGAGCGCTAAAGAGTCGTTGGAAAAACGTCGTCTGATTGATGACTTACTTTCACAACGTCGCTTGGAACGCGAACTCAAAGATTTTGACTATGACTTCGACGATGATGACGATTTTGATGACGAAGATTAACGAATTCGGATTTAGCATGGCCTGAATAAATGCTATGCTAAACCTTTCGGTTTTCTAAGTTTGGATGTTAGATGAGTGCTTTAGATTTAGACCTGTTGAGTGAATATCTAGATGGTGACCAAAATGAACATGGTCTAGATTTCGCAGCAACCCATGGTTTCTTATGTGCTATTGCAGTAGGCCCAAAATTCGACAAATGGTTAGACGAGCTTTTTGATAGCAATCAAAAGAAAGTGCCTGCAGAAATCATCACTCAGGTACAAACATGGTTAGAGTCTATCCGTCAAAGCTTAGCCAATGAAGAAGGGATTACATTCCCATTTGAAATTGAAGAAGCAGACACCGAATCAAGCTTGGGTGACTGGAGTGTGGGCTTTGTCGATGCCATGTTCCTGAACGAAGAAGCTTGGTTTACTGAAGAATTTGAAGAACAGCTGGTAGATTTAACTCTGCCAATCATGGTCTTCAGCGGTATCGATGATGAAGATCCGCAAATGGAAACTTTCCGTCGCAATGGCCAGTTAATGGACGAACTTGCAGAAGAAATTCCAGACAATTTAAATGAATTGTATCTGATGTATCACACTCCAGAATAATTCATAAAAAAAGCACCGCACGGTGCTTTTTTTAGCTTTGGACTTTTATCAAAGCATCGAAGGGATTTTATTTTCTTTCAATACCGACCCGTTTGCTCAGACTGTAGCGGGCATAGCTATTATAGGCAATATGAAAGATCAAACCATGCACCGCAATCACAGCGGCCATCAGAAATGAATTCGGGCCCCTTCCGGTATAAGCCATGTTGTTGAAGATGGCTTCAGTCTGTGGATGCATCCAGATCACAACAAATATAAAAATAAACCCAAATGTAATCGCAATGATGGTAGAACCCCATACCAGTTTGCTTTTCTCTTCCTTGCTGGGTAAATGTTGTTCTCTCTTCACAAAGTATCGGGCACTGAGAAAGGCTGACGCGATCAGGGCCGGGATCAGGAGAATCGCGCCCAGATTGAATACATAAATGAGTACGCCCACGAATAGAACCAAGCTAAGATAAACGGTGGCAAAATATTTAAGATAGTGCGACATCGTTTTAGCCTCCTTCATGCTGAGGTCTATTCAGGATGGACGATTTTTACGCTGCTGTCTACGGTAGATAACCCAGGCAATAATGACTATAACAATCGCAATAATCACATAACTGACTTTACTGAAAATTTGCTGCATCAACTCTTGGTTTTCACCAAAGTAAAATCCGACACAGGCCAAAAACGTGGTCCAGATGATGGTTCCGAGTGCGCTATAGAACATGAATTTCCAGAAGGGCATACGGCTCATGCCGGCAGGAATGCTGATCAGTGAGCGGACGGCAGGAACCATGCGGCCAAAAAACACAATCCGATGTCCATAATGTTCAAACCAGCTCAGTGACTTTTTCACATCATTGGATTTGATAAACAGATATTTGCCATAACGGTCGACAAACTTGAAAATGGAATCGTGATTGAATTTATAACCCACCCAGTACAGCAAGGCTGCTGCTAGTAATGAGCCAATGCAACCGGCCATGATCACCCCGACCAGTATTAACTCACCCTGAGAGGCCGAATAGCCCGCAGAAGGCATAATGATTTCGGAAGGGATGGGTGGGAAGACATTATCCAGAAACATGAGCAGGGCAATACCCCAGTAGCCCAGTTGTTCCATGACGGAAATAATCCATTCAGTTAAATTCATAAGATGGTCAAAATAAAAAATACTGCCTGTATCCTAAGCAGTATTTTTTATGCGGTAAAGTCTTGGAATATAAATGAGCAGGCAGAATCAGCTATGTGTCAGCGTATAAATATAGACTTTGCGTAAGCCATAGGCCAAACAGACAGGTAAAACACTCAGCAGCATAAAATGAATGACACTGGTATTAAGATGATAACCAATAAACAGCGCTAAAATCGCGCCAATCACAGTTCCCAAGATGACCACAAACACATGTGACTGGCTCTCAAGCTCGTCATTAACCTGATGAAGTCGTTGTTGTTTTATATTCTCTTTGGGTTGAAACTGAACCAGATTATCTGGATCTCGAGCAAGTGAACTGGTCATGTTATATTCCTTTTCATTTTAAAATTTAAGTTAATAATGAAAGACTTGGCTTAAGATAGACTTTTCAATAGACTAGCAATCTTGCTTGGAAAAAAATAAGGTTCTTGGTAATGAATTGGTGAGAGTTTTATTACTGTTGTAATTTTTATGTAAATAAAAAACCCTCCGAAGAGGGTTTTTATATATTTTCTTACAAAGCGGCTGGCTTAGAGACGTTTACGTTTTGCTGCCAGAATTTGGGACTGACGCATACGGAAACCGTCTTTTTGTTTCTCTGTGGTCTTGTCAATGCAGTACACGCAAGAGACACCATGTTCATAACTTGGCAGCGCCACTTCTTCAGGAAGCAAAGGCCAGCCACAGGCATGGCATTTGGTGTTTTGACCTTCTTCGACACCGTGTGTTACTGCTGTACGGCCATCAAATACGAAGCATTCGCCTTCCCACATACTTTCTTCAGCCGGAGTTTCTTCCAGGTATTTTAAAATACCGCCTTTCAGGTGATACACCTCTGTAAAACCTTCTTGCAGAAGCAGAGAGGTTGATTTTTCACAGCGAATACCACCGGTACAGAACATGGCAATTTTCTTGTCTTTGTGCTGTTCCAGATTATTTTTCACATATTCAGGGAATTCACGGAAGCTTTCAGTTTTCGGGTCAATCGCGCCTTTGAACGTTCCTGCTTTGTATTCGTAATCGTTACGGGTATCAACCAGAATCACGTCATCACGCGCAATCAGTTCATTCCATTCCTGAGGATCAAGATAGTGACCGACCAGATCACGTGGTTTCACTTCTACCCCTAAAGTCACGATTTCTTTTTTTAATTTAATTTTCATTTTACGAAATGGCTTGTCAGAGCTGTCTGACTCTTTATATTCCATCTCAACAAAGCCTTCATTGAGAAGGAACTGGTGAATTTGATCAATCGATGCACGGTCACCTGCAACCGTACCGTTAATCCCTTCACCCGCTACAATGAGTGTTCCACAAAGGTTGATTGTTTTTACCAAGTCTAAAAGACGTTGTTGAAGATCGGCAGGATCTTGAACTTCTTTGAATTGATAAAGTGCGGCAACAACCCAACCAGTCGTCGCTTGCTGTTCTACAGGTGCAAGCTGTTCTACAGTAGCGTTCATGGAATACTCCAACGTAGCATGATAATTTAAAGGCGCATATTTTAGCGTGATTCGAGTGAATAAGCGAGTAAAACACTTGCCTTTTAACAGGCTTCAATTCGTGGGGGAGAGCGTGTATAGTCATGCCCGACCCGGAATTTTGTAAAGTTTTATGCAGTGATGCAGGTACTGGAAGTTGTAGTATCTTTGGAGTGTGTTTTGAGTTCAGATCGTCGTATTGCGTCTTTAACCCCGTGTGCTGGGCGTTGCTCGACCGTATTTGGTGATGCGGTATGTCGTGGTTGCCGCCGTTTCAATCATGAGGTGATTCACTGGAACACTTATGGCGCTGATCAACATCATGCCGTATGGCGGCGTCTGGATGCACAGCTGGATCAGATTTTAGTGCCGTTGTTGCCACATGCAGATATCGTCAAGGTTCAAGCCTTTGTGCTGTCAAAACGGGTACGTTTACGTGACGATGCCTCCAAAGGACGTAAGCTGTATCATGCTTTAAAGCTCTGTGAAAAAAATCGGCATTTTACCGATGATAGTGGTTTGGGGATTCATTATAAGCAGGTACGTCCACTCTGGGATGAGTTTGAGCGCCGGATTCTGGCTTTGGCCACTGCCAGTTATGATCTGGCTTTTCTGCGGGCGGATGGCATTAGTCAGCATCTGATTCATCTGCAGGAAGAGGAATAAGTCCTCTTTTTTTATGCAGAAAAATAACAACAGCTGAGGGAAAAGCATGAATATCAGTGAGTATCTCTTGTATTGTCTGGCTGTTGTGGTAATGATCGCCACGCCTGGTCCGGTGATGTTGCTGGTGGCCAGTGCCGGTCTAAAAGGCGGTTATGCTGCGGCTTTAAGAACTATTTTTGGCACCAATTTCGCTTCATTGATATTGATTGCTTTATCGATATTAAGCCTGAAAGGCTTGCTGGTCATTAATGCGCAATGGCTAGATGCCATCAAGTTGCTGGGTTGTCTGTATATTGGTTATCTGGGGCTGCAAATATTTCGGGAGGTGATTTTCCAGCAAGCAGAGTCAACTCAAAAGAAGTTATCTCCGGTACGTGGCGGCTTTCAGCAGGGTTTTCTGGTCGGTATTTCCAATCCCAAAGATATTATTTTCTTTGCGGCTTTTTTCCCGCAGTTTATTGGTATTACATCTGATCTCGATTTGAGTCTCATAATCTTAACCTTGAGCTGGATCGTGCTGGATTTCCTGACCCTGTCGGTGGTGTATTTGGGTTTTAACCGTTTATCCCGTTCTCGGTTGTATCCGCATTTGCTGGCCTTGTGTGGTCTCATTCTGCTGATCATTGCTCTTTACGGCATTTATCAGATCCTGATTTAAAAAAGTACTGCACAGTTGTAAGGTTCCTGCCTGGCATATGCGCTAAAAATCATGCTAAGGTAAAATCAAATAAAAATTGAACAGATCAGCATGTCTAAAACAGTAACCAAGCCCGATCATCCATTCTCACCGCTGTTATTTATTCAACCTGCTGTTATTCAGATTCTTCAAATCATTGGACTCGCGCTGATCGCTGTCAGTATCGTGTATCTGCTGGCAGCAAACTGGTGGATGCTGCCGAAATTTGTCCAGTTGTTTATGCCGCAAGTTTTATTGCTGGGTTCGGCATTGCTGAGTGTGCATTTTGCTGCGCGAGAAAAGTTAAGACAAAGTCTGGATACTGTATCGGGTTTAATGCTGGGCTTAAGTCTGGCGGTGATTGGGCAGATCTATCAGACTGGCGCGGACAGTTATCAACTATTTTTGCTTTGGGCATTGTTACTTTTGCCTTGGCTGTATCGACCGAATATTGGTGTGTTTGCATTATTTTGCGTGGTCAGCCAGCTGGCGCTTTATTTTTATTTTAAACAAAGCTTTTGGTTGGTGCGTGCTGAAACTGCCTATCTGCTCAGTCTTAATCTGTTGACCGGACTGAGTCTGATCTATGCATTACGCTATTATCCGGTTTTACGCTATCTGTTGATTGCCGTGGTGGTACTCATTTCGGTATTCAGCATGTTTCGATTTATCGACTCGAATTCGATCTGGTATTTGGCTTCGGTACTGGTCTTAGCACTGTTATTTAGTGCTTATTTCTATACTCGGCAGCAACAGCTGGAAACCAGTTTGCTGGTTGCAGGGCTGGCACTGAGTTTTAGCATTCTGATTTTTGATCTCACAGACCAATATTTGCAAAATTCAGCTGCAGGCTTATTGGTGCTGGCTTTGCTCATCTTTGGCTGGTTTGCGGCGATTAGTGCGCTGCTGATAAAGCTGTTACCCCAGAGCCGGTTTTCGGTCATTCCACTGGCGCTGGGCGCATGGATTGCTGGTGTGATACTGGCCATGCTGTTGCTGACCTATTGGGAAAGTTTATCCATCCTGATGGGGCTAATCTTTATCGGGATTGCCTGGTGGCTGATTCATAGCAAGCCTTCAGTTTTTCTGCGGCAACTGGCTTATTGTTTGTGGGTTTGCGGTCAGGCTGCTGTCCTGATTCATACCGAATTGTTGACAGATAGTTTGTTGTTGATCTGGCTGATACAAATCGGTATTACGTTGCTAAGTATCATGAATCGCATGCATTGGCTGGTGCTGCTATTACAGTTATTACTGGCTCATGCGTTGGGAATTGCAGTTTTAATCGAGCAGCACCCATTTTCTCATGACCATCGCCTGATCACATGGATCATGCTGTTGAATTACAGTGTGCTGATCGTGGCTTTACTCACTGCAAGACACTGGCTTGCTTCAGCTTATGCCAAAAGTGTGAATCTGTGGATGATCAGTATTTTGGCAGCAACGGCTATTTTTCAATGTCTGTTGCAATTTGGCGTAGCGCAGCAACTGCATCCGCGCGGTATAGATGAAGCAATTGTTTTCTATATTTTACCCGCAGTATGGCTGCTGAGTTTTATCGGAATACATCTGAAGCAATTTTCGCTGACACCACTCTGGCTGATTCCTGCCGCAGGCATTTTACTGATTGCACTGGGCTATTTTGAAATTTTCATCATTCTGGTACTTATGGCCTGGGCGATGGTCAATCAACAGCGATTGATGCAGGCCTTATTGGTTCTGTTACTGATCTTCTGGTTATGGTTGCTGTATTACAATCTGGGACTCAGCTTTTTATTTAAGAGTGTCAGTATCTTTGCTTCAGGTCTGCTGGTTTTGCTTCTGGCTTATGTGTTGAGCTCACCGAAATTTCAGTCGAAAACAGGAGTAGCCTCATGAAAAAGTTCTGGGTGCTACACCTGAGTATTTTTAGTATTGCCTTATTTGTGGGCTTAATTATCCAGCATGAATGGCATTTAAGAAATAGTCAGAGTATTTTTGTTAAGTTGGCGCCCGTCGATCCGCGTTCGATTTTGCAGGGCGATTATATGGCGCTGAACTATCAGTTGCATTTTGCTGGTCTAGATGCTGATGAAACTGCCCTGAATCAAACAGGTTCAGATATCACTATTCAGGATTTTAAAGATCGGTCTCAGGTCATGAGCTATGTACGCTTGGATGCACAACGACGGGTGATACGAAGCAGTTTTGATCCGCGTCTGTTACAAGTTCATCCGGCATCTTCCGCAAAACTGCTGTTAAAGAATCCACGCAATAGTTTTGAAGCTTTATATCCGGCGGCCAATAGTTTTTTATTCGCCGAAGGCCTGGAGCCGTGTTATCGCAGTGCCAAATTTGCCGAACTTAAGCTTAAGGAAAATGGAAAGGCTTTACTGGTTAATCTTGTTGACTCCCATTTAAAGCCCCTAAATTGTGAAAGTTCTAAAAGCTGGCGGCAGGGCAGTTAATTATATTTAGTCATTCTGGCCATAAAAAAGCCCGCGAGGTGCGAGCTTTGGGAATCTGGTCGAATCGACTTAAGCGACTTGTACCGGAATACAGTTGGCAGTATGGCTGACGGTATTGTTTGGATTTGCATAGACCAAGCGTGGCTGATGTGCATTTGCTTCAGCTTCAGTGAAATCACCAAAAGTTGCAATAATGATGATATCGCCTACATCGGCTTGATGTGCAGCGCCACCATTGACTGAAATGATGCCTGAATTATCTTCGCCACGAATGGCATAAGTTGCAAAACGTTTACCATTGGTCACGTTCCACACATGAATTTCTTCGTATTCGCGAATGCCAGCTAAATCCATCAAAACGCCATCAATTGCACATGAACCTTCATAGTGTAATTCTGCATGTGTAACGTGAGCGCGGTGAATTTTGCATTTTAATAAACGAGATAGCATGGCTAGCGTCCCCTGAGTTGAACTAAGACTTTGATCATCATATGGTTGAATCAATTTCTACGACACTGGATAAGTGGGTAGGCTTGCGCATTTTGCGCTTAAATGATCTTTCTGACAAGCGGAATTGTCCAGCGATTTTTGAATGATCAGTTCGGCTTATAGGCATTAATTTGATTCATGGCTTGCTGTACTTCTGCATTCACCAGCATTTTGGTACGTGCGAGCGCATGTGAAATTGCATCATCCATTAACTTTTGTTCGCTGCTCGGCGCTTTGCTGAGCACATGACCAGAAACACGGTCTTTGGCACCAGGATGGCCGATTCCAATACGCAGGCGATGGAAGTTTGAACCAATATGCGGCACGATATCGCGTAGACCATTATGACCACCGTGACCACCACCCGTTTTCAGACGAATGATACCAGGATTCATATCCAGTTCATCATGGGCAATCAGGATCGATTCAGGTGCGATATTGTAGAATTTGGCGAAAGGAACAACACTTTTACCGGAAAGGTTCATAAAGGTTGTAGGTAGAAGAAGACGAACGTCTTGACCTTCGATATTGCCACGACCACTAAATCCATTGAATTTCGGGTCTTTCTTGAGGGTAATGCCATATTGCTCTGCAAGGCGTTCTACGAACCAGGCCCCTGCATTATGGCGGGTTTGGGCATACTCAGAACCTGGGTTGCCCAAACCAACAATCAGTGAAATATTTGACACTAATTACACCATTAACACTTATGCGCGTTTAAAGTCAGCGTGCATAGGCGTGTTTTTAGCTGGGTGACGTTGTAAGGCTTGGATTTTCACGCTTTCAACTTTACCGTCTACATCAATTTCGATAACTTCTTCAAAGAAAGAGTTGTTTTCTAAGAATTTAACAAGCTGACGAAGCTCAAGAGTAACAGCTACAGGAGCAGCTTCGCCACCGTAGATGATTGCAGGAACTTTAGCTTGAAGACGAAGGCGGCGGCTCGAACCTTTCCCTTGAACTGCTTCTTCACGTGCTGCTGCGTTTAATACGAAGTTTGCCATGATAGACATCCTATTTAAGTTAAATGAACCAGACTTGCGACCAGTCTAGTGAGTAAAAGCCCTACCAAATGGCAGGGCTTTGAAAATTCAGCGCTCTATTATAGATAAGAATCGAACATTGCGCTAATAGATTCTTCGTTGTTAATGCGACGAATCGTTTCGGCAACCATGCTGGCTACGGAAACCTGGCGAATCTTGCCCAGTGCTAAAGCTTCATCTGAAAGTGGGATGGTGTCACAAACCACCAACTCATCAATCACAGAATGTCTTAAGTTTTCTAATGCTTTACCAGAAAGTACTGGATGCGTTGCATAAGCAACAACCTTGCGAGCACCGAAAGTTTTCAATGCATCAGCTGCTTTGCATAAAGTGCCTGCAGTATCTACCATGTCATCGACGATGACACAATCACGATCTTTCACATCGCCAATCAAATGCATCACTTGTGATTCATTCGCTTTTTGACGACGCTTATCGATGATTGCAAGATCGATATCACCCATTTGTTTCGCAACAGCACGTGCACGAACCACACCACCGACGTCAGGTGAAACCACCATCAGGTTGTGATGTGACTGCTGACGTAAGTCAGCAAGTAGCGCTGGTGTACCGTAGATGTTGTCTACAGGGATATCGAAGAAACCTTGGATCTGGTCAGCATGAAGATCAATCATCACAACGCGGTCAATACCTACAGTCGTCAGCATGTCTGCAACGACTTTAGCAGTAATTGGCACACGGCTTGAACGTGGACGACGGTCTTGACGAGCATAACCAAAGTAAGGAATCACGGCAGTAATACGACCTGCACTTGCACGACGCAAAGCGTCAGCCATGACTAAGATTTCCATCAGGTTATCGTTAGTAGGAGCACAAGTAGGTTGCACGACGAATACGTCTTTACCACGAACGTTTTCAGTAATCTCGACAGCGATTTCACCATCAGAGAACTGACCTACAGAGGCAGCGCCTAGAGGAATATGTAAGTGACTTACGACTTTTTGAGCGAATTGTGGATGCGCAGATCCACTAAAAACGACAAGATTGGGCATGAAGCACCCTTGGCGGTTGGGATATATGGGAATAGATGGCAGGGGTAGCTGGATTCGAACCAACGGATGCCGAGATCAAAACCCGGTGCCTTACCACTTGGCGATACCCCTAATGCGGCAGAACTTTAATATTTTTACGGTAAAGTGTCAAGGTAAATTAACAGTCTTACAGCAAATGAGTGTTCTGTCTTTTTTCGAGAAAATGGCAGGGGTAGCTGGATTCGAACCAACGGATGCCGAGATCAAAACCCGGTGCCTTACCACTTGGCGATACCCCTAAATTTGATGAACTGTAAGATGGCAGGGGTAGCTGGATTCGAACCAACGGATGCCGAGATCAAAACCCGGTGCCTTACCACTTGGCGATACCCCTAATACAGTACATCTACAGGTGAAAATGGCAGGGGTAGCTGGATTCGAACCAACGGATGCCGAGATCAAAACCCGGTGCCTTACCACTTGGCGATACCCCTATCTACACTTTAAACTGAACTAAAGGTGATTCTTGTAAACTGTTGACCAGGTAAGCTTTACATGGTGCATTTGCAAGAATATCTTCGATATTCAGATTTTCAGTGACTTCAATAAACACACAAGCACCTGTACCTGTAAGTTTTGCAATACCGAACTGGTCGAGATATTGCATCGCTTCATCGACTTCAGGATATAAGGATCGAGCCAGTGGCTCAAAGTTATTTCCAAAATCAGATGGCGTTTGCTGATAGGCGCAAAATTTAGTGCTCTTCGTGTCTCTTGTCAATGCTTTTTGCGAAAAAAGCCGTTGAGTGCTGATAAAACAGTCAGGTTTTAACACAATGAATTGTTTTTGATCTAAGTCTATGAATGTTAAGTGTTCGCCAATGCCTTCAGCCCAAGCATTTCGACCATGTACAAATATCGGTACATCTGCACCCAGCTTGACTCCGAGATCTGCCAGTTGCTCGATATTTAAACCGCACTGCCAGAGCTGGTTCAGCACAATCAGGGTGGTGGCTGCATTAGACGAGCCGCCCCCGAGTCCAGCACCCATCGGGATATTTTTTTCCAGATGAATCTTTAGTCCGGATAGTGTTTGAGCATAGGGCTTCAACAGTTGTACCGCACGATAGATTAAATTCTGTTCTAGGTCGACGGAGGCCAGCCCTTCAATCTGGATGTGTTGATTATCTGTTTGTTCAAACTCCAGCCAGTCATACAGATCAATCAGCTGAAAAATGCTTTGCAGCTCGTGATAGCCATTTTCACGGCGACCGGTAATATGTAAAAACAAATTCAGTTTAGCAGGCGAGGGAACACGAATCATCATGGGCTAACATCAGGTCAATTAACGGTTTTCAATGATCATTGTAATACGGTTTTCCGCGCCATTTTCAAGTGACTGCTTTAAAATCAAGCGGTTTGGTATTTTGGCCTGCGCATTGTAATTGAGATCGACCGTCCAGCCCTGTTCAATAATCTGGCTAATCCGCTGCGTGTCGTCTTTTTGTAATTTTGCAGTCGTGGTAGCAGGGCGGGCCTGTACCCAGTCCACTAAATAGCTGATCGGTGCTTGCCAGCCTGTGGCGCGTTGCAGTAATTCTTCGGCACTTGCCGCTTGAATCACACCTGTTTTAGCACTGTTTAATGTGACTTGGCCGGGCGTGCCGGAAATCTGGGTTTTGCCCACACCTAAAATACCACTCAGCTCAATATCAAATTCTTCTTGCTGTTGTACCCAGGTAAAGAATGCACTGCCGGTCTGTTGCGGTGTGCGCACACCAATTTTACCTTGCAGCTGGAATTGATTATCTGCCTGTACAGAAGGTGTCACTGGCGTTTGCGGATTGATCATCTGCTGACAGCCAGTTAAGAATAAAGCAGTTGCTGCAAAGGCACAGCAGCCCAATTGGCTTAAATTGCGCATAAAAGAATTAACTCGTTTGGTTTTGTGGTGCTAACAATAGCGAATTAAGTTGTTTTAATTCGGGGTCATTTGGATGGTTTTGTTGTAATTGTTGTAACACTTGATGGAAGTGTTGTATATCACCATTCATGTACAACGAACGCGCATAACGTACCCCAATCTTCACGCTTGGATTGAGTTGATATGCTTTGTATAAGACATCTGCAGCCGTGGCAAAGTCATTCTGTAAATAACAGATATAACCATAAGTATCCAGAATGGAAGCCTGTTCCGGTGCATATTCCAGTGCCTGTTCGACATAGCGGCGCGCTTCTTCCAGACGCCGGTTCTGCATTGCCAGGGTATAGGCATAGGCATTCAGATAGGTCGGACTATTCGGTTCAATCTTGAGTAAATTTGCCAGCAATTTATCCAGCTTGTTGCGATCCTGATGTGGATCTAGCAATAGCACTTGCGCATAAACCAGTTCCGGATCATCCGGCAGGTTTTTGCTGGCTTCTTCTAGCAGGCGGATCGCAGCTTTTTTATTCTGCATACGCGTTAAAATATCTGCCTGGGCCAGATATAAAAAGCTGGCATGTTGTGGATAATTCACCCGTTCCTGAGTCAAGAAACGCAGCGCATCATGCAGCTTATCCTGCTGGGCAAAAATCGAGATCATGTTACGACGCGAGACGGTGTACAGACTGCCATCGACCAGACGATAATAGGCTTTGGCGGTTTCATAATGCTGTTTGCGTTCAGCATTCACTGCCAGATAATAATAGGCTTCATTTTGATACTGCGCAGAATAACGCAGTTCGACCAGATGTTTTTCGGCCTTCTCGTATTCTTCCAGATCAATACTGGTCAGTCCGGCAATGAACAGGGCTTCTTCAGCCGTTGGCCATTTTTTTAGAATGTCTTGCAGTTTTTTCAGCGCCAAAGTCGCTTCGTTCAGCTTGACCAGATATTTGACTTCGGCCAGACGCACATCCAGATTATTGCGGTGTTTACGGCTGGATTTTTCATACCATTGCAGGGTTTCTTCTGGATCGCCAAGCGCATTCAGCAGATTGGCTTTCATCAGGATATAACCAGTCGCATTCGGACGTTTTTTTAGAGCACGGTTAATGGTATTTAAAGCCTGTTCCAGCTGACCATTTTGTGCTTCCAGACCGGCCACCAGCACCAGAATAGACGGATTGTCTCTGGCTTTGGTGGTGCTTAAAGCCTGAATCAGATAGCTGCGGTCTTCTGTGCCTTCAGGTGAAATCCCAGCGAGAATTTCTTCCAGATCGGCACTGTCATCAATTTGCAGGATTTTCTCTAAGGTCTCTGCCGCCAGCTCATACTCATGCGCTTTCAGGGCAATATGGGATAAATAAAATAAAGCGGGGACATCCTGCGGCTCCTGTACCACCCAGTGGGTCGAGATATCGAGGGCTGCCTGTAAATCATCATGTTCCAATGCAACATTCAGTGCACGCTGCTTGACCGTGGTGGAATTGCTCTTGATTGCCAGAACCGTATAGTTGTGCAAAGCAGTCGGAATGTCATGTGCGGCAATGGCAAACTCGGCCATCATACTTTGTTTTATGGCATCATAATTTTGATTTGCATGGTAAACTGCTTCCGCTGCATAAAGATGAGCAGTTGAAGCCATGCTACCCACCAATAGGAATGTGGTAGAATATTGCTTAATTGTAGGGCCGTTGATACGGCTGATTGTTTGACGCAATTTTTCTTGATCCAAGTAATGCTTTTTATGACACCGATATTGCACAATAGCATAAATTTATTGAAATGATGACCTGATATGTCTTTCTTTGCATTGGGTGTCAACCATCAAACTGCCTCTGTAGAACTGCGGGAACAAGTTGCGTTTAACCCTGAAAAGTTAAGTGCCATTCTTGCCGAGCAAAGCCAACACCCTGAATTAAACGACATGGTGGTGGTGTCTACATGTAACCGAACCGAAGTTTACGCGATGTCTGACAATGTCGACATGGTGCTGAACTGGCTCGCCCAAAAAAATGGGGTGGATGTCAAACAACTGCAAAATCATGTCTATCGTTATGAAAATGCCCAAGCCGTGACGCACTTGATGCGTGTCGCCAGTGGTCTGGATTCACTGATGCTGGGTGAACCGCAGATTCTGGGACAAGTCAAAAATGCACTTTCTCTTGCCAAAGACTCCCAGACGGTGTCACGCAGTTTAAACCGAATTTTTGAATATGCCTTTTATGCGGCCAAACGGGTTCGTTCCGAGACTGCTGTCGGCAGTCATGCGGTATCGATGGGCTATGCGGTTGCACAGTTGGCCCTACAGGTATTTAGTCATCCAGACAAGCTCACCATTATGGTGGTAGCAGCCGGGGAGATGAACAGTCTGGTCGCCAAGCATCTCGCAGAAATGGGTGTGGGCAAGATTATTATCTGTAACCGTACCCGAGAACGTGCAGACATTCTGGCGCAGGAAATTGCGCATCGGGTAGAAGTAGAAATTATTGACTTTGACCAGCTGGCAGACAATCTGCATCGCGCCGATGTGATTTCCAGTTGTACCGGCAGTCTGCATCAGGTGATTCATTTTGCAGATATCAAAGCGGCACTGAAAAAACGCCGTTACCAGCAAATGTTGTTAGTCGATCTGGCCGTGCCACGTGATATCGATCCTAAAGTTGAAAAACTTGATGGGGTATATCTGTATGGCGTCGATGATCTGCAAAGCGTGATTGAGGAAAATCTGGCGCATCGTCGTCAGGCTGCGGTTGAAGCCGAAGTTATGGTGAATCAGCTCGCAACAGAACTGATGACCCAGCAAAAGGTCAAGCAGGCCGGGGCCACCATTCATGCTTATCGTGACCATGGTGAAGAGTTGCGGCAGGAAGAACTGGCATTGGCGCTGCAACGTATTGCCCAGGGTGAAAAAGCAGAAATGGTTATGGCTGAGTTTTCGCACCGCCTGACACAGAAACTCTTACATCCGACTTCTATTGTGCTGCGTGAGGCGGCCAAGGCGGAAGATCCAAGCTGTTTTGAAATGATGCGCGATACCTTGCAAGAGGTAGTTGATACACGCCGCAAGACCAAACATTAGCGAGCTCTTTAACAATAGCTATTTTGAAGAACGGCGTTTAGAGATAAACGCCTTATTTTTATTTGAAGCGATTTAAAACTGTTAATCGTCCAATAAGGTCATGGAGCGTTTTTTATCAATTTCGTAAATCTGCATTTTCAGATTCTTCATTTCTGCAATGCTGCTAAATTTTTTCGATTTTATCTTGTTTTTCAGACACTGATATTGCAGCTTGGTCGAGAAGTCTGCCGCCAGTTTGTCGGCCTGTTCAGGCGAAGAGGTATAATCGCTCACATTGGCATGTTGTAGAATATGCTGTAATTCATGATGATGTACTGCACAGGCACCTAAAACATAATAGATCGAGAGTTCAGGATCATCCGGCAGGTCATCAAAAATCACATTCAGAATATTTAGGATTTTAAACAGCAGCTGATCTTCAGATACCAGCGCACGCAGTGGTTCAAAATGAATATACAAATAGGGATGATTCATCAAAATTGCAATCACATATTCTTCAGCATCAATTTTGGTGCTAAAACTTAAGGATGCATCGGTATTAACCTTGGGTTGCCATTTACGGTTAAAGCCCAGTTTTTCGCGGAAAAATTGCTGCAGCAAATAGCGGAATGAGCCATGTTTAGGCAATAATTCGGTCAGATTTTTCAGTTCACCCATGACCTGACTTTTACCTTCAGGGGTAGTGATGTCCTGATTTTGGGTCAGATGGGCAAACACGAAGTCCGACATCAGCGGCGCCTGATCCAGCAAGCGTCTAAAGTTTTCGATGCCTTCACGGCGGATCAAGGAGTCCGGGTCATGGTCAGCAGGCAAAACAAAGAATTTCAGCTCACGGCCATCACTGAGTAATGGCAGGGCAATGTCCAGCGTTCGGCGTGCGGCTTTTTGACCGGCAGCATCGCCATCAAAGGCAATGGTAATCCGGTTGTTCTGCTTAAACAGAATGTTCAGATGGTCGGTATTACTGGCAGTCCCCAGTGTCGCGACTGCGCCATGAATGCCGTATTGCTGCAATGCAATCACATCCATATAGCCTTCGACCATCAGCCATTCCTGGGCTTTCTGCTTTCTGCCTTCATACAGCCCATAAAGCAACTGGTTCTTATGGAAAACTTCAGAGTCTGGCGAGTTGATGTATTTGGGCTTGATCTCGTCATTGAGCGCACGGCCACCAAAGCCGACCACACGACCCTTGGTATCACGAATCGGGAAAATTACCCGTTCACGCAATAGATCAAAATCACGGCCACTGTCGCTGGTACGAATCAGCCCCAGTAGTTTCAGGCCTTCAATATCCTGAGGAAAGGCTTTTTCCAGATGTTGCCAGTCTTCAGGTGCATAACCTAAGCGCCAATAGGCAATGGTTTCTGCAGTCAGGCCACGTTGCTTGAAATATTGCTGTGCACTGGAACTGTTGGGTAACTGGCGTTCATAGAACTGCGCAATATTTTCCAGCAGGTCGTATAAGTTGCCGTCTTGCTGAACTTCGGCCATTGGCATGTGTTCAAAAGCAGCAAAAGGGTCGCCGTAGAAATCCTGTTCGGAGGCCTGAAACTCTGCAAATGGATCAAAAGAAGCATCCGACACAGAATATTCTTGTGCTGGGCGTTGCGGAGCTTGCGTATTCTCAACTTTGGTCGTAGCGACTATTTTCGGTTTGGCTGCTTCCCGTTTGTATTTTAATTTATTGGAATCAGTATTGTCTTTTGGCAGTTCAATGCCGGTCTGACTGGACAGGTCTTTCATCACTTCGACGAAATTACGGCTACCAATGTCCATTAAAAAACGGATGGCGTTGCCATTGGCCTGACAGCCAAAACAGTGAAAATATTGTTTGTCACGATAGACGTGAAAAGAGGGCGATTTTTCCTGATGGAAAGGACAGCAGCCCGAATAGGTACGGCCAGTTTTTTTCAGTTTCACGAATTGACCAATCACATCGACAATATCGGTGCGATCGAGAATCTGATCAATCGTATGTTGAGGAATTGCCATAATCTGCTGAGCTTCTCGTGCTGCGTATCTAAGGTTTAAGTGATTGAATCAATAGGATTGAACTGATTCAGGTCAATTCTTTTTAACTTCCTTTGTATACCTTTTGTACGATTTGTTCAAGCCTGGCCGGGACAAAGCAAAAGGGCAAGTATGATACCTTGCCCTTAAAGAAAATGCACCTGTGACAGTCGGCTTATTCGGCAGTCGGTTCAGGTTGCTCTGCTTCGGTATTTTTAGGACGATCAAGCAAACCAAAAGACACACGATTGGTCAGGCTGCGCTTTTCAGTTTCTGGCGCATCCGACTCTGCATTGTTGTCAGTCACCGTCTTGGCTTCTTTACCAAAAATACCCAGTGTGGCACGGTTAAAGAAACTGCTTTCGCTACGTGCTGCACGCAAGTTGACCGTACCATCAGATTTCACCAGATTTGGATAATTCAGCTTTAACACATCAACATATTGCTGAGAGGTTGCTTTATCACCCAGTTGATCATAGCCATAGGCAATCGTTGCCAGTGCTTCTGGAATCTGAGGGGTTTGTGGATAATGTTCCACCACCCATTGTGCACGTTCAACCGCAGCCAGATAGGCTTTACGTTTTAAATTAAAGCGTGCCGCATTCATTTCATGCTCAGCCAGTTCCTGACCGATAAATTTCATGCGCTGCGCTGCATCGACCGCATAGGTGCTAGACGGATAGCGGCGAATGAAATCGACAAAATTCTGATAAGCCACTTTCAGATAGCTGACATCACGATGCGACTGTTTCAGCGAGGTATAACGCAGCAGACCATTATAGTTCTGCTCCATATTGGATACGCCGCGTACATAGTAAGCATAGTCGACATTTGGATGTTGTGGATTCAGACGGATAAAACGCTCTGCCAGTGCCACTGCACCTTCATAATCTTTTTGCTGAAATTTTACATATAACAGTTCAAGTTGCGCTTGCGGAGCATACTGACTGGTCGGGAAATAGGTTTCCAGTGCTTCTAGCTGTTTTGCGGCATCGGTATATTGATTACGATCTAGCGCTTTCTGTGCTTTTTGAATATAAACTTGCTCGCTAGATTCAGGACCTTTATCCACGACTTCTTTTTTGGGATTACTGCTACAGCCTACCATTGCCGATGCAATGCCAATCGTGAGGGCAAGCATTGTCATTTTATAATGTGGTAGCGACATAAAAATTCCTCTGTTAATACGGGCAATGAGCTACAATTGCACTATTAAACCACTTTTGTCTGAATGAGCAAATGAGTCAAGCACAATCTTCCAATTCTAATATCCCTGATACTGATTTCAATTTACTTGAAGATTCTGAGGATGCAGATAACCATACTTCAGAAGCAACTGCAACACGTTTATCGTTGCAATTTCAACTGGATGAAACTTATATCGGGCAACGGATCGACCAGATTGCCGCGATGGTCTGGAGCGATTTTTCCCGAGAAAAATTAAAGCAATGGATCAAAGATGGCAATTTATTGGTGAATGGTCAGCCGGTCAAGCCGAAATTTAAAAGTGATGGTTTTGAAACCCTGACCTTAAATGTCGAGCTTGAAGCACAAACGCGCAGCCTGCCAGAAGACATTCCACTGGACATCATCTATGAAGATGATGACATTATGGTCATCAACAAACCAGTCGGTATGGTGGTACATCCGGGCGCTGGCAATAGTTCTGGCACCTTGGTGAATGCTTTATTGCATCACTATCCGAAATCAGCTGAACTGGCGCGTGCAGGTCTGGTACATCGTATCGATAAAGACACCAGCGGTCTGTTGGTCGTAGCGAAAAATCTGGAAGCACAGTTCTCTCTCAGCAAACAGCTTGAGAAAAAATCAGTGTATCGTCTGTATGATCTGGTGGTATATGGCAATATTATTGCTGGCGGTACCATTGATGAACCGATCAAACGCCATCCGGTGGATCGCGTGAAAATGACTGTGCTTCCGGGCGGTAAAGATGCAGTAACGCATTATAACGTCAAAGAGCGCTTCCAGCATTTCACCCGTGTTCAAGCCCGTCTTGAAACCGGACGTACCCACCAGATTCGTGTGCATTTTAGCTATATCGGCTTTGGCTTGATTGGTGATCAGGTGTATATGCCGCGTGTACGTATGCCGGCAGGTGCATCACAATTATTAGATGATACTTTACGTGGCTTTAAACGTCAGGCCTTGCATGCAGCAAAACTCGGTCTGACCCATCCGCGTAGCAAAGAAGAAATGACCTTTGAAGCGCCGTGGCCGGAAGATTTTGCCAATCTGATTGAAGTGCTGCGCACCGAAAACAAAGCCTATTAATTTTTTTATTTAGCTCGCGTCAAAGCAAGGAATCGAGATGCAATTTGTACCAGGACTTCCACAAGGTGTGTATGTGGGTCAGACCCGCGTTCATCATGCGAAAGTACAGCCATCCATGCAGCCTGAGCTTGCAGGTTTTAATCTGGCCTTGCATGTGCAGGATGATGCGCAGCGGGTACAACAGCATCGTATGGCTTTACTGCAAGATTTCGCTGCCTTTGGCGTAGATAAAATTACCTGGATGACCCAGACGCATAGCACCATCTGTCATAGCATTAATGAACAGATACCCTTTGAGGCATTGGTCGGCGATGGTCTGGTGACGCAGCGCAAAGCGCATGCCCTGATGATGATGACCGCAGACTGTTTGCCGGTGGTGTTAGGTAATGCCGATGGTACGGAAGTTGCCAATTTGCATGCCGGTTGGCGTGGTCTGGCCGGTGGTATTATCGAAAATACCATTGCGGCCATGCAGACTCCGCCGACCTGGGCCTGGCTTGGTGCAGCCATCAGTCAGCCCTGTTTTGAAATTGGCACTGAGGTGAAAGTGGCTTTTTGCAGTAAATATCCTGAACTGGACAGTGCATTTCAGGTGGGCGAGCAGGCGGGTAAATATTATGCCGACCTGTATGCGATTGCGCGTTATATCTTGCGACAACATGGGATACATACCGTATTGGGCGGGGATCAGTGTTCTTATCGTCAGGCGGATGAATATTTTTCTTATCGCCGTGAGCCTAAAATGGGTCGTATGGCGACATTCGTGTTTATGGCATGAAAATGTTAAACTTAACTGAATTTTTTGGCTTTTGAGCATTATGTCCCTATCTTCCAAATCTGTTGCGATTGTTTATCACAGTCCTTATGGACACACGGCTAAAGTGGCAAATTTTATTGCTGATGGTGCACGGGAAACTGGTGTTCAGGTGCATATGATGAATGTCGAACATATTGATTGGGATGTGCTAGATGCCGCAGATGCGATTGTCTTTGGTTGTCCGACCTATATGGGAAGCCTGACCTCTGCCATGAAGCTGTTTATGGAGCAGTCATCCAAGCGCTGGCTGGCGCGTAGCTGGCAGGGCAAACTGGCAGCAGCTTTTACCAATGGTGGCGGACTTAGTGGCGACAAACTGGCAGTGTTGCAGCAAATCAACCTGTTTGCGATGCAGCATGGTATGTTGTGGAGCGGTTTGCCCTTGATGCCGACAGGTCGTGCCGTGACTGATCTGAATCGTATGTCGAGCTTTTTGGGGCTGATGACCCAGTCGGACAATGCACCGGTAGAAGTCACCCCACCTGAAGGGGATTTAAAAACCGCGCTCTGGTTTGGCGAATATATTGCTTTGACACTGGCGCGCTTAAATCATCCAGCTTAGTCAGTGATAAAAAAACCTCCACATGCTGGAGGTTTTTATATTCAAGTATTGATCCATTATTTATGGAAAATTCGCGCTTTATCACGTTGCCAGTCACGGTCTTTTTCAGTGGCACGTTTGTCATGGAGCTGCTTACCTTTGACCAGTGCAATTTCCAGCTTGGCATGCGGGCCTTTCCAGTAACAGGCCAGTGGCACGCAGGAATAACCTTTCTGGTTAATCGCGCCCATCAGCTTTTCAATTTCACGGCGATTCAACAACAGTTTTCGGGTACGGGTCGCTTCAGGCACCACGTGTGTTGAAGCACTCAGCAAAGGCTGAACTTGCGCACCAAACAGGAAAGCTTCACCATTTTTAAAGGTAATATAGCTTTCGACAATGGTCATACGACCGGCACGCATTGATTTGACTTCCCAGCCCTTTAATGACAGCCCCGCTTCAAATTTCTCTTCAATAAAATAATCGTGGCGGGCACGTTTATTCAGTGCAATGGTACCGCCATTATTTTTTTTTACTACAATAGATGCTTTCGCCATAATCTGATACTTCCAAACGTGCTGCTATTGTACCGCAACTAGAAATAAGGTGAAGTTTTTTAAATTAATGAGGATTATTCACCAAAAAAACAAGTTTTTGCTAAAATAAGATTCTACATAACAAACAGAGTACAAATGGATGTCTAAAACTCGTGTGATTTATCCGGGGACTTTTGATCCAATTACCAATGGACATATTGATTTGGTAACCCGCGCAGCGCGAATGTTTGATGAGGTCGTTGTGGCGATTGCCATCGGTCATCATAAAAATCCGGTATTTAGTCTGGAAGAGCGTGTTGCCCTGGCAAAAGAGTCATTGAGTCATTTGGACAATGTTGAATTTGTAGGTTTTGATGGTTTGCTGGTCAATTTCTTTCGTGAACAAAAAGCGACGGCTGTACTGCGTGGTTTGCGTGCAGTGTCCGATTTCGAGTATGAATTTCAGCTGGCCAATATGAACCGTCAGCTTGACTCCCACTTTGAAGCGGTATTTTTAACTCCTTCAGAGCAATATTCTTTTATTTCATCCACTTTGGTGCGTGAAATTGCTCGATTAAGAGGTGATGTGACCAAGTTTGTACCACCAAACGTGGTTGCTGCCTTCGAGCGTAAACTTCAACAAGGTTGGTAGCGTGTCTTTATATATCACCGATGAATGTATTAATTGTGATGTCTGTGAACCTGTATGCCCGAATGAGGCCATTTATATGGGTGAACTCATTTATGAGATTCATCCAGATTTATGTACAGAGTGCGTCGGACATCATGATCAACCGCAATGTCAGCTGTTCTGTCCGGTGGATTGTATTCCACTGGATCCGAACCATGCGGAAACGCAGGAGCAGCTGCAAGCCAAGTATGAAAAACTGACTGCTCAAAAAACATCAAGCAATTAGTCTCGATATTTGGTACTATGCCGCTCGAAGTGAGCCAGACGATCGCTGCTGTGGAGATCTCCGTGATTGAAGCAGGGGAGGAAAGTCCGGGCTTCATAGGGCAAGGTGCCAGGTAACGCCTGGGCGGTGCAAACCGACGGCAAGTGCAGCAGAGAGAAGACCGCCTTCATTATGTTTTCGAGCAATCGGAATCGGAGGTAAGGGTGAAAGGGTGCGGTAAGAGCGCACCGCATGGCTGGTAACAGTTCATGGCGAGGTAAACCCCACCGGAAGCAAGACCAAATAGGAATCCATTAGGCATGGCCCATGCTGGATTCGGGTAGGTCGCTTGAGCGCATGAGTGATTGTGCGCCTAGAGGAATGATCGTTCACGACAGAACCCGGCTTATCGGCTCACTTCAACAAATTTTGATCAAACAGTGCATTATGGGGTTGACGCTCTTTAAAGAAAATCTCATAATGCGCGCACAGTTTAAGGCTATGTAGCTCAGTTGGTTAGAGCACCGCACTCATAATGCGGGGGTCACAAGTTCAAGTCTCGTCATAGCCACCATATTCTGAAAAAACCCACTCCGATTGAGTGGGTTTTTTTATGTCTGATATTTGGTGATGATGTTGGTGGAAAATCTGAAAAGCACTACAATAGTTAAAATAAAACAAATAACAAGAATATGTATGATGATTAAAAATTTAATGCTATCAACTTTAATTTTATTTATGGCTTTGCCTGTTTTTGCTGCAGATTCAATTAAGTCATTTCCTTTTAAAGAAAAAAATATTTCCAAAGCAGAAATAAGATCAATTTGTCAAAAAGTAAAATTTAGTTGTGATGAGCGTGATGCAAAACTTTGGGTAGTTAAAATTGCTGAAGCTGAAAAATATTATTTAATTGATGAAAATTTACAAATTATTCAGCTTTCAAAAAATCTTGGAAAATATCAAATCATTGATTATTGGGATCTAACCACGTATCAACAGGTTTATGCGCTTAAAGAGGATAAGAGTGGTATAGAATTTATATATCCTGCCTTATACCCACTCAATCGGCATAGTTATGCTATTGCCTTAATTCATGGCTGGGTTTCAAATGATGCAGGTGAACAGAATGCACAGTTTATTCAATTACTTCCAAAAGGAAAGACAAAACTGGTCTTCGAGCATTTCCCTTTTTACGAATACCAGAATCGACTTTCCTGCTACAAAGATATGAAAGATAAAAAGAATAATTATTGTGATGATCAGAAGGAGACCGTACTTAAGATCAGCTATAGAGATGTAGGATTGGCTTATTATGAATGGCGTTTAAGTTATTTGAATATAAACTGGCTTAAAAATAATAAAATCGACGAATATAAACAGCGGAGTTTGGTGTTAATCCCTTTTATTCAAGCGCAGTAAAGGCATGTAGCAGTGATCTAACATCATCTGTTTGCAACTGCTCACGCATTTTTAAAAACTGCTTTTCATCTAAGTCATAGAGTTTAAGAGAAAGCAGTTTTTCTATATCTGCTTTAGGAAAACGATATTTAATAATTTTGGCAGGCACGCCACCGACCACTGCGTATGATGGAACGTCTTTGGTGACCACGGCACCTGTTGCCACCACAGCACCTTCGCCAAGCGTTACACCTTGCATAATCATGGCACGTGAGCCAATCCAGCAACCATCGCCAATGAATGTATCGCCAGCAGGCACAAAGCTGCGTGTATCGAAGGGAAAGGCTGAAATCCAGTCGGTACGGTGCAGTTGGTTGCCACCCATCATAATCACGCATTCTGCGCCAAAACAGACGAAATTACCGATATGAAGCTGGTCAATCGGCTTCTCTGGCGTAGAGGGCTTATCATGCAGATAACGCACCACACAACGCTCAAAGCCCTGATCCCAATAGGCCGAATAGTAAGAATAGTTCCCATTAATATGAATATTCGGATTTTTCACCGTTTTAGAGATGAACTCGAACTCACACCAGTGGTTTACAGGGGAATTAATTAACTTTTCGGCCATAAGGGAGATACAAAAATCAAGGAATGAGAAATTATACCTAATCGGCGTCTAAACTGGCTGAATAATCTCGAAAGACAATCCAGCGAGTAGGGATAAAGCAAATGATTAAGTTATAGCAGACTGGATGGGAATACGTGCAATGACTTTAATTTCAAAATCAAAACCCGCTAGCCAGGTCACACCAACAGCCGTCCAGTTTGGGTAAGGCTTTTGATTAAACACTTGCTGCTTAACTTTCATGATACTTTCAAACTGTACTTCTGGGTCAGTGTGAAAAGTCGTCACATCGATAATATCATCAAAGCTACAACCTGCCGCTGCGAGGGTCGCAGCTAAATTTTCAAAAGCACGTTCTACCTGTTTTTCAAAATCAGGTTCGGGGCTGCCATCTTCACGGCTACCGACCTGACCCGAGACAAAGAGCAGATCTTGCGATTTGATTGCAGCCGAATAACCATGCTGTTCATATAGGGCATGGCGGTCTTTAGGAAATATTGCAGTTCTGGTCATGACTATTCTCGTTAAAACCTAGATGAAAAATTATTTTAAAGCGCCGTAAATTTTCACATACGCTTCGTATGTATTAAACATAATTGACATACGATACGTATGTCAATTAAAATTTTTGTGATGATGAGGTAAAGTAATTGATGTCTGTTCGTGAACAAAAAATGGCGGAAACCCGCAAAAAACTGATTGAAGTTGCACGCCGTACATTTGCTGAATATGGCTATGCAGATACCTCAATGGATAAGCTCACGGCAGAAGCGGGGCTGACCCGTGGTGCGCTTTATCATCATTTTGGTGATAAAAAGGGTCTGTTTGCTGCTGTAGTCGATCAGATCGATTCAGAGATGGCGGCATATGCCCAGCAGCATCTGGAACAGCCTGAGGATCTTTGGGAAGGCTTGCTGCTTGAAGGACAGACCTATATTGAACATGCCTTGGATCCGGAGTTTCAGCGTATAGTATTACGTGATGGGCCGGCCGTACTGGGTGATCCGGCACATTGGCCGAGTCAAAACAAATGTTTGCAGTCTACCCGTGAGTGCGTTGAACAGCTCTTGGCAGCAGATCGATTGAAACCTGTATCTCCACAAGCAGCGGCAGTGTTTTTAAATGGTGCAGCCATGAATGCTGCATTATGGGTGGCTTCGAGTGAGTATCCTGCACAGGTACTCCCTGAGGCCTTACATGCGTTCAAGTTACTGGCATCAGGATTCTTGAAATAAGTACCACGATCATCTGTTGAAGTTCGATAGCTAAATATAAAAACCCCTCAAAAGAGGGGCTTTAAATTAAATAACTTTAAATATTAAAGATATTCAACCTTCACAATTTCGTATTCAACTTCACCGTTTGGTGTATTGATTTTCACGTCATCGCCTTCGTTTTTGCCCAAAAGACCACGTGCAATCGGCGAGTTCACAGAAATTTTATTGATCTTAAAATCTGCCTCGTCATCGCCTACAATTTTATAGGTTTTTTGTTCTTCAGTATCCAGGTTTTCAATGGTAACAGTCACACCAAAAACCACACGACCTGATTGTTCCAGTTCTTTTACATCGATGACCTGGCAAGCGCCCAGTTTACCTTCGATGTCCTGAATACGGCCTTCACAGAAACCTTGCTGTTCACGGGCTGCATGATATTCCGCATTTTCTTTTAAGTCGCCATGTTCGCGCGCTTCTGCAATCGAAGCCGTGATACGAGGGCGGTCAACTGTTTTCAGTTGATGTAATTCTTTCTCTAAGGCAATTTTGCCTTCAGGTGTCATAGGATAACGTTGCATGTTGTCCCTCAAAAGTCAGTTGAAAGATATAAAATCTATAAATAAAAAAAAGCCCGCCACCAAGAAGGCAGCGGGACTTCTTGGAAACTTAATTAACCTTTAGTTAGGTCTTGCAAGCGATATACATCCATTGGCAACTTGATTGCTAAAGCTTGGCACACAGCATCAGCACCGTTCAAGGTGGTAGTGTAATACACTTTGCCTTGTAGTGCCGAGCGACGGATCGAGAACGAATCCTGCTGAGCCTGTTTACCTTCAGATGTATTGATAATGAGGTGAATTTCGCCATTTTTCAAGCGGTCCACGATATTAGGACGGCCTTCGGTTACTTTATTCACACGTTCACATGCAATACCCGCTTCAGTAATCACGCTGTATGTGCCACCCGTTGCAAGCAACTTGAAGCCATAGTCTACCAGTTGCTGAGCGATACGCGCGACATGCGGCTTATCTGAATCACGAACAGACAGGAACGCATGTTTTACTTCGCCTTCAGTTGGTTTACCTGGTAAGCGATCGTTCGAGCCTAATACAGCTTTATAGAACGCTTCACCAAATGATTTACCAACACCCATGACTTCGCCAGTCGATTTCATCTCAGGGCCAAGGATTGGGTCAACACCCGGGAATTTGTTGAATGGGAACACCGCTTCTTTTACAGAGAAGTGCTGAGGAATAATCTCTTTAGTGAATCCTTGAGATTCTAGAGATTGACCTGCCATACAACGTGCAGCAACTTTTGCTAAAGACTCACCGATACATTTAGAAACGAACGGTACAGTACGTGATGCACGTGGGTTCACTTCCAGAATGTAAACGTCAGTGCCTTTTACTGCAAACTGAACGTTCATCAAACCGATTACACCCAGTTCTTTTGCCATTGCAACAGTTTGACGGCGCATTTCGTCCTGTACTTCTTGAGAAAGCGAGTAAGGAGGAATCGAACATGCTGAGTCACCAGAGTGGATACCCGCTTGTTCAATGTGCTGCATGATACCGCCAATCACAACGTCTTTGCCGTCAGATACGCAGTCCACGTCAACTTCGATCGCGTCATCAAGGAAGCGGTCAAGAAGAACCGGTGCTTCGTTTGATGCTTGAACTGCATCACGTAAGTAGCGTTTCAATTCGTCATCGTTATAGACGATTTCCATGGCACGACCGCCAAGAACGTATGATGGACGTACAACGAGTGGATAGCCAACTTTCGCTGCTTCAGCCATACCTTCTTCAGCAGATTTTACAATGCTGTTGTTCGGTTGACGAAGTTGCAGACGCTGAATCATTTGCTGGAAGCGTTCACGGTCTTCTGCACGGTCAATCGCGTCTGGAGATGTACCGATAATTGGCGCACCGGCTTCTTCCAAAGCACGAGCCAATTTCAAAGGTGTTTGACCACCGTACTGCACGATAATGCCTTTAGGCTTCTCGATGCGTACGATTTCAAGCACATCTTCCAATGTGATTGGTTCGAAGTACAAACGGTCTGATGTGTCGTAATCTGTAGAAACCGTTTCAGGGTTACAGTTGACCATGATGGTTTCATAACCATCTTCACGCATTGCAAGCGCTGCGTGTACACAGCAGTAATCGAACTCGATGCCTTGACCAATACGGTTAGGCCCGCCACCAATCACCATGATCTTGTCACGCGTTGATGGATTTGCTTCACATTCTTCATCGTAAGTTGAGTACATGTATGCTGTATCAGATTCGAATTCTGCAGCACATGTATCGACACGTTTGTAAACAGGGGTTACGCCCAGGTTCCAACGGTGTTTACGGAATTGTTTTTGTGAAATGCCCATCAAGTCTGCAATACGAAGATCTGATAAACCTTTACGTTTGAAGCTGCGGATGTTGTCCGCGTTCAAATCACCAAAACCTAAAGATTTAATCTGTTCTTCAGTTTTAATGATGTCTTCGATTTGAATCAGGAACCAAGGGTCGATATTGGTTGCAGCAAATACTTCATCAAGTGTAAAGCCGTGACGGAATGCATCACCAATGAACCAGATGCGCTCAGGACCTGGCACTTTAAGTTCTTGAAGAATTTTATCTTTCGCACCTTCAGCACCGATTTCGATTTTTTCATCGAAGCCAGAAGCACCGACTTCAAGACCACGAAGCGCTTTTTGCATAGACTCCTGGAAGTTACGGCCAATGGCCATGACTTCACCGACAGATTTCATCTGAGTCGTCAAAGTTGCATCTGCTTGCGGGAATTTCTCGAAGTTGAAGCGAGGAATTTTCGTTACAACGTAGTCAATCGCAGGTTCGAATGAAGCCGGTGTTGTACCGCCCGTGATGTCATTTTTCAACTCATCAAGGGTATAACCTACAGCCAGTTTCGCCGCGATTTTCGCAATCGGGAAACCCGTTGCTTTAGATGCAAGGGCAGAAGAACGAGAAACACGTGGGTTCATCTCGATCACAACGATACGACCGTCTTTCGGGTTGATACCGAACTGAACGTTTGAACCGCCTGTTTCTACGCCAATTTCACGAAGTACAGCTAAAGATGCATTACGAAGTAACTGGAATTCTTTATCTGTCAGCGTTTGTGCAGGCGCAACAGTGATGGAGTCACCGGTGTGCACGCCCATTGGATCAAAGTTTTCAATGGTACAGACGATGATACAGTTGTCATTTTTGTCACGAACAACTTCCATCTCGTATTCTTTCCAGCCAATTAAAGATTCATCAATCAATAACTGTTTGGTCGGAGAAAGATCGAAACCGCGTTCACAGATTTCAATGAACTCTTCACGGTTATATGCAATACCACCACCTGAGCCACCCATCGTGAATGATGGACGGATAATCACGGGGAAGCCGAAGCGTGCTTGAATAGTTAAAGCTTCTTCCATTGACTCGGCAATATCTGCTTTTGGACATTCAAGACCAATTTTACGCATTGCCTGGTCGAAGAGTTTGCGGTCTTCAGCTTTTTCAATCGCTTCTTTGGTCGCGCCGATCAATTCAACATTGTATTTTTCTAGAATGCCGTGCTCATCAAGGGCAAGGGCACAGTTCAATGCAGTTTGACCGCCCATGGTGGGAAGAACTGCGTCTGGGCGTTCTTTCTCAATAATTTGTGCAACAGTTTGCCAGGTAATCGGTTCGATATACGTTGCGTCTGCCATTGCAGGATCGGTCATGATGGTCGCCGGATTCGAGTTGACCAAAATAACGCGGTAGCCTTCTTCACGAAGGGCTTTACATGCTTGAGCACCTGAGTAGTCAAACTCACATGCCTGACCGATGACAATCGGACCCGCACCAATAATTAAGATGCTTTTAATGTCAGTACGTTTAGCCATGATGCTTCCTTAATTACTTCTTAGATGCTTCGATAAGTTCGATGAAATGATCGAACAATGGTGCGCAGTCATGTGGACCAGGGCTTGCTTCAGGGTGACCCTGGAAGCTGAACGCAGGCTTGTCTGTGCGATGAATACCTTGGTTAGTACCATCAAACAGTGAGCGATGCGTTACACGCAATACATCCGGCAGGTTGCTTTCATCAACTGCGAAGCCGTGGTTTTGAGAAGTAATCATCACTGTACCATTTTCAAGGTTTTGCACAGGATGGTTGGCACCGTGGTGACCGTGAGGCATTTTTAGTGTTTTGGCGCCACTTGCAAGTGCAAGGATCTGGTGACCTAGACAGATACCAAATACTGGAATTTCAGTGGTTTCTACAATTGTTTTTACAGCTTCAATTGCGTAGTCACATGCAGCTGGATCGCCAGGGCCGTTCGACAGGAACACACCATCTGGATTCAGAGCAAGTACGTCAGCAGCAGGAGTTTGCGCAGGCACCACAGTCAGTTTACAACCGCGGTCTGCGAGCATACGTAAGATGTTGGTTTTGACACCGTAATCGTATGCAACAACATGGAATTTAAGTTCAGGTTGAGAGAAACCTTTGCCTAATGCCCAAGAGCCTTCAGTCCACTCAAAGCCCTCAGGATCGCAACATTCTTTTGCCAGGTCTAAACCGTTTAAACCGCTAAAGGCACGTGCTTTTTCAAGCGCTTCTGCTTCAGTGATATTTTCGCCAGCAAGGATACAACCATTTTGCGCACCTTTGTCACGTAGGATACGTGTCAATTTACGCGTGTCGATATCCGCAATTGCCACAACATTGTGTTGTACCAAATATTCAGCTAATGATTGGGTTGAACGGAAGTTACTGTGCAATAAAGGCAGGTCACGAATGATCAATCCGTTGGCCCAAACTTTATGAATACGACCTGATTCAGCGTCTTCTTCATTGCAGCCTGTGTTACCGATATGCGGGTAAGTCAGTGTCACAAGTTGCTGTGCATAACTCGGGTCAGTCAAAATTTCTTGATAGCCAGTCATGGCAGTGTTGAAAACGACTTCACCAGTCGTACTACCCGATGCGCCAATCGAAGTACCTTTAAAGATAGTTCCGTCGGCAAGGGCTAAAATTGCTGGGGTGCTCAAACCAAAGCTCCTGAAATTTAGGCTGTAAAAAAGCGAGAAGACGAAAAAAAAGGAAGGCTAATTTTTAAACCTACCCTCCTATGTCTGCTCGCTTGAACTTAACACGGCATTATACGCAGAATGATGCTTGAAGTCCAATGGCTTTACAGCGAAAGTATAAGATAAATGCCTTGCTTTTTGAGTGGAAGTCTGTTTTGTGAGCAGGGTGAAAAAATGTAAGCAATTAATAATTGTCAGACAAATCAAATCTTAAATTTTATCAAGTCTACTACTATAGCTCAGTCAATATAAAAATAGGAACAAGACAAATGACTACAGCATCAAAATCTACCCAATCCCAAAAAGCCAGCCCGAGCGTCGTGGCAGAAACTGCCGAGAAGCTTGAAAAAGTAGCAGTAGAGGCGAAAGATCAAGCACTTGAAAGCATCGAAGAAAGTAAAGAAAAGCTTGAAGTTGAAGCCAAGCAATTGACCGATACCGTACAGGAACAATTGCGCCAATTTAAGCAGGAGGTGTTGCAGCGAATTGACACTTTAAAGGAGCAGATCTTCGGTTCACAAAAAGAATTAACTGAATTGAAGAGCTTTATCAAAACAGAATTCAATGCAGTGATCGAAGACTTGTCCAGTCTGGGCAAGGAACTGAAAGAGGATGTCAGTCAAATTTCGACCAAACATAAAGAGCATTTGACCGATACCTTAAAACGTTCTAAAGACAGCACCATTGAAGTGCTGAAAAAAGTCAAGCCGGTAGTGAAAGCAGAAAGTTCAGACAAAAAGCCTGAGCTGAAAAGTTAAGCTGCGTTGAAAGGCTGCTCTTTAAAAGGAGAACAATCACATGTTCTCCTTTGTCTTTATGTAGCAAAACGGACTCACAATAATAATCAGAAGGGGTTACGATGCCACGGCATTATTTGGTAGGTGTGCTTGTTTTATTGATATTGATTATGCTGCTTAATCTGGAAAGCGGCTTGGGGCGCATACTTTATCTGGGTGTGATTGTGTTATGTTTGGGCGTACTGGGGCTGGTTTTGGGGACTGTTCTGCTCATGGTACTCACTTTTACTTTTATTCTTTATGCTGCAGTGAAAGCCATTCGGAGCCAGCATCAGTTACCTCATTAAAATGCTACTCTAAGATGTTCAAAAACAAGAAAATGCAAAATAACCATACAAAGCTAACTACTTTGTCTAGAGACAAACAAAAACGTGAGACTTCAAGTCTCACGTTTTATCAGTCTTTTACAGATTCAGACAGAGGATATACAGGTTTGACTGATCTAAAATACATGCAACCAGTCACGTTTATTATGAAAATCTGCCTGAGGACTACTATGCTGCATCGCGTAGTACTGGTCACCTTGCGAGGTTTTTAAAACAGCAGATAACCCCAGGAACAAGTTTTCCCATTTGAGTTTATGTGTTGCCATAAAATCGGTCAGATCCACACTGACATTGAGACCATAATGGGTACGTTTGAGCTGATTCAGCTCAATATCATCTGCAGCTTGTGGTGGCATATCTTCAGGATAGCGGTATTCTTCAAATTGATAAGCCTGCCAGGCCTGAGAAGGGGAGAGATTAATCTCACGATAAAAATCTTCACCCTGAACCCCAATAAAAATTTCAAAGCAGGTCTGTTCCCACAAGAAATCCTGACGGGGATGTGCAGCTACCATGTCTGGCCACAGGATGTAATGATTGGGATCGCGGATCCAGAAGCCCACATTTAAACTACATGGACCTTGCTGTTCAATGGCAGCAACCAGAGAGATGGCCTGAAAACGGCGATCAAATGCGCTAAGTTCGTAACTTGCCATAAGTCCTGTACTTAGTTAGACAAATGAGCGAAACGAACAAGATTGGACAATTTTTGGTTCTGTTTTGCCGCTTTCTTATAAAGAAGTGCAATTTTACCAATAGTTTGAACCACTTCAGCACCAGTCGCTTCTGAAATTTCAGCAATCAGCGCTGCACGCGCTTCACGATCTTCAGCGACAATTTTAACTTTAATCAGTTCGTGATCGTTTAAAGCACGCGCTAATTCTTCGATGACATTTTCCGTCAGACCTTTGTCACCTAGCATCACGACTGGGTTAAGTGTATGTCCGATTTGACGTAAACGCTTACGTTCCTGAATAGATAAAGCCGCCATGAGAGATAACCTGAATTTTAAAACGGCTTAGTATAGCAAAAGCAAAAAATAAACGCTGTAAATTATCAGGAAATAATCATATTCAATCTGTCCACGGAGAGAGCAAAAGCCTTAGATTTAGATACACATGTATACTGCAAAATAAGTCTTTTTCACGTACAATTAATATAATGAGACATTTTTTTATTTAGAGAGTTATGGCTACACGCATTACCAACCAAAAGTTATCTAAAAGTAGTCGTGATTGGATGAGAGAGCATTTAGACGATCCTTATGTGAAAAAGGCACAAAAGGAAGGCTATCGTGCGCGTGCAGCATATAAGCTCTTAGAAATGCAAGAAAAGTATAAAATCATTAAACCTGGTATGACTGTGGTCGACCTGGGCGCAGCGCCAGGCAGCTGGTCACAGATTGCCGGTAAACTTGTTGGCGATAAGGGTTTATTGATTGCATCTGATATTTTACCAATGGATGCTTTACCAGATGTCACTTTTCTGCAAGGTGACTTCCGTGAAGAAGAAGTTTTCCAAAAACTGCTAGAAATTTTAGATGGTCGTACTGTAGACGTTGTAATTTCAGATATGGCCCCCAATACATCAGGTAATAAGGCTGTAGATCAACCGCGTCAGATTTACTTGTGTGAACTTGCACTGGATTTTGCCAATAAGGTGCTAGGCCCCAAAGGTCAATTTGTGGTAAAAGTTTTCCAAGGCTCAGGTTTTGATGAATTCCGTAAGCAAGTGGTTGATAGTTTTGATATTCTGAAAACATCTAAACCCTTGGCATCACGTGCTCGCTCTAAAGAAGTTTTCCTGATCGGGCAGGGACGCAAGAAGGCTTTAAAATAAGTCTACTTGCCAAGTCGTTAAAAATTGTGCATTTTGTACGTTTTCAGATAATTGTAAGTTAATTTACAGCTTAAGTATTAAGGTCACCCTGAACAGGGCATGATCAAATTAGATTGGAATGGGAATAAAGCTTTGAGCGATCTTTTTAAGAATGCCGTATTGTGGCTCGTAATACTGGGTGTGCTGGTGTTAATCTTCAGCAACGTCAGTGACCGCAATCAACCGACTACAATGAACTACTCAGAGTTTGTTGCCGCGGTCAATGCTGGCCAAATTAAACAAGTTGTTATTGACGGCGAAAGAATTCGTGGCGAAAAATCAAACGGTTCAGAGTTTGAAAGTATTCGTCCGGCAGTTCAGGATCCTGAGCTGATGCCAAGCCTCATTAAAAATAATGTTGTGGTCGAAGGTGAAGCACCACAACGTCAAGGCTTGCTCATGCAGTTGCTTATTGCAAGTTTCCCTGTGCTTTTAATCATTTTGTTATTCATGTTCTTTATGCGCAACATGGGTGGCGGTGCAGGTGGTAAAAACGGCCCAATGAGTTTTGGTAAGTCTAAAGCCAAAATGTTGTCTGAAGACCAGATTAAAGTCACTTTCGTCGATGTTGCCGGTTGTGATGAAGCCAAGCAAGAAGTGGTTGAAATTGTCGACTTCCTGAAAGATCCAACCAAATTTAAACGTCTCGGTGCAAGTATTCCACGTGGTGTTTTGATGGTCGGTCCTCCAGGTACAGGTAAAACTCTACTAGCCAAAGCCATTGCCGGTGAAGCTAAAGTGCCATTCTTTAGTATTTCAGGTTCTGACTTCGTTGAGATGTTTGTCGGTGTCGGTGCATCCCGTGTTCGTGACATGTTCGAACAGGCAAAACGTCATGCGCCATGTATCATCTTTATTGATGAGATTGATGCAGTCGGTCGTCATCGTGGTTCAGGTACAGGCGGTGGTCACGACGAACGTGAGCAGACGCTGAACCAGATGCTGGTGGAAATGGACGGCTTTGAAGGTAATGAAGGTATTATCGTAATTGCTGCGACGAACCGTGCCGATGTACTGGATAAAGCTTTACTTCGTCCGGGTCGTTTTGACCGTCAGGTTGTGGTTGGCTTGCCAGACATTAAGGGTCGTGAACAAATCCTGAATGTGCATTTGAAGAAATTGCCTTCAGTGACAGGTGTGGATGTTAAGGTTCTTGCACGTGGTACACCGGGCTTCTCGGGTGCGCAATTGGCAAACCTGGTGAATGAAGCGGCTTTATTCGCTGCACGCCGTAACAAGAATACTGTCGATATGCATGACTTCGAAGATGCAAAAGACAAACTGTATATGGGTCCTGAGCGTAAGTCGATGGTGCTGCGTGATGAAGAGCGTCGCGCGACGGCTTATCATGAAGCAGGCCATGCGATTGTTGCTGAAAGTTTGCCGGGTACAGACCCGGTGCATAAAGTCACCATTATGCCGCGTGGCTGGGCATTGGGCGTGACCTGGCAGCTACCTGAATTTGACCAAACCAGCCATTATAAAGACAAAATGTTGAATGAACTTTCTATTTTGTTTGGTGGTCGTATTGCGGAAGAGGTCTTCATTAACCAAATGTCGACGGGTGCTTCAAACGACTTCGAACGTGCAACTAAAATGGCACGTGCGATGGTGACCAAATACGGTATGTCTGACAAAATGGGCGTCATGGTCTATGAAGAAGATGCACAGCAATCGTTTATGGGTAGTATTGGCAGTCGCAGTATTTCTGAAACGACCCAGTTAGAAGTCGATCGTGAAATCCGTCGTATTCTGGATGAGCAATATAAAGTCGCACGCGATATCTTGGAAAGTAAAAAAGATGTTGCCCATGCGATGGTGAAAGCCTTGATGGAATGGGAAACTATTGATCGTGATCAAATCCGTGACATTATGGAAGGTCGTGAGCCTCAACCGCCAAAAGTCTATGTTGCAGAAAATCCTGTGATTGATGTAACCCCAGATGATGGCCCGTTGACGCCACCGCCATTGCCAGCCAACTAAGTTAAATAAAAAACCACCTTCGGGTGGTTTTTTTATGTCAGTCATTTTTATGATAATTTCCTGAATGCTATATTTAACTCAAAACTAATGGGCAAATGTCTTATCGAGCTTTGCTTTATTGCTCTATCCATAAGACAATATTCGAATTATTGTGAACGAGGATGGAAACATGCAGTTGATGCCTTTACGACCACATGTATGGACATTTGGTGAGTTAAAACTGGACTTATCTCAGCCGCATGTGATGGGAATTCTCAATGTCACCCCCGACTCATTTAGTGATGGTGGTCGGCATAATCAAAAAGAAGATGCAGTTGCACGTGCGCTGGAGATGATGGCTGAAGGTGCGACCGTAATTGATATCGGCGGGGAATCGACCCGTCCGGGTGCCGCTGTGGTAGACGTAGAGGAAGAGATCCGCCGCGTGGTGCCTGTGGTTGAAGCCTTAGCAAAACATGATGTTATTCTCTCGATTGATACTTCACAACCAGAAGTGATTCGTGCAGCGGTTCAGGCCGGAGCGCATATCTGGAATGACGTCCGTGCGTTGACCCGCCCCAATGCTTTAGTAACAGCCGCTGAATTGAATATTCCGGTAATCATTATGCATATGCGTGGTGAGCCGACCACCATGAACAATCTGGATCAATATGATGATGTCACTACCGAGGTGATTGGCGAATTATCTCAACGTGTTCAGGATGCCTTGGATGTAGGAGTAAAAGCCGAAAATATCATGATTGATCCGGGGTTTGGTTTTGCCAAGAATGCTCAGCAAAATCTCAAGCTGCTTCAAGAATTTTATAAATTGACAGAAATGGGTTATCCGATTTTATCTGCCTTATCACGTAAACGCTTTATTGGAGCTGTTTTAGATGGCGCAGAACCACAGGCGCGTGCGGTGGGTTCGGCAACAGCACATTTGCTCAGTATTCAGCAGGGCGCCTGTATGGTACGGGCACATGATGTGAAAGCGACAGCGGATGCGATTAGAGTCTGGCAAGCCATGCAGATGGCGTAGACATTGATGGCGGGAGAGTAAGCATCTGGCAATGTTGTTTGGCTTTTGAGCAACAATGTGCTATATAGGCACGCTTAGATTAAATTGTCATCTTTTAGAGTGCCTGTAATGTTTGCAGATTTACTTCTCCCCATGTTCGATGATGCGTATTATCCCGATATTCTGGTTGCTGAAATCAAACAGCACATCGAACATTTTGCCCAAAAAGTCGCTAAATCAGCTTTGTCAGATCAAGAAATTTACCAGCTTGCCCATCTGACCGTTGCTGATATTAATGCCATGAAACCGCAGTTTGAAGATCTGGATTCATCTCTGGATGATACCGCTGCAGATTATATTGCCGAAGCCATGATGATGGTGGTGCAAGAGCACGGGTTGTTCGAGATTGAAATGGAAGAGCTGATTACCAATCGTGAATGGTGATCGATAAAACCCTGCTACTGCAGGGTTTTTTATTATTTGTAGAAATAGTCTTTAAAACTTTTAAAGCGAATCGAGCTGAGTAATTTTTGCTCCTCATGCATGCATTGCTGATAAAGATTCTGGTAATAAGCCTGCAGATTTGACTGGTCCTGAATCGGTTGCGGTGTTTTGGATCTGGACTGTTGGTAGGCCCAAAAGGCCAGCTGCCGCAGTTTTTGCAGTTTGATCTGATCAATTGCACTACAAGAACTTTTAAATAAAGGTTCTAAGGTGACAGCGCCAAAAGAGGAAAGCGCTAAAATGATCATGCTGATGATCACCAGCATATCTGAATGAACTACATACAGATTCAGCAATAAAACCAGAAAAATCGGAATTTGCAGATACAGACAGTTCTGCAAGCGCTGACTATAGGCTTTGGAGCTGAATTGCGCCTGATATTGTGCATACCAGATATAGGGATAAAGCAGGGCCATTAACATGATCAAGGTGACATTAAAGGCGATCGTGGCATTCTTGAAAAAATAATATTCCAGAAGTACTGAGCTGATGCTACAGGCCACGCAGATTAAAAGAGACAGTAAATTAATCGCGATCACAAACTGGAGATTTTGCAGGGCATTAAATTTGAAGCGGCTATAACGCAGCTTCAGGAAAAAAGCGTCTGGATGGCGTAATTGTAATGTGGCGAGATCGAAGTATTTTAATTCTGACATGAGGATTTCGCGCTAAAAGAATAAAATTCAGGCACAAAAAAACCAGCCTAATGCTGGGTTTTCTATTGCACCATTTTAATAAAGATTAAAATGGTGCCCGAGGCCAGACTCGAACTGGCACGCTTTGTGGGCGGGGGATTTTAAATCCCCTGTGTCTACCGATTTCACCACTCGGGCATGTGCGCAATAATAGAGGACGAAATAAAGCTTGGCAAGCACATTTCTAAATGATTGCTTTCTTTTCAAGCAATTCCGTGGCTTCTCTCTAAAAAATTAGCAGATCAATCTGTTTTTCAGGCCCCTTATTAGAAATATTCAAGATGGCTAATCAAAATAATAGAGCGAACTATGAGTTCTCGTCCAGATAACTGTTGACATCCAGATGTTTGATGGTTTTACAGTATTGATGCTCATGTTTCAGCAGCTGGGTATATAATTCGGCATAGTGATTTAATTGCTGTTTTAGTTCGGCATGCTGAGGATGATTGTTTGAACAAAAACGTAATTTTAGTCGAAGCATACAGGTCTGTTTATAAGCCCAGAAGCAGATTCTACGTAATTGTTGCAACTGATAATGTTCAGTATTTTGGCTGTTTTCCCGGAACAAGTTTTCCCGATAAAAACGGATAAAGCCAAAGCTCACTCCAAAAAAGAATAAACTCCACATCAGCAGGCTACTTTGTACAAAAAACAGATTTAAGGTTTGTAGTATAATCACCACAGCCATCTTGATTGGGGTATGGCGTAATAACTGATATAGCGAATAAGAAGAATGCTGAACCTGTTGCAGAATTAAGGTGAGACTCAACATCAGGAACAACAGTATCGCCAAAATGGCATAACTTTGCGCCTGAAATTCGCTCACTTGCACAAAAGATTGCTTTATGACGTCACCGAACATCAAACTGACGGGAATAAAAATCATGGCCGCCAAGACCCAGGGAATCAAAAGCTTGGCTTTATCCCAGATCCCACGGATTTTGATCTGGCTATAGAACAGGTAATTGCCTTTAAATGCAGTCGGATACTGTTGTTGAAGTTGCTGCAGCAACAAAGTCACTTGGGTAGTGGGCATCATCCAGAGATTGATTCAGAAATAGACACAGGCACTATAGTCGATTTGACGCAGAATCACAGGACAAATCCATTTTCAGCGCTTATCATTGCTTTAATCACGAAGATTTTAGTTTTTTAGCCACGAATTATGCGAAAATAGCCGATTCAAGATTTATTTTTTTAAGGACAGTTTATGACTGATCAATCTCCTGAGGCGTTAAGCGACATCGAAATTTTAGACATCCTGCAAAGCATGAAAAAGGATGAACTAAATACTGAGGCGAAAGAAGTGATTCGTCAGGGTGGTAAAGCTGGTCGTCAGGAAGCGCATAAAGAAGCGTTAGTGGCATTGAATCAGTCATTTGAAGACAAATTTGTCGAAGCGGTATCTTTGGCTTTGGGCCTGAATACGGCACAAATCAAAAAAATCCGTTATAAAAAAGACCGCGTCCGTATTTTAAAAGCGCGCGGAATTGATTATATGGCGATTGATGGTGCTGAAACTGCACAGGTACTGTCACAAATTGCCCAAGCAATTGTGCGTGAAGACGCGATTGTTACCCATGACCTGCATAATATTTTCCCATTCTGGAAAGAAGGCTGGCCTATGGTGCAGTTCGACAATGCTTACAAGATTCTAGAAGATGATATCCAGATTCACTATCAAGCTGTTTTAGATGCATTGTTAACAAAGATCTAAGCACCTCAATAGATGTAAAAAAGCACCGTTAGGTGCTTTTTTATGATTGAATTTACTGGTTTGAATAAAACAAACTTAAAATAAAACTGATAGGAACGATAAATAGTCGTCCCCATAAAATCAAAGGTATGGCTAAATACTGTCCCCAACTCATGGTTCGGTCATAATGGCCACGGTGACGCTGGTAACCATAAGGGGTAATGATGCAAGCAAAAATCAATAAAATGATCGCTAAAAACAAAAACAGCGGATTTTGTTGTTGAGCAAAAAAGAAATAGATTAAATACAGTCCTGAATAAAAACTAAAACAAGCCAATAGCGCAGAAATGGACATCACTCTATCCTTATGATTTTTATTTTAAAATAGAAGAAGAATCAGATTATTCTGATTCTTCCTGAATTAATGGATTGATTTCAATGATCCGAGTCACCAGCAACTGATCAATCTTGAAATGATCGACATCGACGACTTCAAATTTATAACCGGCATGAATGACGGTATCGGCAGGACGCGGAATTTTACGCAGCTTGAACATCATAAAACCAGCCAGTGTTTCGTAATTTTCCTCATCTGGCATTGAGTCGATTTCAAGCGCATGTTTCATGTCTTCAATTGGCGTGCTGCCTTCAATCAACCAGGAATTATTGTCACGCTTAATAATTTGCTGATCGGCTTCAATTGGTGTCACCCAGTCGCCCATCACGGTAATCATAATGTCGGAGAGGGTAATCACCCCAACTACCAGCGCATATTCATTAATGACGACGGCAAATTTTTCCTTGGTCGAGCGAAAACGGTCCAGAACTTCCGATAAAGTTAAAGTATCCGGAATGGTCAGGACATTACGGATGGTATTTTCATTTAACTGTAGCAGCGACTGGTTATTCAGAATCCGCACCAGAATATCTTTGGCATCGACATAACCAATCACACTGTCGATGTCATTGCTACACACCAGAAACTTGGAATAGGGATATTCCGCCAGCTTTTGCCGAATACTTTCTTCTGGTTCATTTAGGGTAAAGAACACCACATTCTCACGGGTAGTCATACTCGAAGGTACATTACGCTCTTCCAGCTCGAATACATTTTCAATGAAATGATGTTCCTGTTTTTGCAGTACGCCAGCCTGTGCACCTGCATCCATCACTGCGGAAATATCATCAAAGGTAATATTATCATCACGAATGGTATTTACTTTAAACAGACGGAACAGCATGTTGGCAATAACATTAATGAGCCAGGCCAAAGGCTTACAGACTTTAATGAAAATCTGAATGGGTTCAATGACCGAGACTGCGATCTTTTCTGGCGCAATCATGGCCAGACGTTTCGGCATCAAGTCTGCAAATAGAATAAATAAAGAAGTGACGACAGTAAAGGAAAGTGCAAAGCTAATATTTTCAGCCCAAGGACCCTGGTAAAAGCGGGAAACAAAATTAAAAATATAAGGACGGAAGGCTCCTTCACCTAAAATACCGCCAAGAATGGCGACTGCATTTAAACCGATTTGAGAGGCTGCAAAGAAGTCAGCAGAATTTTCTTGTAGATCTAAAACTTTTTGAGCGCGATGTTCACCCGATTCAGCCAGAATTTTCAGTTTGACTTTACGGGCACCTGCGAGGGCGATTTCTGTTAAAGATAAAAAACCGGCCCCCGCGATGAGTATTAAGATAATCACGATATTTTGTAAGAGGCTCACAAATCCACCTGTGGATGAATAGTATCTTGGGATATTTTTAACACAAAAAAAGGCTTGAGGTGTAAAAACTACCTCTCAAGCCTTCAAAGTATAATCTTAAAAAATAAGAATTTAGAAGAATTTGAGTTTAATAGTGTGAAAATTGAGAATTATTGCTCAGGAATTCACGATTTTCTTCCTCAATCATTTGACGCGCAACATACAAAATCAGCTGACGTAACCAGCGATGTGCAGGGTGATGATGCAATAGAGGGCACCATGCCATTTTGAGTTCAAATTCGGGAATATAAAATGGTGGATCTTTCAGAATTAAATTATGATTCTTGGCTTGCAGGCGTGCGATCCGTGAAGGCAGGGTTGCCACCAGATCGACATTGGAGGCCAATAAACCTGGCATTTGATAATGACGGGTAAAGACCGAGATTTTACGTTTCTGGCCAATACGTTCCAAAGCCTGATCGATCCAGCCTAAACCGGCCTGTTTCTCCGGGTTGACCCCAAAGCCTACACCCATACCGGTTTTAGAGACCCAGATATGCTGTGCATCCAGATAGCTTTTTAAGTTCAGGTTGGTTGCAGCCGGGTGTTTATTGTTTAATAAACAGGAAAAACTGTCACGCCAGACCAGAACCTGATGAAAACTTTGCGGTATTTCATTAAAACGGTTAATCGCCAGATCAACTTTGCCTTGTTCCATGTCACGATAAGACACATCACTCGGGGTTAGAAAGTCCAAGACCACGTTCGGTGCTTCTGAACGTAAGGCTTTGACCAGCCGAGGAACCAGTGTCGCTTCGGCATAATCCGAGGTCATAATCCGGAAGACACGATTTGACGTATAAGGACGGAACTCGGTACGCGGTTCCAGAATCATGGACAAGTCAGCCAGCGCATCGCGGATACGTGGCTGTAACTCAAGTGCACGTTCTGTTGGTGTCATGCCTTCAGAAGAACGGATCAGGAGAGGATCATTAAATAAATTGCGTAATCGGCGTAAAATATTACTCATGGCAGGCTGGGTAACGCCCAATTGTTCGGCTGCACGGGTGACATTTTTTTCGCGAAGAAGTACATCAAGATAAATTAATAGATTGAGATCGACCCGCTCCAGATTCATAAAAGAAATACCGAGAATAAATACAAGAAATTATGCTGATTATGCCATAACTGCCGGGCTTTGTGTAAAGCGCCGATGAAAAAAAGCCATGAGAATGCAGATAAAATCTAGGGAATTTATGCAGGTTTAAGCTGAATGATTAACGATTTTATTCGACTGAGTAGAAGCACGGGCTAAGCAAAGATTCAGTATTTTTATGTATGCAGATCAACAGCTCCATAGCCAAGCTTTAAACTTTAAAAATACAGCTGTAATTGCGTGAATAATTGCGTGAAAAGTATGCTATCTTGATAAATGCTTCAGCCTAAGAAATAATTCAAAATCATGATTATTTTTTAATAAAAGTGGATTTGAGCCAAGCCCAGACTTAAGTCTAATGAAGTATTTTTAAGCAGTCTGAAGGAAAAACGATCAATTTTATTTTAGTAAAATATAAAATAAAACAATATCTTATTTTAACATCACAGGATTATACTAAGACTTTCATCTACTCATTTTTTAAATAAATACTGAAGATTCTTGCAGACTATTGGATTAATTTTCATAAGCCCACTAATCTTTAGCTATCCCAACGGACCGGCGAAAATCTAAACAAGTTACTGAGGGTGTGATTTGAACGGTTCGTTGCAGAAAAATCCTAATATTATTACAGGAAAATATCATGACTACATACCAAACAGCGATTGATGCAATCCGCGAATTGAAAGCGAAATTCGGTAACACTTGGGCAGACATCAGTCCTGAAGATGCTGCGCGTATGCAAATCCAAAACCGTTTCAAAACTGGTTTAGACATTGCGAAATATACCGCGGCAATTATGCGTCGTGATATGGCTGCTTATGATGCAGACTCTAGCAAATACACTCAATCATTAGGTTGCTGGCATGGTTTCATCGCACAACAAAAAATGATTGCGAACAAAAAATACTTCGGTACGACTGAACGTCGCTACATTTACCTTTCTGGTTGGATGGTTGCAGCACTTCGTTCAGAATTTGGTCCACTTCCTGACCAATCTATGCACGAAAAAACTTCTGTTCCTGCATTGATCGAAGAAATCTACACATTCTTACGTCAAGCTGACGCGAAAGAATTGAACGACTTGTTCCGTGCACTTAAAAAAGCACAAGAAGCAGGCGACACTGCTAAAGCAGCTGAATTGACTTCACAAATCGACAATTTCCAAACTCACGTTGTGCCAATTATTGCGGACATTGATGCGGGTTTCGGTAACGAAGAAGCGACTTATCTTTTAGCTAAGAAAATGATCGAAGCGGGTGCATGTGCACTACAAATCGAAAACCAGGTGTCTGACGCGAAACAATGTGGTCACCAAGCTGGTAAAGTAACTGTGCCACACGAAGACTTCATCGCGAAAATCCACGCACTTCGCTATGCATTCCTTGAAATGGGTCTTGACGACGGTATCATCGTTGCACGTACTGACTCTGAAGGTGCTGACCTGACTCAAAAAATCCCAGTGGTTAAAGAGCCAGGCGACATCGCTTCTCAATATATCAGCTACTTGGAAACATCTGAAATTGATATCGCTGATGCACAAGAAGATGAAATCCTGATCAAACGTGATGGCAAACTTCACCGTCCTAAACGTCTTGCTTCTGGCTTGTACCAGTTCCGTGAAGGCACGCAAATTGACCGCGTTGTACTTGACTGTGTAACCAGCTTGCAAAATGGTGCGGATCTTCTTTGGATCGAAACTGCGACACCAAACGTTGCTGAAATCGCTCACATGGTAAACCGTGTGAAAGAAACAGTTCCAAATGCGAAACTTGTATACAACAACTCACCTTCATTCAACTGGACGCTTAACTTCCGTCAACAAGCGTATGACCGTTGGGTTGCTGAAGGTAAAGACGTTTCTGCTTACGACCGTGCTAAGTTAATGAGCGCTGAGTACGATGCAACTGAACTGGCTGCTGAAGCTGACGAAAAAGTTCGTACCTTCCAAGCAGATGCTGCGCGTGAAGCGGGTGTGTTCCATCACTTGATCACACTTCCGACTTACCACACAGCTGCACTTTCTACGCATGAACTTGCTCAAGGTTACTTCGGTTCTGAAGGCATGTTGGCTTATGTTGCTGGCGTACAACGTAAAGAAATCCGCGGCGGTATCGCATGTGTTAAACACCAGGCAATGGCTGGTTCTGACATCGGTGATGACCACAAAGAAATCTTCGCTGGTGACAATGCATTGAAAGCTGGTGATGACGCTAAAAACACAATGAACCAGTTCAGTGCTTAATCTGCTGAATTGATTCACCAAAAAACCCTGCATCTGCAGGGTTTTTTATTTGGAAAAATGCTATTAATAAATAGGAAATGGCAACCTCAAGAAAGTATTCAAGTGAGATCATCCATAATTTCTCCATGATTGGTTTTTATCACAGTTATTATGTGTTTAATTCTTGCATTCTACTGCTATGTCACTGAATATTTAGATATAGCTTGCTCGTATTTGGTCTAAATTCATCCCTCTTTAATTAAAAAGTGACTCGGACTTATGCTGTCTAAATTTTTTATCCACCGCCCGATCTTTGCTGGGGTATTGGCGATTGTCGTGATGGCGATTGGCCTGTTCGCAGTGATGAACCTGCCAGTGGAACGTTATCCGGACATTGCCCCGCCACGGATAACGGTGGCAGCAACCTATAGTGGCGCTTCTGCGGAAACTGTGGAAGAAAGCGTGACCCAGGTGCTGGAGCAGCAGATTAAAGGGATTGACCATTTACTGTATTTTAGTTCGAATAGTGATTCTTCAGGGCGCAGCCGGGTCAGCATCAGCTTTGAAAATGGTACCGACCCCGATACAGCACAGGTTCAGGTACAAAATGCGATTAATGGGGTATTGAACCGTTTACCGGAAGATGTCCAACGCCAGGGCGTTAACGTGTTTAAATCTCTCGGCGATACCCATATGGTAATCAGCCTGTATGATGAGTCCGGTCGCAGTAACAATATTGAACTTTCTGATTACTTGATGACACATCTGGAGCAGGACATTTCCCGGATTGAAGGTATTGGTGAAGTTGATGTTTTTGGTTCTCAATATGCGATGCGGATCTGGCTGGATCCAGGAAAACTCAAACAGTATAAGCTGATGCCAAGCGATGTTCGTGCCGCCATTGAAGCTCAGAATACTCAGGTGGCTGCGGGCGCGATTGGGGATTTGCCGGCAGTGGATGAACAATACCTGAATGCTAAAGTCACCTCGGGTTCCCGTCTAAAAACCGTTGAAGAATTCCAGAATATTATTGTCAAATCGGATCGTGCCGGTAGTTTTATTTATTTAAAAGATATTGCACGGGTCGAACTTGGTGCTGAAAGTTATCAGTCTTATAGCACCAATAATGGTTATCCTTCGGCAGGTCTTGGGATTTCTCTGGCCTCAGGTGCCAATGCCATTGCCACCTCAAACTTGATTAAAGCTGAAGTTGCCCGTATTTCCCAGCAATTGCCCGAAGGCTATAAAATTGCCTATCCACGAGACAATACGCCCTTTGTACAAGAGTCGATTAAAGAGGTGGTCAAAACCCTGATCGAAGCGATCATTCTGGTTATCATGGTGATGTTCATTTTCTTGCAGAACTGGCGTGCCACCTTGATTCCTACCGTAACGGTGCCGGTGGTGATTTTGGGAACCATGGCGGTGCTTTATGCACTGGGCATGAGTATCAATACCTTAACCTTATTCGCTTTGGTTCTGGCTATTGGACTATTGGTTGATGATGCGATTGTGGTGGTAGAAAACGTGGAACGGCTGATGCATGAACAGCATTTGTCTGCCAAAGAGGCGGCGTTAGAGTCCATGCAGGAAATTAGTGGGGCATTGGTCGGAATTACCTTAGTTCTAACCGCAGTCTTTATTCCGATGGCGTTCTTTGGCGGTTCTACCGGGGTGATCTACCGACAGTTCTCCATCACTTTGGTTGCGGCCATGTCCTTATCCTTATTGGTGGCCTTGATTCTAACCCCAGCACTGTGTGCGCTCATTCTGAAACCGAATCCGAAACCGGCAAAATGGGCGGCATGGTTTAACCAGAAGCTGGATCATTTAAAGCATCGTTATCTGCATCTTTCCAAAGTCACGATTCAGCATCAGGTCATTTGTTTACTGCTTTTTGCCGGCTTGATCTGTGTCTTTGCACTGTTTTACCGTGCTTTGCCAACCAGTTTTTTGCCGAGTGAAGATCAGGGGATTTTAAGCCTGCAAATCAAAGTGCAGGAAGGTGCTCCGATGAAAAATACCATTCAGGTCGGAGAAGAGGTTCGTAAATATTTTCTGGATCAGGAACAGGCCAATGTCAGTCTGGTGATGATTCGTTATGGCCGCAATTTCTCGGGAACTGGCCAGAATCTGGCCACCGGTTTTGTGGCATTAAAACACTGGAATGAACGTGCCGGTCAGGACAATACCGCACCCGCGATTCGTGAACGGGCTTTGAAGCATTTTCAAAGTAACCCTAATGCACAAATCAACGTATCCATGCCCGCGTCAGTCAATGGTCTGGGACAAACCGATGGTCTGGATTTCTGGATTCGGGATATCAATGGTAATGGCCGGCAGTATCTGGAACAGCAATTTCAGGCACTGGAAGCTCAGGCTGGCAATTATGCAAGCTTTGAAAATCTGGGTAAACGTTCTAATCCTGAAAAAGCCGAACTACGCGTCAATATTGACCAGAAACAGGCCATGGCCAATGGTCTGACCCAAACGGCAATTAATAGCACCTTATCTAGCGCTTGGGGTGGCAGTTATATCAATGACTTTATTGATCGCGGCCGGATTAAACGAGTGATCATGCAGGGCGATGCCGAATTTCGTTCCAAGCCGGAAGATCTGGCACAATGGCATGTCCGTAATGACCAGAATCAAATGGTGCCTTTTAGTAACTTCTCGCAAGTGGACTGGAGTGGTGGTCCGGAAGTGGTCAACCGTTTCATGGGCTATACCGCACTACAGATGGAAGCAGATCGGGCTCAAGGCAGCAGCTCCGGTCAGGCCATGCAGGATGTAGAGGCGCTGATTGCTGAACAGGACGGCGTAGATGTGGTCTGGAGCGGTTTATCCTTTGAAGAAAAACAGTCCAATAATCAGGCCATCTGGCTGTATCTGATTTCGATAGGTTTTATTTTCCTGTGTCTGGCCGCATTGTATGAAAGCTGGAGTATTCCTACTGCAGTGATGTCAGCAATTCCTCTTGGTATTGGCGGCAATATTATTTTCAGTTATTTGGCTGGCTTCCCGAATGATATCTATTTTCAGATTGCCTTGCTGACCACCATTGGCTTGTCCTGTAAGAATGCCATTCTGATTGTGGAATTTGCTTCGCTGGCACAGCAACAGGGAAAATCGGTGGTGGAGGCAGCATTGGAAGGTGCTTCCCTGCGTCTGCGTCCGATCCTGATGACTTCCTTGGCTTTTGGCGCCGGAATTTTACCTTTGGTCTTTGCCACGGGAGCAGGTGCGGTAAGCCGTCAGGAAATTGGAGTCAGTGTATTCGGCGGCGTAATTTTCGGAACTGTGTTGGTGCTAATTTTTATTCCCTTTATGTATGTGATGATTCGAAGTTTAATGGCTAAAAAAGAACCGGTTGATTCATGATCGTGCGCTCAGAAAAACAATCAATAGCCTGACTCAATCCGGCTGTGATGATTTAGATGCACTGAGAGCAGGGGTAATGTTCGGAGGATGATGCTAAAATCCACGCCTTTGCGCTTATAACCATGGACTGCCTATGCCGAAAATTTCAGAAAAAATACAGCATATTCAACAACAGATCCGTTCTGAAAACCATGCTATGGCGATTGGCTTATTAAATGAGCTGAATGTCGCCGATCAGGCCAGTATTTTAAAAGGTTTGAAGTTAGAAGAACAGATCCGGATTTTTCAGGAACTCAAAGAACCGAGCCGGGTATTCGAGTTTATGCCACTCAGCCAACAAGTCAGTCTGGCTGAGCAATTACCGGTCGCACAGATTATTGCGATTCTAAATGCGCTCGATTCGGACAACTTTGTCGATGTTTATAAACGATGTTCTCCACAGCTGCAGCAGCAGCTCATGGCAAAATTGTCCGAAGCGAGTCGGCAAACCCTAAAAGATCTGGCGATTTATCCTGAAGGGACTGCTGGTGCGCTGATGAGCTCCAGTTTTGTTTCTTTGCATCAGGATCTGTCGATTCATGACGCTATCCAAATGTTGCGTGTGGTGGCCGCAGATCAGGAAACCCTATATCTGATTTATATTGTTGATGAGCAGGACCAGCTGATCGGGGTAGTCTCTTTAGGGCAGATGATTCAGGCCAGTCCTGAAACCAGCATTGCCGAAATCATGCAAAGAGATGTGATTTACGCCAAGATTGGGGATGACCAAGAAGACGTTGCAAAAACTTTAACCTATTATGATTTTATGGCTTTGCCGATTGTCGATGAGCATAAAAAAATTCTTGGAATTGTCACTTATGATGATGCCATGGACATCATGGAAGCCGAAACCACCGAGGATATTTTAAAGTCAGGGGCGGTTGAGCCCTTAACTGAGTTAAGTTTAAAAACTGCGCCTATTTTTACATTGTACCAGAAGCGCGTATCTTGGCTGGTGATTCTGGTCTTTGGCAGTCTATTGTCCGGCATTGGCATTGCACATTATGAAGAGACCATTGCCGCGCATATTGTTCTGGTTTTTTTTCTGCCATTGCTGGTGGGCAGTGGTGGTAATGCCGGCTCGCAGTCGGCGACCTTGATGGTGCGTGCTTTGGCCACCGGTGATGTAGAGTTTAGAGACTGGTTTAGCCTGCTCAGCCGGGAAACCTTGGTGGCGTTGTGTCTGGGTGGCACCATGGCACTGGCTGTCTCGGTGTTGGGTTATGTCCGAGGGGATATCATGGTGGCTGTGGTTCTGGCGATCAGTATGCTCGGCATTGTGCTGATGGGCTGCCTGATCGGCATGAGTCTGCCTTTTATTCTGAACAAGTTTAAGATGGATCCGGCCAGTGCCTCTGCACCTTTGGTGACCTCTATTTGTGATGCCACCGGTGTGATTATTTATCTATTTGTTGCTTCCAAATTATTGTTTTAATTCACAGATTGCTACAACTTTGGTCTCAAAATAATTTATGCTGATGAAAGTCAGCCCTATTTTTGGAATCACATATGCCTGAGCCTGGACAAAAAACAAAACTGAGTCAACAAGAGGTCATTCGTCTGGAACGTGATCTGGCCAAGTTTGCCAACATGATGGATTCAGTGGTACGTATTCCATTTACCAAGCAAGGGGTAGGGGCAGATGCTGCGCTGAGTACGATTCCGGTCGCTGGAGATATCGCCGGTTTTGTATTGACCTGTTATGCCATTCATAAGGCCAAACAGATTGGGGTGCCGAGTGCCAAGCTGAATCCGGTCATGAAACTGGCGGTGATGGATGCGGTGGTTGGATTTATTCCGGTGGCAGGCACCATTTTTGATATTTTTATTCGTCCCAGTCGCAAGGCGCTTGATGTGGTGCATGTTCATATTCGCGAAGAATATCAGATTCACAGTGATCGACATGTGGTACACCCTTTTTTGCATGAAAGCCTGGAACGCAAACAGCAGCAATCTGAATTTTGGCGCAATCCTGTAGTGGCCTGGATCTGGATTCATATCCCGGATATTTTAGGCACCTTGTTCCTGATTCTATTTATTTTTGCGATTGGGTGGGGGGCAATGGCGTTGTATCAGTGGATCAGCGCATAAAGGCCTATATAAATAATGAATAATTGAATCCAATAAAAAAGCCTGCAAGTGCAGGCTTTTTTCAATCAATGAATAGTATTACTTAAGCACAATCAAGCTGTTGTAGTGCAGCAACACGTTGTTCGATGCTTGGATGCGTCTGGAACAAGGCAGCAAGGCTAAAGCCTTCTTCTTTACCCGCAGAAATCGCAAATGCTTTCATTTCTTTCGGCATGGCATCTGGCATTTCAGACTCTGCCTGTAAGCGCAATAATGCTGAAATCATAGCCTGTTTACCTGCCAAGCGCGCACCTGCTTCATCGGCACGATACTCACGCTGACGGGAGAACCACATCACAATCGACGACGCCAGAATACCGAATACGATATCCAGTACGATGGTAATTACAAAATAGGCAATACCCGGTGCTTCACCTTCTTCACGACCAAAAACGTTACGGTCAATAAAATCACCCGCGACACGTGCGAAGAACATGACGAAGGCGTTCACAACACCCTGAATCAGTGCCAGAGTGACCATATCACCATTGGCGACGTGACCAATCTCATGCGCCAATACTGCACGAAGCTCGTCTTTGTTCATACGCTCAAGCAGACCAGTCGATACGGCTACTAAAGCATCGTTTTTATTCCAGCCAGTGGCAAAGGCATTGGATTGATAAGATGGGAAAATACCCACTTCCGGCATTTTAATGCCTGCACGCTGAGAAAGTTGTGCAACTTCATGGAGCAACCAGGCTTCAGCTTGGTTACGAGGTGCATTCGGGTCAATCAGTTCAGTACCCGTGGTCTTTTTCGCCATCCATTTAGACATGAACAGGGAAATCATTGAGCCAACCATACCGAACACGAAACAGATGACCAACAGGTTGCCTAGATTCAAGCCACCTGCGCCATGGTAACTACCGACACCGAAGAGTGACAAGATAATGCCAGCTACAACCAGTACCGCGAGGTTGGTTAGCAAGAACAAACCAATCCGCATCATTGAGAAATCCTCTTATTACAGAAAAATAATCTGATTATTGAATGTAAATCATTGAAATCAATATGAGGTGAAATCGATAAGATTTCAAGAAAAAAATAGCAATTCGCTACAAAAAGACAGTATGTTTTTTGTCCATATTGAAAGATAGGTCTTTAAAAACAAAGCTGTTTCAAAATTACTCACTTAAATATATTTTTGCAGATGCTGTCGCATTGGCATTGGCATAAGAACCCATCGGTGCATCAGTGAAGTTACCATCTGCTCGTGCAATGATCTGACGCTGATATTTTGCCGCCTGAACATTGGACGCCGTCGTGGTTTCAGTTGAATAATTGGCAGAGCTGGCAATGACACGACCAGTATCAGAAGAAGCGGTATATGTACCACTGGTGCTGCCCAGTCCCTGTGCGTACAAGTTCTGATAACGGCTGCTGACACGGCGGACATAGTCCTGAGTTTCACGAAAAGGTGGCACACCCTTATATTTGGCCACATTGCCTTCGCCGGCATTATAACCTGCCAGTGCCAAGGTGGTATTGCCATTAAAGCGTTTCAATAACCAGGCCAGATATTTGGCCCCGGCCATAATATTCTGCTGCGGGTCATAGGCATTGCTGACATTAAAACGACGTGCTGTCGCCGGCATGAGTTGCATCAGGCCTTGTGCACCGACTGGAGAACGAGCCTGTACATTAAAACCGGACTCGGTATGCATCACGGCTTTGATCAGGCCTTCAGAGACACCATAGGTTTGCGCTGCCTGGCGAATAATCGAATCATAAGCATTTTTATTTCTACTATAGCTCGGCAAGACCGAAGCTTCACTGGAACCCCAATTGCTATAACTATGAATATTACTGTCTGGATAATAGGTCTTCTTTTCAACCTGAAGATGGTTATAGCGACTTTTCTTATTGGTTAATAAGGTGCTGCCATTGCTATCGCGCAACTGATAAATGGTTTGACCGGCATAGACCAACTGGCAACAACTCGCCAATAGCACAGCACTGATCCCATGACACCCCAAAACACGCAAATTTATTTTCATTGTTTATATTAGGTAAACACAATCGAGAAAAATTTAATGATGAGTTTAACAAAAAATTACGGAATGAAAAGACTTGTACGCTGCATTTATAAACGAGTTTGTAAGTGCAAGCCATTTTTTACATTTTAGAGTTAGAAAAAAAAATATGATTTAATTTAAAACCTTAGGGTTGACAGGTTTAACTGGTTGATTTTTATTAATAATTAAATTGGTTAAAAAGTGATCAATTTAAAGAAAAGCCTTATCTTTTGAGACGAAGAACTTGTCAAGTGCGTTTCAATCCACAAAGTTATCCACAGCTTTTGTGGACAACTGTGGAAAAGTCCAAAAACTAGGCATCTTGCTGATTAATTGAACTGAAACGTTCAATATATCAATCTAAATAAAACATGAAAATGAAACTAATATGACATTTGCATGAAAATAAATTCTTTTGATGCGATGCGGGCCTGAATCGGCTAAAATTGCGCGGTATTTTTATTTATGGGTGAATCTCGTCTATGTACTCGCCAGTTGAGTCCGAACAAGGATTTAATTTCAAACCTGAACTGCCAACAAGCTCAGCCTACTATCGTTTGTTGAAGAAGCTGCGTCGCCAGGTCGGACATGCCATTCGTGACTTCAAAATGATTGAAGAAGGCGATAAGGTCATGGTGTGTATTTCAGGTGGTAAAGACAGTTACACCCTGTTAGATATCATGTTGCAGTTCAAGCGTATCGCACCGATCAACTTTGATGTCGTGGCGGTGAATCTGGATCAGAAACAGCCAGGCTTCCCGGAAGATGTATTACCACGTTATTTAGAAGAAAATAACATTCCGTATTACATTCTGGAAAAAGACACCTACAGCATCACCAAAAAGTTGACCCCGGAAGGTAAGACTTATTGCGCCGTCTGTTCGCGTCTACGCCGTGGCTCTTTGTATGGCTTTGCCCAGGAAATTGGTGCGACCAAGGTTGCGCTGGGGCATCACCGTGATGATATTCTGGCGACCTTCTTCCTGAACCTGTTCCATGGCGGCAGCTTGAAGGCCATGCCACCAAAACTGTTGTCTTCTGACAAAAAGAACATTCTGATTCGTCCACTGGCTTATGTGGAAGAAAAAGACATCATCAAATATGCAGAAATGCGTCAATTTCCAATTATTCCATGTAATTTATGTGGCTCTCAGGCGAACCTGCAGCGCGCAATTATCAATGACATGTTACGTGATTGGGATAAGGCACATCCAAAACGTCTGCACAGTATTTTTGGTGCATTGCAAAATGTCTCGCCATCACAGCTGGTCGATCGTGAATTGTTTGACTTTGAAGTGCTGGACAGCCAGCGCGAATTTGATTTCAAAGACAGCTGTTCGACTGAAGAAGCGCTGGAAGGCGAGAAACGCCGGATTAATATGGTCAATCTGGGCTTTGCCGCAGAATAATTTCAGTACGCAGATATCAGCCTTCGGGTTGATGTCTGTATGAAAAACAAATAAAAATAGAACTACAAAAATTGAACGACGCGTACAAAATTCGTTAGCCTTTGCGCTAATGATCATGATATAACAAAGCACGAGCATAATAGCTTCAACATGATGTCGTCTGGATAGTCGACACAAATGAACAAATAATTTGAGGAAAGATCATGCCTGCTTTTTTAACTGATGATTGGTTTTCAACTGTAGAAACACTTACTGCGCAAGCTGGTGATTTAAACTTGCCACCAGCTTTGGCGAACCTGGCGATTAATTTGGTTGTAGCGGACACTACAGGTAATACTGAACTATCTTTAGATGGTGGAGCAATTAAAAAAGGTTTGTCTTCAAATGCCAAAACGACTTTGAATATGGACGGCGAAACGTTACGTAAAGTTTTTCTGGAGTTTGATATGGCCGCAGCCATGCAGGCATTTATGACCGGTAAAATCAAAGTACAGGGTGATATGTCTCAATTGATGGCACTTCAAACTGCCAAACCGAGTCAGGAACAAAAAGATCTATTCAAGAAAGTACTTGAAAATACGACAGCTTAATTTTGCTGAACATCAGCTGAAATGAGCACAAAAAAAGCTTACCCTTGAGGTAAGCTTTTTTTTATCGCCGGATAGAATAAAATCCAGCTCATCAGACCTTAGATATTCACCAATTGTGGTGTGGTCTTGATGTGTTCCAAATAAGCACGAATACGGGTTACATATTGTACTGCCTGACGATAGCGGCCGTTATTGGCTTTATTCTGATCCAGATAGGCATAGAGGTTGACCCAGTTATTTGGATTCTTGCCTTGTGACTGAATGCGTTTTTGTAACTGATTCACTGCACCTGGGCCCATATTATAAGCGACCAGTGCAAACCAGTTGCGATCCGGATAAGGAATATGCTCATAGCGGCTCAGCATTTGATCATAATACTTGGCACCACCCTGAATGCTTTGGGCTGGATCGGTACGATTGCTCACACCCATTGCTTTAGCAGTGCTATTGGTCAGCATCATCAAACCGCGAACACCTGTCGGAGAGACCGAGTTCGGTTTCAGATAAGATTCCTGATAACCAATGGCAGCTAATAAATGCCAATCCAGATCATATTGCTGCGCTGTCTGTTTAAAGCTTGCTTTATAGATCGGTAACCGGTTGCTCAAATCACGTTGAATGGCTGTCCAAGATTCCTCTTTCACCACATTCTGATTATAAAATGAAGCAAGCTGCTTGATGGCACCACTTTGTTTGCCTTTACAGATAAAAGCACTAGCAGTCTGGCTCAAGGGATCTGTGGCAGATTTAAATACCAGATTTAAATTGGTATTCAAGCCATTACTCACCAAAATAGACTGATCACCACAGGTGGCGGAGAATGAAGTCAGGCGCTTATTTTCAATTTCACCTAAATCGGTGGTGGTCATGGCCAGATTGGCTTTGCCCTGAGCAACCCATTGCAGTGCAGTGGCATTATTCGGGACAATTTTAAAATCCAGTTTCACATTCAGACTGTTGGCATAGTTGCGCACCAGGTCATAACCGAAGCCATGCAGATGTTGTCCATCCTGAAATACGGTAGTCGGATTTTCGACTGCAACCACGGTCAGCTTATTGCTATTGACCACATGATCAAACTGAAGTGTGGTCTTACTTGCATTGATACTGTGAAAGGGAATAAATGCAGTGCTCAGTACAAGTGCTTTCAAAGGGAGAGAAGAAATTACAGATCGTAGGCAAAGCCTCGACCCAGTGGATGAACTACTGTGCATGTTGTCTCCGCTACAAGTAATTTATGCCCTAAAAATCACAGCCAACATAGCCAGAAATTTTAACAGTTTGATAAATTCAATAAGGGTTGGGCAGTCATGACGTCATTCAAAATGACAAGAGATTTACGCATCATTATGTAGAAAAACTACATAGATTAAAAAGTAAGCATTTCCGGAAGTAGGTGGCATATTAATGATCTAAAAAACGATTGTCAAATTTTGTACACAAATTATTATTAAAAATAATTTTAAGATACTGAAATATAATGTGAATTTTTTTGAATTTTTTCATTGTTTTGAAATGGTAAATAAAATAAGCTGTTTGTAAGTTAATACACTGAAAATTTGATCAGCACGACGTATGAAATCCAACTTAATCACCCGTGGTGGACACGATAAATTGGTGGCAGAACTTAAGAATCTCTGGCATGAAGAGCGGCCGGAAATCACCAGAAAAGTGAACTGGGCAGCGAGTCTCGGCGACCGTTCGGAAAATGCCGATTACCAATATAACAAGCAAATTTTGCGTAAGATTGACCGCCGGGTCAGATACCTAGGCAAGCGTCTTGAAGAGCTAAAAATCATCGATTTTTCTCCAGAGCAGGAAGGCAAGGTCTATTTTGGAGCTTGGGTCGAGATTGAAAATGAAGAAGGCGAGCAGAAAAATTTACGTATTGTCGGGGTCGATGAAATTTACGATCATCATCCGCAGCATATCTCGATCAGTTCGCCCATGGCACGCGCGTTGTTGGGCAAGCAGGTAGATGATGAGGCTGAAGTGCTGACACCTTCTGGAAAGAAACGCTGGTTCATCAATTCAATTCGTTATGAAAAACCAGAAAATTCAGCAAATTAATGGAATTGATTTTATTTTGTGCAATTGATGCAGTGAAAGCATGAAAATATTTGCCAAGCGTGATTTTTGTTTATATCATGTCGGCCATGGAAGCGTGGCAGAGCGGTTTAATGCACCGGTCTTGAAAACCGACGAGGGTGTGAGTCCTCCGTGAGTTCGAATCTCACCGCTTCCGCCAAATTCGAAAAACCCAGTCAATTGACTGGGTTTTTTTATGCCTTTATTTTTATATTCATTATCAAGCTAATTCTGATTCATGCCGTTGCTTTATCTTGAATTAAATAGCTCTTGGCATCGTTTAAGTATTAACCTCTTTAAATAAAAATACATTTCAGCTTTTGTTTCGACTGATTTTTAACTGAATGAACAGCTTTTGCTAAAAGTTTTGCTAAATTTTATTGCCAAAAATCCGATTTATTTATATGATGGCGGCCAAGGAAGCGTGGCAGAGCGGTTTAATGCACCGGTCTTGAAAACCGACGAGGGTGTGAGTCCTCCGTGAGTTCGAATCTCACCGCTTCCGCCAAATTCTAAAAACCCCAGTCGAAAGATTGGGGTTTTTCATTTTAGGCAGCAATGATTCAATATTTTATTCATCAATAACCAGCTCATAGCTTAAAACTTGAAAAATGGACGCATGTGCCAAATATAGAGTCAGAGACATCAACGCGCTATCATATGCCCAAGCATCATATGGATCTCATTATGAAAATTGTCGCAGATGAAAATCTGGCATTTACCGATTATTTCTTTTCTGAATTTGCAGACATTCGTCATTGTCCAGGCCGTAACTTAATGGCACAGGATGTTCAGGATGCAGATGCATTATTGGTACGCTCAGTGACTCAGGTCAATGAAGCACTGCTACAGAATAGTTCGATCAAGTTTGTAGGCAGTGCCACTATTGGTACAGATCATCTGGATATTGCTGTATTGGAACAGCATGGGATTCAGTGGAGCAATGCATCCGGCTGTAATGCACAAGCCGTGGCTGAATATGTCATTACCGCATTACTGCATGTACGTCCTGAGTTAGTAGATGCCAATGCAACATTTAGCCTGGGTATAGTCGGTTTGGGTAATGTTGGAACCCGTCTGGCTTATATGGCAAAACTTTTGGGCTGGCGCGTGATTGGCTATGATCCTTTGGTTCAAAGAACGCAGGTCGATCAAGTTGAATTTAATGAATTGTTGCAGCAAGCGGATGCGATTTCGATTCATGTCCCTTTAACTCAAACGGGTCTTTATCCAACTTACCATTTATTCAATACGGCTACATTAGTGCAAATGCAGCCTGATGCAATTCTGATTAATTCTGCACGTGGGCCAGTGATTGAAGAGGCCGCCCTGATCCAGGATCTTAAAGCGACACAACGAACCGTGATTTTGGATGTTTTTGAGCATGAGCCGGTGATTTCAGCAGAACTTCTGGATCTAGTAACCTTGGTGACTCCGCATATTGCCGGTTATAGCCTGGAGGGCAAGGCGCGTGGTACCCAGATGATCTACGAAGCTTTTTGTCAAACTTTCGGTTTTGCAGCCAATAAACAGTTTGAAACCCAGCTGCCTGTCTGTGAGCAGTTTTTTCAGGGACAGGATTTGAAAATGGCATTGCAACAGCATTTATCCCAAATTTATGACATTGCTCGTGACGATGCCAATCTACGTGCCTGTCTCAAAGCAGGTAAAATCGATCAGCAGGCCTTTGACCATTTACGTAAAACCTATCCACTGCACCGTGAGTGGGCAGCACACGGTGGGCCGAAGGCATGACGATGACTTATCAGCCTACTTGTGACATGAATGCCATGCGTGCACGAGCCACTTTATATGCGCAAATCCGTCAGTTTTTCGCTGAGCGGGATGTATTAGAGGTGGAAACACCGATTTTGTCTCAAGCCGGTGTGACCGATGTGCATTTGGCCTCGGTACAGGCCCAGCGTCATGTGCTAGGTAAACTGAATACGCATTATTTGCAAACCTCACCTGAATTTGCCATGAAGCGCTTATTGGCTATTGGCAGCGGGCCTATTTACCAGATTTGTAAAGTCTTCCGTGATGATGAACATGGGCGTAAGCACAATAGCGAGTTTACCATGCTGGAATGGTATCGCCCGGGCTTTAGCTTAAAAGATTTGATGTTCGAAGTAGCCGATCTGCTTAATGTGACGCTTAAAGCACGTTTTGCTGAAATCCGTCCAACCATTTTGAGCTATAAACATGCCTTTATAGATCGTCTGGATATTAATCCATTGCAAGCGACCTTGCAGGAACTGAAAGACTGCTGTCGTCGTGTCGGTCTAAATCTGGATTTGGGTGAGGATCGGCTCGGCTATATCGACCTGTTATTTTCACATATGGTAGAGCCGAGTCTCGGTTTTGATACCGCAGTATTCCTGACCGATTTCCCGCCTGAAATGGCCTCTCTGGCGAAAACCCGAATCGATGAAGATGGGGAGCTGGTCGCTGCACGTTTTGAGTTGTATATCGAAGGTTTAGAATTGGCCAATGCCTATGATGAGCTGATTGATGCCGAAGTTTTGCGCTCACGCTTTGAGGCGGATAATGCAGAGCGGGCCAGACTTGGGCTGCATGTTATGCCTATTGATGAGTATTTACTGGCGGCTTTACCGAATATGCCAGAATGTTCAGGGATTGCTTTGGGAATTGACCGCTTGCTCATGATCGCGACCAATCAGATGAAACTGGAGCAGGTCGTGACTTTCCCAGCGGATATTTCCTGATCGGGATTTGATTTTCCTTAAGCTCTTTAGAGGGCTGGGTCTCTGCACCAGACGATTGAAGCAATAAAAAAGCACCCTCGGGTGCTTTGTCTTTATTCAATAGATACCGTTTGTTGGGCTTTAAGTTCACCCAGTGCCTGAATACGCCGTTCAATCAGCATTTCGCCAATATCCGGGCCTTGAATATCGGCAGGCAGGTCTTGTGCTTTAATGGCACGTACTATCTGCATGGCATCAAGTACATATTGCGCTTGTGGATAGGCACGATCTTCCAGTCCTAAACGGCCACGTGAATCACATTCACAGGCCTGTACAAAAGCTTCGACACGCTCGGGACGACGTAAAACGTCCAGACGCTGCAATAATCGCCATAAAGTACCGGGTTTGAGATTAAATGCCTGATGACATTTCAGATGCTCTTTACATACTGCCAACGCCAGTTGCTTGGTATAGGTCGGTACTTTTAAGCGATCACACAGATCATTGACCGGCTTGATGCCACGTTCTTCATGCATGATATGCCGCGGTAATTCTTCAACCGGGGTTAATGCTTTGCCCAAGTCATGCACTAAAACGGCGAAACGTACATCCAGGCTATAGTTTTGACGACACGCCTGCTGCAAGGACATCATGGTGTGAATACCGCAGTCAATTTCCGGATGATATTCAGGACGTTGCGGAATACCATATAAGGCATCTATCTCAGGAAATAAGACTTTTAAAGCGCCACATTGACGCAATACTTCAAAATACACATCAGCATGACGTTCTGTTAAGGCACGTGAAGTTTCTTTCCAGACCCGCTCCGGTGTTAATGCATTCAATTCACCGGATTCCGTCAAGCGCTGCATGAGTGCTAAAGTTTCATCCGCAATCACAAAACCTGCACTGGTATAGCGGGCCGCAAAACGGGCAATTCGCAGCACCCGTAATGGATCTTCGACAAAAGCATCGGAAACATGACGCAGCACCCGGTTATTCAAATCCTGCTGACCGCCATAAGGATCATAAATCTGACCGGCATCATCCATCGCCATGGCATTAATGGTCAGGTCACGACGGATCAAATCCTGTTCCAGGGTCACACTGATATCGGTATGAAAGTCAAAACCATGATAACCGGTGCCGGATTTACGTTCGGTACGGGCCAGTGCATATTCTTCTTTTGTTTTGGGGTGTAGGAAAACAGGAAAATCTTTGCCTACGGGCTGATAGCCTAAGTCAAGCATTTGCGCCGGAGTTGCACCAACGACCACATAATCTTTTTCGTGATAGGGGTGTCCGAGCAAATGATCCCGAACTGCACCGCCTACTAAATAAACTTGCATGAAAAAACCTCTATTCTTACAAGCATCATGCTACAGAATAGAGGTTTTCTCAAGTTAAGAAACGAGGCGGATGCGTCGTTATCTTGTCATTGGATTAAAGTGCGTCTTGTTCCGCTTGCTGGATTTCTGCAACGGTAAGTGCAGTCATGTTCACCACGCGACGCGTAGTCGCAGTCGGAGTCAAGATATGTACCGGCTTCGCAGCACCCAACAAAATTGGGCCAATCGTCACGTTGTTGCCTGAAGTTGCTTTCAACAAGTTAAACGAAATGTTGGCAGCATCCAGATTCGGCATGATCAGTAAGTTTGCAGAACCTTTAAAACGTGAGTTTGGGAAGGCAAACTGGCGAATATTTTCATCCAGTGCAGCATCACCGTGCATTTCACCTTCCACTTCTAGCTCAGGCGCTATTTCAGACAGGATGTCATATACCTTACGCATTTTTTGCGCGCTGGCATCATGCTGGTCTGAACCGAAACTTGAGTGAGAAAGCAGGGCAATACGTGGGGTCATACCAAAACGGCGCACTTCTTCAGCAGCCAGAATGGTCATTTCCGCCAGCTGTTCAGCCGTTGGATTGGTGTTGACATAGGTATCGGCAATGAACAGGTTACGATCTTCAAGCATCAAGGCATTTAGGGTAAAGAAAGTGTTATGACCTTCTTTTTTGCCAATGATGTTGCTGACGAAGTCCAGATGAATGTCGTAGCTTGAATAAGTACCACAGAGCATGCCATCTGCCATGCCATGTTTGACCAGCATCGATGCAATTAAGGTAGAGCGACGACGCGCTTCACGCTGTGCATATTCAGGCGTAACGCCTTTACGCTGCATGATCTGGTAATAATCGTCTGCAAACAACTCATAATCCGGATTCTTTTCCTGATCAACAATCGTGATATTCACGCCATCTTCAAGACGTAGACCCAATTTTTTGATATTGGCTTCAATCACGGCTGGACGACCGACCAGAATAGGGATCGCCAAACCATCATCGACTGCAATTTGAACGGCGCGAAGTACACGCAGGTCTTCACCTTCCGCATAGGCAATACGTTTAGGATTCGATTTCGCCTGTTCAAAGATCGGTTTCATCACGAATGCCGAGTTATAGACAAACTCAGACAAACGTTGACGATAATGCGAGAAATCTTTAATTGGACGTGTTGCTACACCTGAATCCATGGCTGCTTGTGCCACTGCAGGCGCGATTTCAAGAATCAGGCGTTGATCCAGTGGACCCGGAATCAGGTATTCACGGCCAAATGATGCCGATTTCTCACCATAGGTTGCAGCATCCGCTTCGACGTGTGCCATACGCGCAATTGCATGTACACAGGCAATTTTCATTTCTTCGTTAATCGTGGTTGCACCAACGTCTAATGCCCCACGGAAGATGTACGGGAAGCAAAGTGCGTTATTGACCTGGTTTGGATAGTCAGAACGGCCAGTGGCCATGATCACATCATCACGAACTTCGTGTGCATGTTCAGGCAGAATTTCTGGATCCGGATTCGCCAGTGCAAAAATGATCGGATCTTTGGCCATCACCTTAACCATTTCTTTGGTCAGGATGCCGGCAGCAGAAAGACCAAGGAACATGTCTGCACCCGCGATCACATCACCAAGCTGAGTGGCTTCAATGTCTTGTACATAGGCTTTCTTAGATTCATCCAGGCCTTCGCGATGTGTAGTCAGCAGACCGCGTGAATCGGCAACGATGATGTTCTCTTTTTTAGCACCCAGAGCGCAAAGCAGATTTAAACAAGACAGTGCAGCAGCACCCGCACCTGATGCCACAATCTTGATTTCGTCAATTTTTTTGCCATTAATTTGCAGGGCATTCAGTAACGCAGAACCAACAATAATCGAAGTACCGTGCTGATCATCATGGAATACTGGAATATTCATGCGTTCACGCAATTTTTGCTCGATATAGAAACACTCTGGCGCCTTGATATCTTCAAGGTTAATCCCGCCAAAAGTCGGTTCTAATGCAGCTACAATATCCACAATTTTGTCTGGATCATTTTCAGCAATTTCGATATCGAATACATCAACGCCAGCGAATTTTTTGAATAATACGCCTTTACCTTCCATCACTGGTTTAGAAGCCAAAGGACCAATATTACCCAAGCCAAGCACGGCAGTACCGTTGGTCACTACAGCAACCAGGTTGCCACGAGCCGTATACAATGCAGCAGTTGAAGGATCGCGTTCAATCTCAAGACATGGTGCAGCTACGCCAGGCGAGTAAGCAAGGGCCAAGTCACGTTGGTTGACCAATTGTTTGCTTGGTGTAACGCTGATTTTCCCCGGGGTAGGAAACTCGTGATAGTAAAGGGCCTGTTGCTTTAAAGATTGTTCGTCCATCAGTCTCTCGATCGTTGTAAAGATTACCCGGTCAGCGGGTAAAAAATTTATTTATGTCCCCGAATATACCATTTGTTCGCCAGTTCGCACAGCCAAAGACGGCCGTTTTTCCAACAATCTTATTGGGGTAGGGTATAAACTTAGACTTGATAAGTATAAGAATCATTGGTCATATTTTGTGTCAAATACGCAGTGGCGTCCTCTTCTGGCAGCGGTTTGGAGAATAAATATCCTTGAGCGATATCACAGTCTAAATCACGCAGATATGCTAACTGCTCTTCAGTCTCGATGCCTTCCGCCACTACGGTCATGCCCATGGCTTTACCCATCGCCACCATGGCACTGACAATGGCTTCCTGTTTGTTTTCACCAATCTTGGACACAAAGCTGCGGTCAATTTTTAGGGTATCAATCGGGAAATCAGCAAGATAGGACAGGGATGAATAACCCGTGCCAAAATCATCCAGAGCAATATGGATCTGTCGCTGTTTGATTTCATTCAGCAGGTTTTTGACTGCTTCCGAATTTTCAATTAAAGACGATTCGGTAATTTCCAGTTCCAGACTGGCACCTGAAATCTGGTTATCGGCAATGGCCTGATCCAGATCATCGAGTAACTGACCGCGGCGCAATTGCTGCGCCACGACGTTGACTGATACACAAATATGATTAAAGCCCAGATTGTTCCATTGGCGAATCTGTTTGGCTGTCTGCTGGATGACCAGACGGCCAATATCTGAAATCAGGCTGGTCTGTTCGGCTAAAGGGATAAACAAGCCGGGTGGAATAATGCCTTTTTCGGGATGATTCCAGCGAATCAAGGCTTCAAAGCCATAAATGCGCTGATCACTGAAATTAATTTTTGGCTGATAATAAACAATCAGCTCATTATTCTGGAGGGCTTTACGCAAATCCCGTTCCAGAAAAATCCCCGTTTCTTGTAGGCCATCACTTTGATTAGAATAAAAGTGAATGGTATTGCCCCCCAGATTTTTAGCTTCGTTCAGGGCCTGTTCGGCACAGTTGTTTAAATAATCGAGTTGACGACCATGATCTGGATAAAATGCCACGCCCATGGAAAGCGTGATCACATAATCCTGACCGTAAATATTAAATGGAGTGGTAAATGCCTGAGCGATGCGTTCACAGTGTCGCTGTACTGAAGGGCGAATATGTGAAATCTCATAGATAATCGCAAAATCATCACCATTCAGATGCGCCACAAACAAGGCTTCTGCATTATTCATGCGCAGGCGCTGCGCGACCTGACGTAAAAGTTCGTCCCCGCCATTATTGGATAGATATTCATTTAATGGACGGAAGCGATCGATATTCAGGCGAATCACGGCCATCTGCTGAATGGAGTCTTTTTGCGAGACCAGATATTGATGCAGCTGATAGTTATAATAGAAACGATTCGGTAAATCGGTCAGTGGGTCATAATTTTCCAGATAAGACAGGCGCTGTTCCTGTAATTTGCGTTCGGTCAGATCCGAGACAATCCCGACATAATGGGTAATCCGGCCTTCATCATCGGTGACGGCATTGATGTGTAACCATAAGGCGGATTGTTTGCCAGACATGAATTTGGCGTATACCTCGCCATCATAGGAGCCAATCTTTTGAAGCTGTTTGATAATACTGGCATGGTTGCTGCGCTGTTCAGCTTTATTTTGTGCAACAAGATCGAATAAAGACTTACCGATGATCTGCTCACGCTCAAAGCCACTCAGGTATTCATAGTGAGGATTGACATCAATATAATACAGTTCAGGATTGAGAATAAAAATCCCTTCCGCGGCCTGTTCCAGTACACTGGCAACCAGTTTTAAACGTTCTTGAGAAATACGTTCCTGCTGAATATCACGACGAATACCTACCATTCGCAAAGGTTTGTTATTTTTAGGATCACGGCTAATCACGCGGCCAATATCATGCACCCAGTTCCAGCTGCCATCACTGAGCAGAATCCGGTAAGTGGCATCATAACGCTCAATCTGACCACGCAAATGCTGTTTCATGTTGCGCTTAAAATAGTCCAGATCATCAGGGTGAATCAGATGCTCTAATTGCAGATGATGATCTTTGGAATCACGCAGAATTTTTTCATCTTTATGATTGGTTAATGTAATGAGACGGTCTTTGATATTCCAGTCCCATGGGCGAATGCCGGCAATCTCATGGGCAAGATCCAGGTTCTGTTGCTGATTTTTCAAATGATAATTAATCTGTTCAATATCATAGGTACGTTCTCGTACTTTTTGTTCCAGTAATTGATTGTTGAGCTGTAACTGTAATTCAATATCTTTGGATTTATTGACTTCAGTTTGCAGTTGCTGGCACAGCTCATCAGTCCAGGCCACTTGCTGTTCGGCATTTTTAACCAGCAGACTGTTTTCTGCATACAAGCGCGATGTCCGGCGATGAATACGATAACTACTATTGGCACACAGCAGAATGACAATCACCGCAAAATTTAAGGCCAGACCGAAGAAGGGATTGGAAAGGCTGACATGATAAATTTGCGACAATAAAAAAGGGAATAAAGAGGGTAAAAATACCAGGCAGAAATAACTGAGTTTTTGGGTCAGATAGGTCAGCCCAAATGCCTGAGTCACAATCAGGAGCAGAGCAGACAAGGTCAGTGCTTCAATATCTTCGAATGCGGGATTGGCCTGCGGCAAATAGTAATAAATTGTATAAATACCGACAGCAATACAGCTCCCGACAGCAAGACTCTGAATCTGTAACCAGCGATGTGCGCCTTTCAAATCATATTGTTCAGGCTTAAAATAAAGTGTGCTCACCAACCAGCACATACTGACCAGTAGCTCGGTCAGAATAAACCAGGTATTAAAATAGGTATTGGAAGGACGATATTGAAGGTGATAAATACAAAAAATATAAAGGCAAATCACCATTATACTGATTAAAAAATAGCGACTATGGCGAAGTGTGTTCGCAATCTGAGCATGATGCAAATGCTGCTGGATATAGTCGTCTTGCTTATCAACCATGTGATTCAATGCCTGTATTCATCCTAAACGTTTTTCCCTATGTATTGTTCTTATAAAAAAAACTCCAGGAAATGTGTAAAATTAACTCATCAATAGTTATTATTCTTTCGTCAAGATTAGAGGTCTTAGAAATAAAAATCAACAAAATTAAAGACAAATTTTTACTGGCCTGATGAACTAGAGATTATAGTTCAAAATTGAAAGGGCCACGACAGGGGCTGTTTCGGTACGTAGTACGCGTTCACCAATACACCAGTTTAGAAAACCTTTTGCATTTGCCGCTGTAATTTCTGCCTCACTGAGACCGCCTTCAGGGCCAATCAGCAGTGCAATATCCAGGGTCGCATCTGCCAGTACATCTGTTTCATCTTTATTGGGCGCCAAAACCAGTTTGGTCTTGGGTAGCTCGGTTTCCAACCATTTTTCAAGTGATATTGGTGCTAAAATTTTAGGCACAATATTCAGTCCACACTGTTCACATGCTGCAATCGCGATCCCTTGCCAGTGATCCAGTTTTTTCTGGTCACGATCATACTTCAAGCGCATTTCACAACGATCCGAAGTCAGCAGCTGAATTTCGGAAACGCCCAATTCCACAGCTTTTTGAATCGCATAATCCATGCGGTCGCCTTTGCTCATCACCTGACCGAGCAAGGCCTGGAACTTGGGTGTGCGATTGGTGGGATTAAATGCATTGACCGATACTGTGGCTGATTTTTTAGCAACCTCAGTTAAGGTCACTTCATATTCGCCACCCTGTCCATTGAACAGGGTCGCGGCTTCGCCCGCTTGAGCGCGTAATACCTTTACCCAATGATGAAAAACGGTTTCCGTTAACTCAACCGTAGTATCAACATTTAAGTCTGCTTCAATAAAAAAACGTGGCATGTAAGGATTACTCTCAGATGGAACAAAACAAGACTGCATTGCATTTACACCCTCTTTGTGTTTCTCTCAAAGGGAGAAAATGGGTGAGATCAATGCAGCCTAAAAACTTATGCTAGACCTAAGTCTTTTACAAGTTGGCGTGTAGGATCAGTGGTGTTCATGGTGTAGAAGTGCAAGCTTGGTGCGCCACCTGCAAGTAGACGCTCACAGAATTTAACCACAACTTCGTGGCCAAAGGCTTTGATGCTGGCAGTATCATCACCATAGGTTGCCAGTTGCTTGCGAATCCAGCGTGGAATCTCGGCACCGGTACCGTCCGCAAAGCGGATCAGGTTGCTGGCATTGGTGATTGGCATAATGCCCGGCGCGACAGGAATATCAATTCCGGCTTTCTGGATGCGCTCTACAAAGTAGAAATAAGCATCTGGATTGAAGAAAAACTGGGTTAATGCTGCATTGGCACCAGCTTGTACTTTTTCAACAAAGTGCTGGATGTCTTGATCAAAGCTTTCTGCCTGAGGATGCATTTCCGGATAAGCTGCGACTTCAATCTTGAAATGATCGCCTGAATATTCACGGATAAAGCGAACCAGATCAGCGGCATAGGGTAATTCACCCAAACCAACCTGACCTGATGGCAAGTCACCGCGGAGGGCAACAATACGGTCAATGCCTTGTGATTTGTACAGATCAAGCAGTTCTGCAATACGCACTTTATCATCGCCAATACATGACAGATGAGGGGCAACAGGTGCACCTTTGCCATTAAAGTCATTGATGGTAGATAGGGTGCGTTCACGGGTTGAACCACCGGCACCATAGGTTACAGAAAAGAATTCTGGATTTAAGAGTTGTAGCTCTTGATGCACAACTTTGAGTTTTTCCGCACCTACATCAGTTTTGGTCGGGAAGAATTCAAATGAAATTGGAATTTGCTTAGACATGTTGAAATCCTTTTTTATAAATACTTATATTAATTCTTAACCCTCTCCCTGACCCTCTCCCAGAGGGAGAAGGGACTTTCATTACGATAGTTAAAGTCTTTAAGACTTACCTTCTAACTATTTTCACAATAGAAGTTTCCCTCTCCTTTTAGGAGAGGGCTAGGGAGAGGTAAAAACAAAAATTAGTATTTATAAGCATCCGCTTTAAACGGACCTTCAACAGCAACGCCTAAGTAATCTGCTTGTTCTTGAGTCAATTGAGTCAAGACACCACCGAAACCTGCAACCATCGCAGCAGCAACTTCTTCGTCTAATTTCTTAGGAATAAGTTCTACACGGATTTTCGCAGCTTTTTCAGCTTCAGGAAGATCAGCAAATTTTTCGGCGAACAAGTGCATTTGACCCAATACCTGGTTGGCAAATGAACCATCCATGATACGTGACGGGTGACCAGTCGCATTACCAAGATTCACCAAACGACCTTCAGATAAAAGGATGAGGTAATCGTTTTCATTTTCTGAACGATACACTTGGTGTACTTGAGGTTTCACTTCAACCCACTTGTAGCCACGTAGGTAAGCTGTATCAATTTCAGTATCGAAGTGACCGATGTTACATACCACAGCGCCCGCTTTTAATGAATCAAGCATTGCCGAGTCACACACGTGGTAGTTACCCGTTGTAGTCACGATCAGGTCAGTGTTTTGAAGAAGATCAAGATTCACGTCTTCTTTCTTGCCAGTTTGCACGCCATTTTTGTATGGAGAAACAACTTCGTAACCGTCCATGCATGCTTGCATCGCACAGATTGGATCAACTTCAGTTACGCGTACAATCATGCCTTCTTGACGAAGTGATTGCGCAGAACCTTTACCTACGTCACCGTAACCGATTACAAGTGCACGACGGCCAGATAAAAGCATATCTGTACCGCGTTTGATTGCATCATTTAGAGAGTGGCGGCAACCGTATTTGTTGTCGTTCTTAGACTTAGTAACAGAATCGTTTACGTTGATTGCAGGAACTTTTAAAGTGCTATCACGAAGCATTTCATACAGACGTTGAACACCTGTCGTTGTTTCTTCAGTGACACCGTGGATTTTAGCAATCACTTCTGGGTATTTTTCATGAACAAGTAGCGTTAAATCACCGCCATCGTCAAGAATCATGTTGGCATCCCAAGGTTTGCCATTGACATTGATCTGTTGTTCAAGACACCACATGTATTCTTCTTCAGTTTCGCCTTTCCAGGCAAACACAGGAATACCCGCAGCAGCAATTGCAGCAGCAGCATGATCTTGAGTCGAGAAGATGTTACATGAAGTCCAGCGAACTTCGGCGCCCAATTCAACCAGTGTTTCAATAAGAACAGCAGTTTGGATTGTCATGTGGATACAACCCAAGATTTTAGCGCCAGCAAGTGGTTTAGCAGCAGCATAGCGTTTACGCAGACCCATTAGGGCTGGCATTTCAGCTTCTGCAAGTTTAATTTCTTTACGGCCGTAATCAGCAAGTGAAATATCAGCAACTTTGTAATCTGTAAATGAAGCAGTAACCGCGTTCATCAGGATCTCCTAGGAAAAAATAGATTGGATCGTTCTGTTCGCGGATGCCGTTGTTGATCAGAACGAATGTCTGACCGATGGTCGAGCCTAGCGATTTTACATTTAGTACCTGTAAAACGTCGCAGCATCCCTCGACTAGCGCAGTATTGTACTTGGAAATTGATTTTGTTCCAATCTTAAATTGATTAATATCTGACTAATAAGAAAATTTTGAGAATAAACTATGACTGATGGTTTTGAGTATGCAATCAAAGACTGGGTTGAAATTAAGGATAATTATGAGAATGGCAATTTAATTATTGGTAATGGGGCGAGTGTTGCTTTGCATCAAAAATTTCGTTTTGATTCTTTAAAAGAAGAGGCTGAAAAATTAAGACTTTTTAATGATGATATATCTAAACTTTTTATTGAGTTTGATACATCTGATTTTGAATTAATTTTACGATTGGTTTGGCATGCGAAGTTAATAAATAAGCATTTGGGAATAATTGATCAAAAACTTGATTCAGCTTACGAAAATATAAAACAAGCTCTTATTAAAGTGGTGAAGGAAGTTCATTGTGAACATTCTGATATCGCGGATCAATTACCTCAGCTATATCAATTTACAAAACAATTTAGAACAGTAGTCTCCCTTAATTACGATTTAATCCTGTATTGGATTTTAATGTATGGAAATAGAAATGAAGATGGACATAGATTTAAAGATTGTTTTCAAGGTAGCGGGCTATTTAGAAATAATTGGCAAGATTTGAGAAATCCTATTCGTAAGGAAAAAGAAGTAACTTTGAGTCTTTATCAACATGGTAATTTATCTATTTTCAGAGATGCAAAAAATACCGAAACTAAAGTTCAAAGAGGGGATTTTGAGGATTTGTTAGAAGTTATTACTTCACAATGGGAAGATAATAAAATTCCTTTATTTGTTGCCGAGGGTACGGGAACTAAAAAGCTTGAATCTATAAAAAGTAGTCCCTATTTGAGTACTATTTTCTATGAAGTTCTACCAGATTTAATAACTCAAAAAGCTAATTTAGTCATTTATGGCTGGAGCTTAGGCAAGCAGGAATCACATTTGGTAAAGCAGATATTTAAGAACAACCAATCAGGTAAGGTGGCTATTTCTATATTTCAAAATAATCAGGAAGAGTGCCATCGAATTTATAGGCTTATAAAAAATGAAAAAGTAGCTCCAAATATCGAAGTAGAATTTTTTGACAGCCAAAGTTCAGGTTGTTGGAATAATCCTTAAATAAAAAGCCCATCATCTGACGGGCTTTTCTTACTTATTTAGTTTCAGCAGCATCTGCTTTTTGAGTCCAGAACTCAGCCTGTTCTTCATCGCCATCTACGCCTAAACCATTGGCATAAATAAATGCAAGATCGCGCATTGCTTGAACTTCGCCAAGTTCCGCAGCCTGTTTGACCAAAGCAATCGATTTTTCCACGTCTTTTTCAATCACATCACCGCGACGGTAGAAACCGGCCAACTCTAAAGTCGCAGCAGGGTGCTTCTCGATATTGGCTTTACTTAACCAGTAATAGGCTAACTCAAAGTGAGCTTTAGATTCTTCCGGATCTTCTTCTGCCAGTTCTTTGGCATAAACCGTATAACCTTCACCTAACCAGTACATTGCATCAACCAGTCCGCCGTTGGCAGCTTTCAATGCCCATTCTTCAGCCAGAATGATGTCATCATCATGCTCGCTTTGCATATACAGTTCAGCCAATTCAAATTGCGCTTTAGCATTGCCTGCTAAGGCAAGATTGGTCAGGGCAGCAGAGGGAGAAACACGCTGGGTCATATCAACATCTCAAAAATATTATGCGTAGACTAATGCTTTAAACTAAAAAAGCCAATCCGAAGATCAGCTTTTCAAATGAGGATGGGTAAATTAGAACTTTAGATTAAACAAATGATGCCTGAAATGACGGCAATCACCGCACAGATTGAGGTAATCAGTTTAATTTTACTTTCCAGATAACTCAGGCTTAAAGCTACGACCAGGGCCGCAAAAGTCAAACTGCCGAGCCAATAACTGATCATGTTGCTGATCGTTCCAGCGAACAGGCACAGGATAAGTGCCAGAATCAATATTACCCAGCCAAGAATGCTGGCCAGTCTGGTTTTGGACGTATCTAATTCTTGAGCAAAGATCTGTTTTTGATGTTTGGACATGGATGCGGCAAGCGCAAACAAACCGAGAGATGTCAAAGCCCAAATCAATAAGAAGAACATCATGCCTGATTCTCCTTGAGCATCACTTTGGATTTTTTCGGTGGCAAGCTTTTATGATTTTTCACTTTCTTGAATGCAAACCAGAACAGGATAGCAAGCACCCACATCGCCAGATCAAAAGAAGCAATCATCCATTGAGCATTCAGGACGGTATTCCAGATCGTCTGACCGCCAGTCAGGAAATTAATGATTGGCAACAATGCGAATGCCACAGTGGCAAGCACGAGTAGCTCTAGCCAGGCTTGTCGATTGCTACGAATTATGGCGTAAATTAAGGTCAACAACCAGACGATAAAGAAGCTACGAATCTCCCAGTTCAGTCGCATGTCCATGTCTGCCGGAATAAAACGGTTGGCATAAAAGTAGGCGGCACAGGCAATCGGTAAACCAATAATTGCCGCGATATTAGTCACTTCCACAAGACGATAACCAAAAGATTTATAGCCTTGCTTTTGTTGTTGTGGTGCGCGTTTGACACACCACAGAATCAAACCAGTCGCAATCATGAATGTGCCGACCACACCAGACATGAACAATAACCAGCGTAGAGCCAAGTCCACGCCACGTGCTTCATGCAATGTGGTAAATACGTTATAAATACCGTTTGCAACTGAAGGTGTTTTCAGTGTGGTTTGATCCGGCTTTAATTCACCCGTCACGCCATTGAAAGCCAGACTCGGATAAACATTGCGATAGGCTAGGCTGACCCCATTTAAGGCACGAAGTTCAATTTCAGCTTTGGCGGTATTTGGCTGGATGATGTTAATTGTAGCAACCGGATTGTTTTTCCATTGCTTTTCTGCTGCTGCAAGAATGGGCGCTAAGTCTGCCAATGGCGCAGGGCGTGCAGGTGGTGCATCACCACGCGAACGGCGAGCTTCACTCCGTGCAGACATATCACCACGTTCACTACGACTCTCTCCCTCGCCACGCAGTCGACGCTGGTCACTATCACCGGATTCAGCCTGAACGCTATTGTCCTGAATCAAGCTCTTACGTTGATCTTGCAGAAATGCGCCTCGATTTTCATAAATCTGGCTGACACCCCAAGGCATCAGGGTAAACAGCAGCAGTAACAAACCGCTAAAGGTAATCATGATATGGAACGGCAGGGCAAATACCGCCGTTGCATTATGGGCATCCAGCCAGGAGCGCTGACCTTTGCCAGGACGGAAAGTAAAGAAATCCTTAAAAATTTTCTTATGGGTAATCACACCGCTGATAATCGCCACCAGCATGAGCAAGGTTGCAATGCCGACAATCCAGCGCGCCCAGATTCGGGGCAGTCCGTACAGTTCAAAATGAAAACGGTATAAGAATGAACCACCGCGTGTTTCACGGGCTTGCAGCACTTCACCGGTTGCACTGTCAATGGTTAGGCGGGTACCGCCACGACGGGCACGCGGATCTTCACCGGCACCGCGAATATTCAGTATGGTGGTATTCTGGCGTGAGTTAGGCAGCTGAATTGCCCAGCTGCCGGCATCCGGATGATGCTGTTGCAGATAAGCCAATGCGACACGGGTCTGTTCGATTTGGGACTTTTGTGGGACTGACTGATGAAATTCCGGTTTCATCCAGATGCTGATTTCATTCTGGAAAAAACTTAAAGTTCCAGTTAAAAAAATCGCATATAAAAGCCAGCCTAAAATCAGACTGGCCCAGGTATGCAACCATGACATCGACTGGCGTGGCCCTTCCTGTTTTGCATCTACTCTCATCTTAATTTCCTAGGAATTTATAGCTGATATAGAGCAAAACACTGGGAATTACGATTCCGAGCGTTGCCTTGATAGTTTTGTTGACCATAAATACCCAAATAAAGGCTGCGGTATTCAGGCTAAAACCAATCAGGGAGGCTGACATGGCAGCACTGCTTCCTGCATCCATAAACATCTGGGCAATCACGATGGCAGCCAGCGAGGCAAGCATATAACCGCCGACACCAGCCAAAAGAAAGCGATATAAAATCATCCCACGATAAACCAGCAGATTTGCTTTAACTTTATTTTTGCTCGATGGACTCGGTGCAGTAACTGTTTCAGTCGCTATTGCATGCATATTCGGACTACTCATCATCGGAAATTCTATTTACAAATTTATGAAGTAATTAGTGAGAATGATAACAATTATTATTTATATTTAAAATAAGAAATATAAAGCTATTTAAGTGAAAAATATAAAGAACTATTGATAAGTCTAAAAAAAGGGGGGGAGGGGGAGCGTGGATTAAAATATATAGAATTTAAAAATAAAAACAGCGGCTTGAAAGCCGCTGTTTAAAAACAATCTATTACGAATTAGTCTTGCTGAATACCTGCAACCACCCAGTCCTGATTTGAAGCTACTGGTTTGGTGAAATGCCAGATTTCTGCGAACGGTTGCGGCAAGCTGTTTAAGTCTTCGCTTACCGTACCGGTAAAGCGTACGCTGACAATATACTGGCCATTGTCAGTCGATGAGTCGACAACCATCGCATTCAGATTTAAAAACTCGGCAACATCCTGATCCTGATTGCTCATGATGTCGTTATACATTGACTGATAAAGATCAGGAGTCAGATAACGCTGAATTTCAGAAATGTTGCTTGCTGTATTCATGGACTGAATATGGTTAAAACGCTGACGCGCTACACGCAAGAATGCAGCAGGTTCAGTACCATCCGGTAACTGGCTGCCACTTTGGGTATAAGCTGCACCAAAAGGCGCATTATTTACCGGAGCGGAACCAAGCGGAGCATTATTGCTTGACGTTTGACCACCCACGTTCTGGCCAAAAATATTGGTACTGTCACCACCGCGAGGTGCAGTCGGTGCCTGACCAAAAGGTGCTGTATTACCAGCACCGCTATTTGGTGCAAAAGGGTTAGAAGCTACTTTTTTTTTTGCGCTCATTTTACGGAAAATGAAGAAGGCAACAGCAGCAGCAAGAAGGATCCAGATCCAGCCCGGAATACCACCTTTTTCCTCTTCTGCTTGAGCAGCCTGAGCTTCAGATGCTGCTACACTTTGATCATCGGCCAATGCATTGGCAGCTACGGCACCAATCGCAGCACCCGCTACACCGGCAGCAACCATACCACCCACACCTGGGCCAGATTTTTGCTGGGTTGCAGCACCGGCAACTGGCGCTTGTTGAGCAGGCGCAGCTTGACGAGGTTGTTGATAAGATTGGGTAGGCTGTGCAGAACGTTGCATACCGTGACTTTTACCGCCACCGGCACGTTTTGCTTCAGCAGCAAAAGGCGCAACCAATAATACTGCTGTCAAGATACCTGTAATCAAACCGCGCTGTCGAACTTGCATTCATTTTTCCTATGAGAATAAAACCTATTTGTACAGTCTATTTATATAGGCTTTGTGTGGAATTTCAATCAAAAATCTGTATTTTTTTGCGCTTTACTGCAAATTCACTGCCTGATGCTTAATTTAGCTCATCACTTAAAGACATGGCTTCACTCAGGGCTTCATGCAAACGGGCAACAGCAATAATTTGCACGCCTGCAATGGTTTTTTGCGGTGCATTGCCACGCGGCACAATAATGTATTTAAAACCATGCTTGATCGCTTCTTTCAGACGTTCCTGTCCATTTGGCACGGGACGAATTTCACCAGACAGCCCGACTTCCCCAAAAACAGCCAGTTGTTGTGGTAAGGCCTTGCCACGAATACTGGAAGCGCAGGCGAGAAGTACCGCCAGATCCGAACCGGTTTCGGTGATTTTCAAACCACCGACGATATTGACATAGACATCCTGGCCGGAGGTTTGCACACCACCATGCCGATGCATGACGGCCAAGAGCATATTCAGGCGGTTCTGGTCCAGACCCAGCGCGACCCGTCGTGGCTGACCATGCGCATCATCGACCAAAGCCTGTACTTCGACCAGGAGTGGACGCGTGCCTTCACGACTGATCATGACAATCGAGCCCGGAATCGCTTCATCATAACGGCTTAAAAAGATGGCTGAAGGATTAGATACTTCGCGTAGACCTTTGTCGGTCATGCCGAACACACCGAGTTCATTAACCGCACCAAAACGGTTTTTGACCGCTCGGATCATTCGGTAACGTGAATCCGACTGGCCTTCAAAATACAGCACACAGTCGACCATATGTTCCAGTACACGTGGGCCGGCCAGTGCGCCTTCTTTGGTCACATGACCGACCAGAAACAAAGACGTGCCGCTATTTTTGGCAAAACGGGTCAACAGGGCCGCTGATTCACGAATCTGTGAGACACCACCTGGTGCAGATTGCAGGGTTTCGGTATACAAGGTTTGGATCGAGTCCAGGATTGCCACCGCAGGACGTTGCTGGGCCAGCACTTCACAAATACGTTCGACGCAGGTTTCTGCCATGACTTTGAGCTGGTCGGTCGGCAGATCCAGACGCTGGGCACGTAATGCGACCTGAGACAGGGATTCCTCACCGGTCACATACAGGGCCGGATTTTTGGCAGATGCCATGTGCGTGGCTGTTTGTAGCAAGATGGTAGATTTACCAATCCCGGGATCACCGCCGATCAGGACCACCGAACCGGTCACCAGTCCGCCACCCAAGACTCGGTCAAATTCGCTGATACCCGTCGGAAGACGGGTTTCATGAGAGACTGAGACCTGATTTAAGGTAGTAATGCTAGACGCCTGGCCGGCGTATCCACCACCAATTTTTGGCTGGGCGCGATGCGTCACTGCCGGTGCAATGGTCACCTCAACCAGGCTGTTCCATTCCCCGCATTCAGAACACTGCCCCGACCATTTGGGATGATCGGCACCACATTGTTCACAACGATACACACTTTTTGCTTTAGCCATATTTGAAGATGAAGCGATTGAAATTGAGTGACAGCATAGCGGTGAATGCTATCGAAAACCAAGCCTTTCACCTGAAAAATCATGGTTTTTACGACAAGGTTTGTCGCTTTTATTTATGCTGATTTGAATACTGTGCGGTAACGCCGTCTATAATGCCCGTCTTGTTATGCTGGAATGGAACAGATCTTGTCACAATTGCTGAAACATATTGATGCGATCGCACGTGAAAAAAACCGTGATGTGTTATTTGTGCATTTTGATCATTATATACATCCAGATCGGAACGCAGACTCGGTTCGCCAGATTTTGATCGGCTGGCTAGAGCAACAGGGCATTGTCTATATGCCGTGTTTAGGTCTGGATCAAACCGTCCATAGTGAAATCTACCTGGGTGGGCTTTATCTGGATGTACCTTTTGATCTGCATCATAAAACCTATCAAAAATTGAGTGGATATCTGGAAGATGAACAGGGCAATATGAAAATTAAAGGCATTCAGTTTTTTGTTTTATCTTTAGGACTGGCACTTGAACTCGAATCTGACGGCAAATTACCAGAATGGGGCGGTTTACGCTCATAGAACATGAATATTGGATTTGAATTTCGAATAATTAATAATAAAAAGCCACAATTGATGTGGCTTTTTATTCTCTTGGTTCGGGATTTAAGCAATAAGGCGGTTAATAAAGTTCACCAGATTTACGTCTTGCGATGAAGTCTTTCGATTCCTTGGCAATCACGCCAGACAATAACAGCAATGCAATCAGGTTGGGAACCGCCATCAGACCATTAAAGGTATCGGCAAATAACCAGACCAGATCCAGTGTCGCGATACAGCCGACAAAAACCGATGCAATATAAATAATACGATAGGGTAGAACGAACTTTTCGCCGAGCAAGTAAGTGGCACATTTTTCGCCGTAGTAGCTCCAGCCTAAAATCGTGGAATAAGCAAAGAAAATAATTCCGAAGGTGACGACCCAGCCACCGACACCGGGCAGGAGTTTGTCGAACACGCCAATCGTCAGTACTGCACCGGTCTGATCACCAAATGAATTACCGGCCATGATGTAGCCCATGACCAGAACAATACCAGTAATTGAACAGACAATAATGGTATCAATAAAAGTACCGGTCATAGAGACCAGACCTTGACGGGCAGGATGGTCGGTTTTTGCTGCTGCGGCTGCAATCGGCGCAGAGCCCATGCCGGCTTCATTCGAGAATACCCCACGTGCTACACCATAACGAATCGCCGCACCAATCGCACCGCCTACTGCAGCTTCACCAGTAAAAGCATAGGTGAAGATCATTTTTAGTGCAGGTGCTACCAGTTCTAAATTGTTGAGAATAATGACCAGACCACCAGCCACATAGCCTACCGCCATGATTGGAACAATCACCGAAGATGCCTTGGAAATCGATTTAATCCCGCCCAAAATCACCAGTGCTGAAAAGGCAGTAATGATAATGCCGGTCATCCAGGTTTCGATCCCCAAACTGTTTTCAACTGCCAGTGCAACAGTATTGGACTGCACTGAACTGCCGATCCCAAAAGAGGCCAGTGTCCCGAACAAGGCAAAAATCAGCGCCAGCCATTTCCATTTGAGGCCACGTTCGATGTAGTACATCGGACCACCCGACATTTCACCTTTTTCATTTTTAATTCGGTATTTGACTGCAAGGACACCTTCACCGTATTTAGTCGCCATACCAAACAGTGCAGTCATCCACATCCAGAACACCGCACCCGGACCACCCAGCACACAGGCGGTGGCTACGCCGGCAATATTACCGGTACCAATCGTGGCAGACAGTGCGGTCATCAGTGAAGCGAACTGGGAAATATCACCTGAGTGCTCGGGATGCTTGCCAAAAACCTGTTTGAAGGCCAGTGGCAGCATACGGAATTGCCAGAACAATAAGCGGAAAGTGAGGAATATGCCGGTGCCGACAATCAGTACCAGCATATAAGGGCCCCAGACCCAGCCGCTTAAAGTCTCCATTAAACTTTGTAAATTTTGCATAAAATTCTTCTTATTGATCCATGTCTATGTAATTCGAGATATTGATTAAAAAGCAATTATTGTGCCATCGGTATTCATCCTGAATACTTAAAATGGCAGAATTGTGTTCTAGTTTTTACATGGTTTTGCTGCTTTGACAAGAAGTTTCTTGAATCTCGGGCGTCGAAAAAATAAGCGTTAAGCTGGCGCGAGTGAGATATAAGAAAAATAAATGAACTTTACAGTTTAGGCAGAAAATACAAATGATGTGATTTTTCTTTTTGTATTCAGGCTTTTTTACGTTAATTTGTCGCGAGTAAAACTCGAAGTTGAAATCAATAATGTCAGAAAAATATAACAGTTCATCGGCAGAGCACGGTGAGTTACAGCGAAGTTTATCCAATCGGCATCTACAGCTTATTGCCATTGGTGGCGCCATCGGAACCGGCCTGTTTATGGGTTCGGGCAAGACCATCAGTCTCGCAGGTCCTTCTATTCTGGTGATCTATATGATCATCGGTTTTATGGTATTTCTGGTAATGCGTGCACTCGGTGAGTTGTTGCTCTCGAATTTGCAATATAAATCATTCATTGATTTTGCCACGGATCTGATCGGGCCTTGGGCCGGATACTTTGTTGGCTGGACCTACTGGCTGTGCTGGATCACTATCGGGATCGCAGATCTATCCGCGATTATTTATTACCTGCAATTCTTCAATAATGGCTTGCCCTTTAGTCCTGAAGAAGGAGTGATGATCAGCGTTGCCGCGATTGTGTTTATCATGGGTTTGAACCTGGTCACGGTCAAACTGTTTGGTGAAATGGAATTCTGGTTTGCTCTGGTCAAGATTATCGCGATTGTGGTGCTGATTGCCGTTGGCCTGTGGATGGTCTTTACCGGGTTTACCTCGGATGCCGGCACAGTTGCGTCATTTAGTCATATCTGGTCACATGGCGGTATCTTCCCGACTGGAGCGATGGGTTTCCTGGCCGGGTTCCAGATTGCGATTTTTGCCTTCGTGGGTGTAGAGCTGGTGGGTACGACCGCAGCTGAAACCAAAGATCCGGAAAAGAACCTGCCGAAAGCAGTGAACTCGATTCCGATCCGTATCATTATTTTCTATGTACTGGCACTTTTGATTGTGATGTCGGTAACGCCATGGAATCAGATTGATCCAAATATCTCGCCCTTTGTGAACCTGTTTAGTCAGGCTGGTATTGCCGCAGCTGCGATCATCATGAACCTGGTGGTGTTGTCCTCGGTGATGTCATCGATGAACAGTGGGGTATTCTCGACCAGTCGTATGCTGTTCGGTCTGTCGCGTGAAGAGCAGGCACCACTTGCCTTTGGTCGCTTAAACCGTCGTGCAGTTCCGGCAAATGCCTTGTATTTCTCTGCGGTATGTTTGTTGCTGGGTGCAGCACTACAGTATTTCGTTCCAGATACCGTCCGCGCTTTCACTTTAGCAACGACTTTATCCACGATTCTGTTTATCTGTGTCTGGATCATCATTATCTGGAGCTATATCGTGTACTACAAAACACGTCCAGAATTGCATGCCAAATCGACCTTTAAGTTGCCGGGCGGTCTGGTGACCTGCTGGATTGTGATCGTATTCTTCCTGAGCATGATCGTGGTGTTGGCGCTGGAAGACGATACCCGTCAAGCACTGATGGTCAGCCCGATCTGGTTTATCCTTCTGGTTATTGGCTATTTCGGTTTCTATAAACAGAAACATAAATAAACCTTATCAATAAAAACGTCAGCGATCTGCTGGCGTTTTTTTATCGCTAAAGATAATCTCTAGGCTTTAGCGCTTTGGTCATGGTGATCATCGCGTTATACTTCATCGAAACACTATTCAATTAGGTGGTCAGATGCATCAAGTCATTTGCTACATCAGTATCTTGGCGACAAGTCTTGTTCTTGCAGCTTGTGGGCAGTCAGGTGCGTTGCACTTGCCGAATGATCCAGATTACGACAAGCGTGCCAAGTATTTGTTATATAAAAATACCGAAGCTGAATCCAAAGCCTCCGATGAAGAACGAGATGCCCCTGTGCAACAACAGTTTGCTGCGCCTGAAGCATCAGATTCAACGACTACACCTTAACGCTTTCAAAGAAAGGATACCTTCATGAGTTTCACCCGCATTAATGGGGTATTGCACGCTGAGCAATGTTCATTACAACAGCTCGCAGAGCAATTTGGCACACCTCTCTATGTTTATTCCAAAGCCACCTTGGAAAAGCATTTTTTAGATATGGACCGTGCTTTTAACTTTATCGATCATCAAATCTGTTTCGCGGTAAAGTCCAACTCCAATCTTGCGGTATTGAATGTATTGGCCAAACAGGGGGCCGGTTTTGATATTGTGACCGGCGGTGAATTGGCACGTGTACTGAAAGCCGGTGGTGATGCCGCAAAAATTGTATTTTCGGGTCTGGGTAAAACTGAAGCAGATATTAAAAAAGCCTTAGAAGTGGGCATTGCCTGCTTTAATGTGGAATCTCATGCCGAGCTGGATCGTATTCAAAAGGTTGCGGCTGAATTGAATGTTAAAGCGCCGATTTCATTGCGCGTGAATCCGGACGTCGATGCCAAAACCCATCCTTATATTTCAACCGGTCTAAAAGAAAATAAATTCGGTATTCCATCTGATAGCGTATTTGCAACCTATCAATATGCGGCGTCACTGGCCAATCTGGATGTGGTCGGGATTGACTGTCATATCGGTTCACAGCTCACCGAAACCCAGCCTTTTGTTGATGCGCTGGATCGTGTCATTGTCATGATTGACCAGCTCAAAGAAATGGGTATCCACCTCAAACACATCGATATTGGTGGTGGTTTGGGTGTGACTTATAAAGATGAAACTCCGCCATCGGTTGAAGAATATGCCAATGCGCTGCGTCCAGCTTTAGAAAAATTGGGCCTGAAAGTGTATATGGAGCCGGGGCGTAGTATTTCTGCCAATGCGGGTGTATTGCTGACCAAAGTCGATCTGCTCAAACCCACCAATCACCGTAATTTCGCGATTATTGATGCCGCGATGAACGACCTGATTCGCCCGGCTTTATATGAAGCATGGATGGACATTCAACCTGTTAGGCCGCGTACTGATGCTGAAACTAAAGAATGGGATGTGGTGGGTGCGATCTGTGAAACCGGTGATTTCCTCGGTAAAGAGCGTGAATTGGCAATCAAAGAAAATGATGTACTGGCAGTCTTAGGCGCAGGTGCCTACGGTTTTGTGATGAGCTCAAACTACAACAGCCGTGGCCGTGCGGCTGAAGTGATGGTTGATGCAGATCAGGCACATTTGATTCGTGAACGTGAGACGATTGAATCGCTTTGGGAACGTGAGCGTTTATTGCCTTAAGGACTAAATCGAGATGTTATTAGAATTTACCAAGATGCATGGTCTGGGCAATGACTTTATGGTGGTTGATCTGATCAGCCAGCGCGCTTATTTAGATCCGGTCACCATTCAGCGCTTGGCCAATCGTAACTTTGGTATTGGTTTTGATCAGCTGCTGGTGGTTGAGCCTCCAGACGTACCAAGTGCAGATTTTAAATACCGGATTTTTAATGCCGATGGTTCGGAAGTAGAACAATGTGGCAATGGCGTGCGCTGTTTTGCCAAGTTTGTGCATGACCGTCAGCTGACCAGCAAAACCAAAATCAAGGTACAGACGAAGTCTGGTATTGTAGAGCCAGAATTGGGCGCCAATGGCTGGGTGCGGGTCAATATGGGCTATCCGAAATTCCTGCCGCAGGACATTCCATTTTTGGCCGATGCACCGGAAAGCCTGTATGACATTGAGCTTACTGGCGGTGAAAAGCTGAGCATTGATGTGGTGAATATGGGTAATCCGCATGCGGTGACGATTGTACCGGATGTGATTGCTGCCGATGTGGCACGTATTGGCCCACAAGTTGAAGCGCATGCGCGTTTCCCGGCACGGGTCAATGCTGGCTTTATGCAGATCATTGATGAAAAACATGCGCGTTTGCGTGTATATGAACGTGGTGTCGGCGAGACTCTGGCCTGTGGTACAGGTGCCTGTGCCGCAGCCATTTCCGGGATGCGCCGTGGTCTGCTGTCGAGCAAGGTTGAAATCGAGCTGGCAGGTGGCAAGTTGCAGATCGAGTGGAAAGAAGGTGATGTGGTCTGGATGACCGGACCAACGGCGACCGTGTATGAAGGGCGTCTGGATTTGCGTTATTTTCAGGGTTAATCGGCATTAAGTTTTAAAAAAGCACCGTGCTCAGAACGGTGCTTTTTTTATGTTAGGATGAAACTGAAATTTAATATGCATGATTATGCCTTCATGAATCAGCTTGTATTTTTACCGGGTGCATCTGGCAGCCAAGGTTTTTGGCAGCCGTTAAGAGCAGCATTAACCGAATATCCAGATCAGCAGGTCATTGCCTATCCAGGATTTGATGGGGTAACGCCAAATGTAGCCATTCAAAACCTGTATGATTTGCAAGAACTAGTAAATAGGCAGATTCAGGATGACTCCATTCTGATTGCCCAGTCGATGGGTGGTGTACTGGCAGTTGGGTTGGCGCTTAAGCATCCGCAAAAAGTCAAAGGGCTGGTATTGTTGGCGACATCAGGCGGTTTAAATTTGAAGAGATTTCACTGTGCCGACTGGCGAACAGATTATCGTGAACAGTTTAAAGCAGTACCGAACTGGTTTGTACAAGATCACACTGAATTTAATCCTGATCAGCTCGCCGGTCTTGAAATTCCCATTTTGCTAATTTGGGCAGATCATGATCCTCTAAGCACGATTCAAGTAGGACAATACTTAGAAAAAATATTTAAACATGCAAAACTGCATATCATCCAAGGCGGAAATCATTTCTTTGCCAACACTCATGCAGATCAGGTGGCAGCACTGATTCAAGATTATCTGGAGCAATTTTAAATGGAGCATGCAGTGACTGTGCCCCCTCAACTTTTGCTCAATATGTGGCTGAAAGAACGTGAAATCCAGAACCAGTCTAAACATACCTTGCAGGCCTATGCTCGTGATGTCTCGGATTTTTTAGAGTTTTGCCAGCGTGAGCAGCTCAATTTAAATGATGTAGAAGCCACAGACCTGCGCCAGTTTCTGGCTGAAAAAGTCGAACAGCATCAGCTGAGTCCCAGCAGTCTTCAGCGCATGCTGTCGTCCATTCGCCAGTTTATGAAATGGGCAGAGCAGGCCCAGCATCTCGCTTTTAATCCGGCTGATGATTTTCAGTTAAAGCGCCAATCGCGTCCTTTGCCGGGCATGGTAGACATTGAAACCGTGAATCAGATCATCGATCAGCCTGCGCCTGAAAATGAAATCCAGCAGCAAATGTGGCTCCGGGACAAAGCGATTCTGGAGTTGCTGTATTCCAGTGGGTTGCGTCTGGCCGAATTACAAAACCTCAGAATCAAAGATATCGACTTTAACCGGCAGTTGTTACGTATTACTGGTAAGGGCAATAAAACCCGGATCGTGCCTTTTGGCTCCAAGGCCAAAGAGAGTGTTATGGCCTGGTTACAGCTTTATCCACGCTGGAATGGCGATTTTGTGCCAGAGGCGAATGTATTTATTACCCAGAAGGGCAATCCACTGGGTGCACGCCAAATTGAAAATCGGGTCAAGTTTCAGGCGCAGCGCGCAGGCGTCAATGTGGATTTACATCCGCATTTGTTACGTCACTGCTTTGCCAGTCATATGCTGTCGAATAGCCGCGACTTACGTGCGGTTCAGGAAATGCTGGGCCACAGTAATTTAAGCACCACCCAGATTTATACCCATGTCGATTTTGATCATCTGGCACAAATTTATGATCAGGCGCATCCGCGTGCACAGCATAAAAAGGATTGATCATGCGCTAAGTGGTAGAAATTAAAAATCATGAATATATATTTTTGGCATAAAACTTTCATATTTAAACCTTAAAATGGAATTGAACTGAAAACTGGCGTTCTGTTGGGGCATTTCACTATTGTCTTATTCGTTAAATGCGTCATTTCAGGTATAACAAGAACGAGTAATTAATATTTAAAATGAAGTATGACTGAGCAAAGTCTCAGCATTTGGCGGATGGGAATTGATATGGACACAATAGTGATTGCAGATATAGAACAAAAATATGCACAGTTAAGCGCAGCTCAAAAAGAAATGTTTGCAGGTTATGGTTTGCGACAAATCAAGCATTTTGTGGACATTAGCTTACCGAGTCTTGCAGCGACTTTACCTGAAGGTGCCATCATTCAAGGGATTAATGCCGATGGTAAAGTTCAGGCATTTAATGCAATGACAGGACAATACTATTTATGGATTTCTGATTTACAGTGGCAAGTGTCGAATCGTGCCACCCAAGCGGTCGATTTAAAAGAAGATGCGATTGCGATTTGGACAGTTTTTGAATTATCAGACTATGAATTGGTGGATTTAAGCCATATTCATCGTGATTTTAGCACAGGTAACTGCCTAAACTCCCTAGTATCTCGGCTTTACTCAAGAAAAAGGTTGTCTTTAAACAAGGCAACCTGATATTTTTCTTATCGTCAAACTTGCGATCTATCTATCTGCAACATAGCGGGTGCTTTAAGCTGGCTATGATTATTTAGCGCTGGAATTAAAAATACGCCATCGTCACTCTTAATCCATTCGTTTATAAATCCTCTAAAGGCAATTGGAAACTCTGTTTAATAATCTGACTCGGTAAATCGGTTTTAACACTGGTAATACCATTTTTTTTAGTCAGATGGGTCGACTGGAATTTACGGTAACTTTCCAGATCAGGCACCACGACTTTCAGCATGGCATCACTTTCCCCCAAAATGATATAGCACTCCATCACTTGAGGTAGTTCTTTCATCGCCTCAATAAAAGTGTCAATGGTTTCGGCATCTTGACCGACCAGCCAAATCCGTGAAAACAAAATCAGCTGAAAGCCAATTTTCTGCTGATCGACAATGGTGGTGTAATTCTGAATCACACCCGCATCTTCCAGTAATTTGACCCGCCGCAAACAGGAGGAAGGTGAAAGTCCAATTTCCCGCGCCAGATCATTATTTTGAATACGGCCATTGGCTTGTAAATGTCGAATGATATTTTTATCAATTCGATCAAGTTTTACTCGCACAGACTTGGTGGATATTTTCATAAATTAGAATAATATTCGAAAAATAAGACTTATTATAAAATAAATTGAAAGCCAATTTTGTAAAAAATCGCAGATACTTGTTTCACTTTCTGGAGTTTGAAAGGAAAAGGAAATGTCTGTATTTGTACTCTTTGCACTGACCGTGCTTCCCCTGATTTTTACGCCTGGACCCGATATGTTATTTATCCTGTCTCAAGTGATGGGTAAAGATGCAAAAGCAGGCATGATGGCGACTGTCGGTGTGTGTTGTGGTTATCTGGTGCATTCGATTCTGGTCGCACTCGGAATTGCCGCGATTATTGTGTCCTTTCCGGTGCTGTTTGAAACGATTCGCTGGCTCGGAATTGCTTATCTGCTGTATCTGGCCTTTGGCCTGTTCAAGTCAGTATTCAGTAAAAATGTGCTGAACATTGAGAAAAAGACGTCAGCCAATCCGATTCAAAAAGGTTTTTTTACTGCGTTATTAAACCCGAAAGGCATGCTGATTTATTTTGCGATTTTGCCGCAGTTTATTGATAAATCGGCCAATACTGTCAGTCAAGGTTTGATTCTGTCCTTTATTTTTATTGGTCTGATTTTTGTGGTGTATTGTGGCTTAAGTATTTTGTTCAGCAAAATCAGCCAGAAAACCCAGATTGATGAACGTAAACAAAAATGGGTAGACGGAACTTCTGGTGGTTTATTGGCGCTTGCAGCAAGCTGGCTCATCATCAATTAAGCCCGATTCAAAAAAGCATACTTTTCACAGTATGCTTTTTTTATAGTTAAAAGCACTTGAAAAAGAGATGACTTTTCCAGCATATCTATAAGTGAGCGGGTTGCTTATTCAGTCAATTGGTCTTTTTAGTGGGCCAAATCCGTTTCAAAGAAGATTTCTGTCTAAAATGACAAATATGATTGTGGGTTCATCCTGCCAGTTTTGCTGCCAACTACTTTCATTTTATTTTGCGTACAGCTTTTCAATCAGAACTATTGATGTGACTAATCAAATAAAAAAATAATATAAATCAATGCTTAAATTTTAAGTAAATGTTTATACATTTCATTGTAATAAATGGATAACAATTAATTGTGAACGCATCGTTCAGGTAAATTTACGCATTTTTACAGCTCTTTGTTGAATTGTGACTTGACCGAAATGCCGTACACATTGCAAGATAGGGCACCTAAAAAAATTTAAGTGAAGAGTTACACTAACTTTTCTCAACATTTACATTTGCTAAAACAGCCGAGGATTACATGAAGGCTCTTGTTGCTGTAAAACGTGTGGTTGATGCCAACGTTAAAGTTCGTGTTAAACCGGACAACAGTGGTGTTGACTTAACCAACGTTAAAATGTCAATTAACCCATTCTGTGAAATCGCAGTGGAAGAAGCGGTTCGTTTAAAAGAAAAAGGAACTGTTTCAGAAATCATTGTTGTTTCTATTGGTCCTAAAGAAGCGCAAGAACAGATCCGTTCTGCAATGGCGCTTGGTGCTGACCGCGGTATTCTGGTTGAAGCTGATGACAGCCAGCTCGGTGCGCTAGAAATTGCTAAAATCCTGAAAGGTGTTGTTGAAGCTGAACAACCACAATTAATCCTTCTAGGTAAGCAAGCCATTGATGACGACTCTAATCAGGTTGGTCAGATGCTTGGCGCTCTAATGGGTGCGGGCCAAGGTACATTTGCTTCTGAAGTGAAAGTAGATGGCGACAAAGTACAAGTAACACGTGAAGTAGACGGTGGTTTACAAACTGTTGAACTTGCACTTCCAGCCATTATTACCACTGACTTGCGTTTGAACGAGCCACGTTATGCAGCGCTTCCAAACATCATGAAAGCGCGTAAAAAACCGCTTGATAACAAGTCGCCTGCAGATTTTGGTGTAACGACCACAACTAAACTGAAAACAGTAAAAGTTGAATCACCTGCAGAGCGTAAAGCTGGCGTACAAGTGAAGTCTGTAGACGAGCTTGTAGAAAAATTGAAAAACGAAGCGAAAGTGATCTAATACAGAAGGATAAAAATCATGAGTATTTTAGTTATCGCTGAGCACGACAACAAAGCATTAAACGCTGCTACTTTAAACGTTGTTGCTGCGGCGCAAAAAATCGGTGGTGATATCACTGTATTGGTTGCTGGTTCTGGCGCTCAAGCAGTTGCTGATCAAGCAGCGAAAGTTACGGGTGTAAGCAAAGTCGTACTTGCTGATGACGCTGCTTATGCAAACCAATTGGCTGAAAATGTGGCTAAACTTGTTGCTGAATTAGGTAAAGGCTATACACATATCCTTGCTGCTTCTACAACAACTGGTAAAAACATTTTGCCACGTGCAGCTGCGCTTCTTGACGTAAGCATGATTACGGACATCATCGCAGTCGATGGTCCTAAAACATTCAAGCGTCCGATCTATGCAGGCAACGCGATTGCAACTGTAGAGTCGGGCGAAAATGTCGTACTGGCAACTGTTCGTGGTACAGCATTTGATGCTGTAGCTGCTGAAGGCGGTTCTGCCTCTGTAGAAGCTGCTGCGTCTACTGGTGATGCCGGTATTTCTAAGTTTATCAACGAAGAAATCGTAAAATCTGAACGACCTGAACTGACAGCTGCGCGTATTGTAGTTTCTGGTGGTCGTGGTGTTGGTTCTGGTGAGAACTATCACAAGATCCTTGATCCATTGGCTGACAAGCTTGGTGCTGCTCAAGGTGCATCACGTGCTGCGGTAGATGCTGGCTTCGTACCAAACGATATGCAAGTGGGTCAAACTGGTAAAATCGTTGCGCCTGATCTGTACATCGCAGTCGGTATCTCTGGTGCGATTCAGCATTTGGCGGGTATGAAAGAGTCTAAAGTGATCGTTGCGATCAACAAAGACGAAGAAGCGCCAATTAATGCAGTTGCTGACTACTGGTTAGTCGGTGACCTGAATACTGTTATTCCTGAATTGGTTTCTAAAATCTAATTCCTGAATCGGGTTCAAAAGACGCTCTTGCGCAGGCAGTAAAAGCAATGCTTTACTGTTTTGTGCAAGGGCGTTTTCTTATGCAAAAATTTTAAAAATACTCGGCAGTCGAAACTAGAGTATTTCATTTGCATGAAAAGTGATAAAATCCCGGTTTGCTTTTTCTCCTGTTTTTAATCATGTCCTTTTCCAAAGCCGCCCATATCCTGTTCATTAGTTTTCTGCTGATTGCGCTTTATCTGGGTATTTGTATTCATACTGCCTTGAATGCACCGCCTGCGGTGACTCAGTATTTATTTAGTGAATCAGGCGCTTTTGAAGTCATGAGTCCATGGTTATGGTACTTGCTGGCAGTGCTGTGTTTACTTAATGTTGAAATCAAGCCCAATACCCGAGTGTTTACGGCTATAGCAGCGACATTATTGGGATTACGGGAAATGGATTTTCATAAGCAGGTGTTTGAAATGAGTTTTATCAAAACGAATTTCTATCGTAGTGCTGAAATTCCGCTCATGGACAAGCTGCTGGGCTTTATTTTATTGCTCGGGATTATTTTTGTCTTTCTGGTACTGGCAAAAAAATTGGTAAACACCATACGCAGCATGAAAGATTCTTTGAATATTGCGCATTTTTTTATCTTCCTGACCATTGCCTGTGGCGGACTGAGCAAGGTTCTGGATCGCACGACGTCAACCCTCAGGGAGGAATTCAATATTCAGCTCATACCACATACCCAGGTCATGATCATGACCATTGAGGAAGGGGTGGAGATGCTATTGCCGATTCTATTGATTGTGGCGGTGCTGACTTATCGCAAGGTACTGAATTAAGCGCATTAAAAGACAGATTAAATCTAAGGAAGATGCCCATTTTGTGTGTGCATCTTTTTTTTGCACTGCTGTTTTTATGTATATTTCGGGTGCGAAAAAATATGGATGTGGTGCACTTGTTTTTGACGCTGAAATAACAAGAAAATGATCACTAAAATGAAGATAATTAACAAGGTTAAGCTGAATATTTCGACACAAAAATACAAGTGTTTATGCTATAATTTAGGGCTGTATTTTAGTTTTTAACTCAGTCGTTTGAGTTAATGATTTTGCTAGTTTTACGACATATAAATACAAGCCAAAATTGGCTTGTAGAATAAGGAGTATGCATGAGCGTATCGGAAATTAGACCGATTGCCATTGAGGATGAACTTAAAAGCTCATATCTCGATTATGCGATGAGCGTGATTGTGTCACGTGCATTGCCCGATGTACGAGATGGTTTAAAACCTGTTCATCGTCGTGTGCTTTTCGCAATGCACGAATTAGGCAATGACTATAACAAAGCTTATAAAAAGTCTGCACGTGTAGTCGGTGACGTGATCGGTAAATATCACCCGCATGGTGATTTTGCCGTATATGAAACGATTGTACGAATGGCGCAAGATTTCAGCTTGCGTTACCAATTGGTTGATGGTCAAGGTAACTTCGGTTCGGTCGATGGTGATAGCGCAGCAGCCATGCGTTATACCGAAGTGCGTATGCGTAAACTGACCCACGAACTGTTAGCGGATCTTGAAAAAGATACCGTCGAGTGGGAAGACAACTACGATGGCTCTGAGCGTATTCCTCAAGTCATGCCAACCCGTGTACCGAACTTATTGATTAATGGTGTTACCGGTATTGCAGTCGGTATGGCGACCAATATGGCGCCGCATAACATGACTGAAGTGGTGAATGCGTGTCTGGCCTATGCCAATGATCCTCAGATCAGTATCGAAGGGTTGATGGAACATATTTCTGGTCCGGATTTCCCGACAGGCGGTATCATTTACGGTAAATCAGGCATCGTCGATGCTTACCGTACCGGTAAGGGCCGTTTGCATATCCGTGGTAAGTACCATTTCGAAGAAGATCCGAAGAATGGCCGTACCACCATCGTATTTACTGAAATTCCATATCAGGTCAATAAAGCAAAAACCATTGAGCGTATTGCTGAACTGGTCAAAGAGAAAAAACTGGAAGGTATTTCAGAGCTTCGTGACGAGTCTGACAAAGACGGTATGCGTATCGCGATTGACTTGAAGCGTGGTGAAAACGCTGAAGTGATCGTGAACAACCTGTTCCAGAACACGCAACTTGAAAACTCTTTCAGCATCAACATGGTTTGTCTGGACAATGGCCAACCAAAATTGATGAACCTGAAAGACATCATTGCGGCATTTATCCGTCACCGTCAGGAAGTGGTCACGCGTCGTACCATGTTCGAATTACGCAAAGCGCGTGAACGTGGGCATATCTTGGAAGGTTTAACCGTTGCCCTGGCGAATATTGATGCCATCATCGAAACCATTAAGAGTTCTGCGAATCCGGCTGAAGCGCGGGAGCGTTTGCAGGCAGGTGAATGGGCAGGTGGCGGTGTTTTGGCATTGCTAGAAAAAGCCGGTTCAGTTTCTGTTCGTCCGGATGAGATTGAAGGTGAAGACCCAAGTCGTCCGTTTGGTCTGGATGGCGATATTTATCGTCTGTCACCCACCCAAGTCAATGCGATTATGGAACTGCGTCTGCATCGTTTAACCGGTCTTGAACAAGACAAGTTACATGCTGAATATAGTGAAATTCTGGCGCAAATTGCTGAACTGACTGCAATTTTAAATGACTTTAATCTGTTGATGAACGTAATTCGTGAAGAATTGGCTTTGATTCTTCAGCAATATGGCGATGCACGTAAAACCTCGATTGTTGAATCACGTATCGATTTCTCTCGTGAAGATCTGATTCCTGAAGAGCAAATGGTGCTGACGGTTTCAAAAACAGGTTATGCGAAAACTCAACCATTGTCTGACTATGCCGCACAGCGTCGTGGTGGTCGTGGTAAGTCTGCGACCAGCATGAAAGAAGATGATTACATTCAACATCTGATTGTGACGTCAAGTCATGCGACGGTACTTTGCTTTACCAACGTTGGTAAAGTCTATCGTCTGAAAGTGTATGAAGTGCCACAAGCATCACGTGGTGCCAAAGGTCGCCCAATGGTGAACTTGTTGCCATTAGACGAAAACGAGACCATTACCGCAATTTTACCGGTGATTGATGCACCGAAGAAATTCAAAGAACGTCTGGCGGACTTCAAAGCCTTCGTAAAAGCCAATGCTGCACAACTGCAAAGCAATGAAGTGATTAATGGTCACTTTACGGCACTTGAAGCGGCACTTGCTGAATCTGAAGAGGGTGCGGATGATATTTCTGATGCACTTCGTGTTCAATTGAAAGAGCTAGGTTTAGAACTTTCAACGACCGATCTTGATGATGACATCATCAATGATTTTGCACAGCAGGCTGAAGCGGTTCGTAAAAACTTCTATGTGTTTATGGCGACTGAATACGGTACGATTAAACGTGTAGAACTTGAACAGTTCTCGAATGTGCGTTCAAACGGTTTACGTGCGATTGAACTGAATGGCGATGACACTTTAATTGGTGTTGCGATTACTGACGGCGAACAGCAAATCATGTTGTTCTCGAACGAAGGTAAAGCCATTCGCTTCGCAGAGACTGATGTACGTTCAATGGGTCGTTCAGCCAAAGGTGTGCGCGGTATGCGCGTGACCATCGGTGCAGCAGCCTTGCTGGAAGAAAGCGAAGAAACTGAGATCGAGTCTGATGATGAAGATGCTGCAGATTCAGCATTGATCAGCCGGATTGTATCTTTAGTTGTTGTCCCTGAAACTGGCGAAGTATTGTGTGCTTCTGAAAATGGTTATGGTAAACGTACCCCGGTGGATGACTTCCCGACCAAGAAACGTGGCGGTAAGGGTGTGATTGCACTCAAGACCTCAGAACGTAACGGTCAGTTGGTCGGTGCAGTAGCGATTGATGCATCTAAAGAGCTGATGTTAATTTCCGATGGCGGTACTTTGGTTCGTACCCGTGCCTCTGAAGTGGCTCAAACCGGTCGTAATGCACAAGGTGTTCGTCTGATCCGTCTCGGTAATGAAGAGTTACTGGTTGGTGTGGTTTCAGTTGAAGCTGTTGAAGAAGATGAGTTTGTTGAAGCGATTGAAGGTGAAGAATCTTTAGTAGCAGAAACAGATGTAGCGACTGAAACAGATGCAGTAGCTGAACATGTTGAAAAAGATGGTGAAAACTCAGTAGAAGAATAAGTGTTCTATTGATAAAAAGGGCGCTTCGGCGTCCTTTTTTATAAACCTTGACTGCATAAGGGTAAGCGATGAAAACCAAATTAATGTTGTTGGCAGCAGCGGTTGCATTGACTGGCTGTAATTCAATGGACAATATTCCGAATCCGAGTCCTGAACAGGAAAAGGCGGCACAGCTGGCTTATGAGGATTTGCGTGACGGGAAATATGAGGAATTTCTGGATCAGTTAGAGCCGCAGTTGCAAACCCAGTTTAAGGACAATGAAAAGCTGATGAAACGCTTTTCACGTTCAATTCCTCAAGGTGAATACAAGTCTAAGACTTTAATGACCAAAGAGATTGAAGAAGCAACCAATCAACCGGGGCAATATAAGGTCAGCTATGAAATTGCCTATCCGGAGAATCTAGTTCAGTATGATGTGAGTTTTGACAAGCCGAATGGCAGCAACAAGATTCGTAACTTCAATATTCAGGTCTTTGGCGAGTCGAATAAATAAGTGGAATAAGGGCATTGCTATAATGCTCTATCTACTTTGATGATTGGGAATTAAACGTCGATAAGCCAAGAAAAAACACAAGCTGCCGATCATTCCAAGATAGAGCAGTTTAGGCAAGACCAGTGCGGTAGGCACACCCATTTGATTGAGTTGAATAAACATCTGCACAATTTGGGTAGAGGGCAGGATTTCGCCAACGACTTGCATCCAGATAGGCATTGCAGCATGCGGCCAGGCCGCACCAGATAAAAAGAACAGTGGAATGGAAGTGAATACAATCACATGACCCGCACGTTCTGGCAGATCCAGAAAACTGGCAAATAGGCAGGTCATGCCAATTATCGTGTAGATAAAAACCGGAACAGCCAGTAGCATCCCGAACAGGTTGCCACCGCGCGGATAATCAAACAGCCAGAAGCTGAAACCGAATAAATAGAAACATTCCAGACAGCCAATAGTAAAGACTGCTAAACCCATTCCCATGAGTGCATTTGCGTTTAATTCTATTTTTCTTTCCCGATATACCAAAATCAGCATACTCAAACCCAAAAGAATGGTTTGGTGGATAATTAAGGGTGCAACCGCAGGAAAGACATAACTGCCATAGCCGGACAGTGGATTAAATAAAGGAATTTGATGCACAGAAAGGGCTGGTGAAAAATCCGAGACCTCGCCAAAGCGTTCAGCATAATCTGCCAAAGTTTGCTCAACTGATGTGGCTAAGCCCAGACCAATTTGTTTGGTCACTAAAAAGTTGGCTGTACTTAAATACAGGCCAATGCCACCTGTTTCACCATGCCTTAAGCTTTGCGATAAATTGTCCGGCAGCAGTAAAATGCCATCGGCTTTTTGAGATTCCATCCATTGTTTGGCTTCGGCAAAATTTCCGGTAATCGCCTGAATTTCGACATTGGGGCTTTGTGCCACCTGACCAATAATGCGGGTGCTTAAGCTACTTTGTTCTTCATCGACAATGATAATCGGTAAGGCTTCAGCCTGCTGCGCCTGATAAGCAGTTGGATAAAAAAAGCTGTAAAACAAGACAGATAGAATCAGCGTGGTAAAGATTGTGCCGTGACTGACGATATCTTTAAAGCTTTGTAGATAGTAAAACCAAAGGGATTTCATGGTGTTGCTCCTTTGGCGATTTTTTTAAGAAACAGATAAGCCAGCAGAGCGTAGACTAGGGCATAGATCAGCAGCATTAATCCAGCTTGCAGTGAAATATGCAATGGACTACCAATCACCCATTGTTCAGTTTGTAATTTGGCATAGGGCGTGAACGGAATAATATTGGACCAAAACTGGGTGAATAGGGGCGCATTATTTAAAGGTAAAGTCACACCGGCAAAACTTAAAGATGAACCACCATAGACCGCAATGATGCCAAAAGATTTACTTAAATCTTTGGTTGCCAGAACCACTGCACTGCTTAAAAATGCATAAGCGCTATATAGCAGAAATTGTGCCGATAGAATCAGAGCGAGCGAGCCGGCAACAAACCAGCCGCGAATTTCAATCAGCCAGAACATCCAGATCCAGGTCCATAGACTAAAAATAGCCACATAGACCAGGTTCTTAGACAGTAATGCCATCCAGATGGATGAGTTGCTAATCCAGCTTGTTAAGGTCTGCCGCTTCAGTTCCTGACCGACGGAAAATGCCACACAACAACACAGCAGTAAATGCAGAATTGCCGGAATGACATAGGGTTCCAGATAGAATTCATAATTCAGTTGTGGATTATACAGCGGCGATATTTTGATATGCGGTGACGGTGCTTCGAGAGAAGGCAGCCGGTTGCCCAGATATTGCTGTCCGCCAAATTCAGCCAGTGCTTGTAGGGTACTGACCAGCATGGCAGAGGAGATGGTATTTCCGATACTGAAATAACTCTGGTTAAAGGCAATGCTAATTTCTGCATCCTGAGCACGAACAAAACGTTGTTCGGCACCATTTGGAATATGGATATAACCCCAAATTTTATTTTCATTCAGTAGGTGTTCAACTTCAGCGACTTGCTGGGATACCGTTTCAATTTTAAGGGTATGATTGAGCGAGACATGTCGATAGATGCTTCGGCTGAGCGCACTTCGGTCTTGATCAATAATGGCAATGGGTAAATGAGTAGGCTTGCCCTGCGCAAACATGCTGCTGAATAAAATAATCACCAGTGCAGGTGCGAGCGTGACCAGACACAGATCCCATTTTTCGTTGAGCAGATAGCGCAGTTCGCGCCATATACCCGTCCACATTATCGGGTCTCTTTCAGTTTAAATAACACGCTCATCCCGACTTTGAGTTCAGGAATCGCTGGTGCGGGCACAAGATGCAGCTTAAAACTTCGTACATCATAACCGCCGGTTTGGCGTGTAGTTTTAATGGTGGCAAATTCACCCTCGGCACTGATCTGTTTGATTTTAAAAGTGGCGGTTTTATCTAGGGCGGGAATATAACCTTCAATACTGCTCATTTTCTGAAACGGGGCATATTGGTCTTCACGAATATTCAGGCTCACCCACATTTGATCTTCAATCAGGCTGACCACAGGGACTGCGGTGGCTACCAGCTCCGAGACTTTGCCATAGGTTTTAGACACCGTTCCGTTTACAGGTGCTACTAATTGGGTTTCTGCTTCTAAAGCATTGGCTTCATCCAGCGCAGCCTGAGCAATATCTACCTGTGCATCGGCGGAACTCTTTTGCTGCGAAGTGCTGCCACGTTTGGCACGTGCATATTGCTGATACGCCGCCTCTGTCATTTGCGCCGCTGATTGACTGGCTGCATACAATTCATCACGGCGCTGGCGTGAAATCACACCTTCCTTCAATAAATTTGCACCACGCTCATAAGAAACTTTGGCTAAATTTTGCTGTGCTTTCAGCGATTGCCAGTTGGCATACAGACTGGCGATATTTTCTTCCTGCGAGCCACGTTCAGCAGTCGATTGTAAGGCCAGCGCAGATTGCAAAGCCGCTACGGCTTGCTGTTTTTTGGCCTGAATTTCCGGGCTGTTTAAGCGCACCAGCACATCGCCTTTTTTGACCTGCTGACCTTCTTCTACATAAATTTCTTCAATACGGCTTGGCACTTTGGTCGCTACCTGAACTGTTTCAGCTTCTACACGACCCTGCAATTCCAGCGGAGCCGGTTGATAGCTTTTCCATAATCCAAAAGCGATGACTGCCAGTAGAACAGGAATCAGGGCGAGCAATAAATATTTTTTCTTTTTAGCGATTTCAGGAGCTTGTTGTTGCTCGGTCGAAGTCGTCGCGTTGTTTTCTATTTCAGTTTTTGTTTCTACCTGTTGCGCAGGTGATTTTTCTGTATCGCTGGATGAAGCCGCTTCATTCACAGGATCATTGGATTTTTGATCTTCGTTCATGTTTGGCTCCATTAGCGAATATAGTGGGTGTTGGTATGTTGAATGTAGGTCGGAAATTCTGCAATCGAGCCATGGCTTTGTAATAGTGTGGCCAGTGACATCACATATTTGTAAGCATTCAAGGCAGTTTCAGCTTGTAGTCCGCTCAGCATGTTTTGTGCATCGATGACCTGTGTGGCGGTGCCCATATCTTCTTTAAAGGACAATTCTTGGATGCGTAAATTTTCCTGTGCGGCTTTCAAGTTTTGTGCCAGAAGCGCATCACTTTGCTGTGCACTGAGTGCTTCGCTATAAGATTTATAAATCAGATTTTCAATTTCCTGCTGGGTGCGTGCAGTGAGCAGTTCTGTGGCAGAGCGTTTGAGTTCGGCAGCCTGAATATTTTTGTTTTTATCGATCCCGGAAAACAGGTTATAGCGTGCGGCAATCCCAACAATCCAGTTTTCATTTTGATCCAGACTATATTCGCCAAAAGCAAAAACATTCGGTTTTTTCGCTGCTTGCTGGGCTTTGACATTGGCTTGAGCTAATTGAGTATCCAGCTGCATTTTTTGAATCAGCGCAGAGTTCTGACTAGAGGTTTTCAGCAGATGATTTAAGGCCTGTGGCTCGGTTTTATTGACAAATAAAGGCGTTGAAAGCTCAGTGATGCTACTTTCTTGAAGCAGATTATTCAGATGGAAAAGGGCAGCATTCAAATTGGCTTGCGTGTTTTGCTGGCTGCGTTCGGCATTATTACGTGCCACTTCAAATTGCATGCGCTGGCCTTTACTGATAAAACCTTGCTGTTCCATCTTTAAGGCATTGCGATAATGCTGTTGCATGGCATTCAGGTTAAATAGTGCTGCTGCATGCAGTTGCTTTTGGAGTTGTACATTAAAATAACTTTGAATCAGTTCAAAACGCTGCGTGTCTTGCTGCTGTTTGTTGCTGAGCTGACTACGACCGACCTGAATATTGGCGATTTCTTTGGCGCTGCTTGTCAGTCCACCGGTATAAAGCGGCATCATAACTGAAACCGTTGGGCGAATCACCTGATCATCCAGCACGACATTCGCACTATCAGGAATTAAGCCCACCCCATTTTGAATAGGTTGTCTTAGACTATTTTTTAGCGGGTCAGCCAGATCACCTAAGTTCAGTTCATCAATTCTATTATTGACACCATCCGTTAAGGATTGCTCTAAATTATTTTTTAATGCACCCAAAGGCAGATCGAGTTCACTATGAAAGGCATACGCACGAACATTCAGGTCGACTCGTGGCAGACCTATACCTTTCACTGCTTCAGCTTCAAGTTTTGAGGCCTGTTCCAGACTTTGATAGGCTTGGCTGCTATAAGAATTTTGCAACAACTGACGTTCAGCGTCCTGAAAGCTGATGCTCTGTGCATGAGCAAAGCTGCCATACATCATCGATGCAAGCAGATTTAAACTCCAGACAAGCTGTCTTTTATTTTTCTTTAAGTTCATAAAGTCGCTAAACTGATTTAAAGCCGGTAATGTTATCCGGCTAGTATAAATCAAAGGTTCGTAGATAGAACTAGTGTAAAGTTATAGTATTGTTTCTTTTACATCTGTATTTCAAATACTTATCGGCTATTTTTGATGGAATATCTAAAATTAAAAAATAGCTTAATTTTGAATATTTTCAATTGTTAGTGCAAAGATGATAAAAACAGCAGGCTAAAATACTGGTCAATTTATCTTGTGAATCTACATTGATTTTTTGACTCTATCTTGACTCATAGATTGAAATAATTTTGTGCAAGACCCTGCCAGATATGGTTAAATGCCATCATTTGATTGTGTTTCACTCTGAAAGGAAAAATCATGCGCGCGTACAACTTCTGTGCTGGTCCTGCTGCATTACCGACTGCCGTACTTGAAAAAGCTCAAGCTGAAATGCTTGACTGGCATGGCAAAGGTCTTTCGATCATGGAAATGAGCCACCGTAGTTCCGACTATGTTGCCATGGCTGAAAAAGCGGAAGCAGACCTGCGCAAACTCATGAATATTCCTGAGAACTACAAAGTATTGTTCTTGCAGGGTGGGGCATCACTACAGTTCTCGGCAATTCCATTGAACCTGCTTGGCAAAAACAACAAAGCAGACTATATCGATACCGGCATCTGGTCTGAAAAAGCCTTGAAAGAAGCGAAACGTTATGGCGATATCAATGTTGTAAAAGCAGGTATCCAAATTGATGGTAAATATGCGATCAGTGCACAAAGCGAATGGAATCTTTCTGATGATGCAGCTTATGTGCATTATGCGGATAATGAAACTATTGGCGGTCTGCAATTTTCTTCAATTCCTGAAACAGACAAGCCATTAGTGTGCGACTATTCATCTAGTATTTTATCTGCACCATTAGACGTTTCTAAATTTGGTTTGATCTATGCCGGTGCGCAAAAGAATATCGGGCCTGCTGGCTTAACGCTGGTGATCATTCGTGAAGATTTACTCGATCAAGCCAAACCAGAAATTCCAAGCATCTTGAAATATTCAGATCAAGCGAAAAATGGCTCAATGGTCAACACACCATCCACTTATGCATGGTACTTATCTGGTCTGGTATTCGAGTGGTTACTGGAAAATGGCGGCGTAGATGCCATGCACAAAGTGAACCTTGAGAAAGCCAACCTGCTTTATGGTTATATCGATCAAAGCGATTTTTATGCGAATCCAATCGCAAAAGCAAACCGTTCGATCATGAACGTACCATTTACCTTGGCCAATGCAGATCTTGAGAAACAGTTCCTGAAAGAAGCCGAAGCGCAGCATTTATTGAATCTTGCTGGTCACCGTTCGGTTGGCGGTATGCGCGCAAGTATTTATAATGCCGTGCCTTTAGAGGGTGTGCAGGCATTGGTGAACTTTATGGATGACTTTGCCAAACGCAATGGTTAATTCCTGAAACGAAAAAACCCAGCACAGGCTGGGTTTTTTTATGAATGCAATAATTTTAGAAAATAAAAGTATGCAGGATGAATCCGCAGATCAGCATCCCCAACATGAAAAAAAGGCAGGACATCATATCAATATTATAGCGAGAGCTAAGATGATGCTCGACCTGGTCTAATGTTTCTTCTTGCACGATTTTCATAGATATTTATTGTCCGATCTATTTATCGTTAATACTATTTGTTGTGAGTATTTTTATCATAAAAAATTGATTAAATAAAGTACATTCTTGATTAAAGTTCATAAATTTTCATTTTATTTAAATATCAGCTTTGGATTTGTCTGAACTTATTCGTATGCGAAATCAAAGTCTTATTTTTACAAGATTTTTAGGATTCGATTGCATGTATAAAATGAATTCATGTGAATTTAACAATGTGGATAACTCGATTTTTTAAATGATTTAAATAGGTTATTAAGCTAGAAAAAATGGGTAAAAAATAATCAAAAAAATAAAATTAAAAACAGAAAATACGGATTAAAAAAAGAAGATCCCCATCAAAAAGAAGATCTTCTTTGTTTATTTTAACTTAAGCTGATTTTCTATAAATATTGGCCTGAATCCACAGATTTCCACGAATATATTGACCAATCTGGAAATTTTTATGCTGCTCATTCCGCGTTGCAATCCGGATCAAGGTGGCTGGTTGACCTTCATCATGAATCAGTGTGACATCATACAGGGTATAGTCCTGATCCATAAACTGCATGGCAGTTTTACCGACAATATTGCCCTGAAACCAGGCTTCATCTTCCTGGCCCATGGTTTCACCATAAAGATAAGCCACCATTTTAGAGAAATCTACAGTAACAGGTGCTTTATCTTCTTCTGACTGTGGCTGCCAGGCATCAATCTGTTCCTGCAAATTATCGGGTGCCACGCCTTGGTTGGCTGCCAGAATATCATTCAAGGCACGGTGATGCTTGATCGAAGCCGGATCATCCACCACCAGATGTTCATGGTCAGCCACTGCTTCAAGCTCATAGGCCCAAGCATTCAGATTCACCACATAGGACTGGTCTTTTTCATAATGCGGATGATTGACGCTATACAGACTATCGAAAGCATAAATAATATTGTTGGCACCCAGATTCAGACGTAATACCGCCTGAGTATTGGATTTGCAGGAAATAATTCGGTCGATGGTCGCTTTGACCTGATAAGGACTGTCAAAGCAGGGGAATGCAGTTTTTACGGCCTGTGGCTTATTATTTTCTATGGCGATCACTTGGCTCAATTGCACCGCAGCTTTACTCGGCCCCTGAATCAGCCAGGTATTTTCATCCATATCACATTCTTGTGTGCAAATGCCCATCGGCATAATAGGCGCATCAAGAGCTTTGCCTAACCACTGTGGCACATCTGTACCTGGATTCTCGGTGAGTAATGTCCAGTGTTCGACGTGACTACCGAAATTCTGATCATCAATGGTGATGATCTCTGGGCTATTCTGATTTTTCATATGCACAATTGATCTTGGATGACTTATTTATAGTTAATCGAGGGTCATTGCGATTTTTCAAGTCAATCGAATGAATTTTCAAATTAAATGCAGCCAATTTTTTTCTAGACTAAATCACAGTTACGGCTCAAATCAAATAGATTCAAAAAAACATGAGCGACAGCAGCGATGAAAATGCAACGATTTAATCATCAACCTGATCCTCTCAATTTGCTAGAATACCCAGGATTTATACCTTAATGGGAAACCCTGTGTTGCCATTCAAACTTTGGGTCGATGCTGATGCATTACCCCGTATTTTAAGAGATGTGATTATCCGTGCGTCGGATCGCTATCAGTTGGAAGTGACTTTTGTGGCCAATCAGTCGGTGGGCATTACGCCTTCAGTCCGGATTAATTCAATTCAGGTGATGAGTGGCGCTGATGCTGCAGATAAAGAGATTATTCTGCGCATGAAAGAGCATGATATTGTCATGACCCAAGATATTCCCCTGGCGGCAGAAGTGATTGAAAAGGGCGGGATTGCCATTCATCCACGCGGTGAAGTGTATACCACGGCCAATGTCAAAGCACGTTTACATCTAAGAGACTTTATGGATAGTTTGCGTGGTGCCGGTGTGCAAACGGGTGGGCCACCTCCGATTTCAGAGCGGGATAAGCGTGAATTTTCAAGCGCACTGGATCAAACCATTCAAAAACAAAAACGTAAAACATCTGCACTTTAAGAGCAATCGCGCATGTCAACACAAACCAATATGGTTGTGACCTATCTTTTATTGGTTTTTATCTGGGCCACTACACCGCTAGCCATTGTCTGGAGTGTGAGCGATCTGCATCCGCTCTGGGCACTGGCTCTGCGATTTTTTCTGGCATTGCCTTTTGCATTTATCTTGTTGTGGCTGTTTAAAACCCGTTTTCCTGTCGATTCTCTCTCGATGCACAGTTATCTGGCTGGAGCTTGCAGTTTTATTGGCTCGCAGATTTTTACCTATCTGGCCACGGATTATCTCAGCTCAGGCATTATTGCGCTGATGTTTGGTCTGGCACCTATTATTACCGGATTGATTGGCCGTTTCGTGTTTCAGCTCAAGCTCTATCCTTCACAGTGGTGCGGGATGGCGATTGCCCTGACTGGTTTGGCAGTGATTTGTCTCGGTGGTAAAGACCAGCACATTCAGCCAATCGGCATTGGTCTGATGTTACTGAGTGTGTTTATTTATTGTGTTTCGATGTTCTGGGTCAAAAAAGTCAATGCACCCTTACAACCGATGGCGCAAGCGGCAGGTTCCATTGCAGTTTCAGCAGTCATGGCGTGTGCCATGTTGCCATTTATTTGGCAATTTGTGCCAACCCAAATGCCTCAGGCAAAATCACTGATCGGGCTAGGATATGCCGTGGTGATGGCTTCGCTGATTGCCATGTTCTGTTATTTTAAACTGGTACAGAAAATCAGGGCGACCACCTTGTCTTTGACGACGGTATTGACTCCAATGCTTGCTTTATTCGTCGGTGTGCTTTTGAATGATGAAAGCTTGTCGGGTGAGGCCTTAATCGGTGTCGGTATTTTGTTGACGGGTTTATTGTTGTATTTTTCCAGAGAAATTAAAGCGAGCTATGCAGCTCGCCTTCCATCCAGTATTCACAATGACTAAATCAGTGATTTAAGCAAAGTTGGCTTTGACACATTCACCCAGTTTGACACGGTCTTGTGGGTGCATGGTAATGAAATAAGCACCGGTCCGGAATTTGCTATTTTCTTCTTCACGACTGTAGGCCACTTGGGCGGTTGCCGCAATATGGAAGAAATTTTCCGGGTGGCTTAAAGTCACGTGCAGATAGGTGCCTTCAGTGATGGGGCGGTCACTAAAGAAACTAAAACCGGTTTCCGAAAAGTTCACCTGCTCTGGTACAGGTAACATGCTTTGTACAATTGCGTCATACAAAGAACCGGTAATAAGGTTTAATTTTTGGTTGAATAAGGATAAGATTCGAGCAATTTGTTGATCTTTTTCAGATAATTGTTCTAATTCGTAGTTAACCGCATGATCAAATTGATCTAGCTCTGCAAGTAGTAGAAAATAGCGGGGCAAGACAAAGTTAGAGTCATAAGGATCATTTAAGGCAACATCATCGGAAATAATCTGATAATTAATTCGTAAGGCAGCATCGATGCGAGACATAACGCGTCTTTCCGTGTATCCGTTTGGATGCTGTACATTTTCCATAATTTATTACCTCGGACTAGATGGTTATGTTTAAACCAATCTCGCTGTATATAGGGTTGAAATATACTCGCGCACGGCGTAGTAACCACTTCATTTCTTTTATTGCATTGGTCTCAATGATCGGTCTCACGCTCGGTGTAGCAGTCCTCATTACAGTTTTGTCTGTGATGAATGGGTTTGACCGAGAGTTGAAAAATCGTGTCTTGGGAATGATACCTCAAGCTACTGTTTCTTCAACGCAAATTCTAACAAATTGGCCCGAACTTGCAAAGCAGATTGAGCAGCATGAGCATGTCCAAGGGGTCGCACCATTTACCCAATTACAGGGCATGCTGACGGCACAGGGACAGGTTGCCGGGATTATGGTCAGCGGGATTGAACCCGAGTATGAGAAAAAAGTATCCATTATACAAAACCATATGGTCGAGGGCAGTATTGATAGCCTGAAAAAAGGTGAATTTGGTATTGTTCTGGGCAAGCAGATGACCGATGCCATGGGGGTCGGTTTAAACGATAATATTACCTTGGTATTGCCAGAGGCGACCCCTTCACCAGCAGGTGTGGTGCCTCGTTTCAAGCGCTTTAAAGTGGTGGGAATTTTCAGTATTGGTGCTGAAGTCGACTCGATGATGGGATATATCGCTTTAAATGATGCTTCAACTTTATTGCGTCTGCCTGATGGTGCACAAGGCGTGCGTTTAAAACTGGATGATATTTTTGTCGCACCGCAAGTGTCTCAGGAAATCGTGCGGGATTTACCAGCCAACTTCTACGCATCTGACTGGACTTATACTCATGGTAATCTGTTCAGCGCGATCCAGATGGAAAAAGCCATGGTCAGCTTGTTATTATTCCTGATTGTGCTGGTTGCGGCATTTAATATCGTTTCATCACTGGTGATGGTGGTGACGGATAAAAAATCGGACATTGCGATTTTACGGACTTTGGGTGCTTCGCCTGCCACTATTACCAAAATCTTTATGGTGCAAGGTACGGTGATTGGGGTGATTGGGACATGTGCCGGCGCAATCCTCGGGATTATTGCAGCGACCAGTATCAGTAGCTTTATCGGCTGGTTAAACAATACTTTGGGTCTGAATATGTTTGATGCCTATTTTATCAATTATCTACCTTCTTATTTACGCTGGCAGGATGTCTTGGTGATTGTCGGCTTGTCATTGGCCTTAAGTTTTGTCGCGACGATTTACCCCGCTTTACGTGCAGCAAAAATTCAACCGGCAGAGGCTTTGCGTTATGAGTAATCTGATTTTAGATGCCCAGAATATTCACAAATCCTTTACCGATGGCAAAGCCACCGTCGATGTGATTCGAGGCTTGTCGCTGCAGGTCAAAGCGGGTGAGTTTGTCTCGATTGTCGGTTCGAGTGGTTCTGGTAAAAGTACCTTATTGCATGTTTTGGGTGGACTGGATCGGCCAACATCAGGGCAAGTGATGGTCAATGGTCGCCGTTTCGATACCCTGTCTGAAGCAGAACGCGGCTATGTGCGCAATGAGCATTTGGGTTTTGTGTATCAGTTTCATCATCTGTTGCCAGAGTTTACGGCACTGGAAAATGTAGCCATGCCCCTGATGCTCCGCGATAATGTGAAATTTAAAGAAGCCAAACAGCAGGCTGAATACTTGCTGGAGCGGGTTGGTCTTTCGCATCGTCTGACGCATAAGCCAGGTGAATTATCGGGAGGGGAGCGTCAGCGTGTGGCCTTAGCGCGTGCAGTGGTGGGCAAACCTAAACTGATGATGGCGGATGAACCGACCGGAAATCTGGATCGTAAGACTGCAGCAAAGATTTTTGAACTGCTCACCGAATTGCAACGTGAATTCAATATGGCGATGCTGATTGTGACGCATGATGAACAACTGGCACATGCTGCAGACCGAATTTTACATATGCAGGATGGTCTTTGGGTCACACCCTAAATCAAGAGAATATTCGCATTTGATTGAAGCTCACTCCGGTGGGCTTTATTATTGGGTAAAATAATAACCATAAAGAATAAGATCCAATGTTGCAGTGGCTGTGTATCGGCTGGATTTTAGGCCTGGCCTGTATGGGGAAAAGTTTTCTGTCTGTTCAACTGGGCAGCACGGTCGTTCTAATCGCGGTATTACTGTGGTATCTGGGTTGCCGTAAATTAAAGCACATTTTCAACACACCATTCAGTAATTTGGTCATGACTGGTTCAAGCCTGTTGTTAGGATTATTTCTAGGCCATGGCTATGCCAATCTGCAACTGTCTGAACGCTTGTCGACGCGTGAACATGAAGTCTCCGAAAAACAGATCGTGGTGCATATCAAAGACCTGAATAAGCTTGGTGAGCAGAATATCCAGCAAGCTCTGCATGTGCTCAGTCCTGATGGCAGTACAGTTAAATGGATGGGCTTTTTGCCTGTCCAAGAACCCGTGACTCAATCCAGTTTGATAAATACGCAGATAAAGCAGCACTCCCTTGAACTTGGACGATATTACTTAATTCAAGGCCAAATCCGACCTCATCATAGTTATGCCACCCCCGGATCTTTTGACGCTGAAAAGTGGGCATTACAGCAAAATATCATGGCCGGTTTCCGAATCAAGAGCATTCAGGAGTTACAACCGCAACAACTTTATGCGCTTGGTCATGGCAAATATTTACGCCAGCAGCAAAATTTAAGTCCGCGAATTTTACTTTGGGTAGAGCGGCAGCGACTGGCATTAAGAGAATTTGTAGCCAGGCAACCCGTACAGCATAAAGGTTTGTTATTGGCCTTATTAAGCGGTGATGAAAGCCTGTTAGATCCAGCGACAGAGCGACAATTCCAGCGTTTTGGTATGAGCCATTTATTAGCCATTTCCGGGCCGCACGTTCTGATCTTTGCCTTGATGGTCTGTGGTACTTTGCAATATCTGATTTCAAGATTTATGCCGCATATTTATCTGAAATGGCCAAGGCAGTATTTTTTGAGCCTGCCTTTTTTACTGTGTGTCTTGCTGTACTGCGCCTTTGTGGGCTTTGAAATTCCAGCGCTACGCACTTTATTGATCTGCGTGATTGTGACCTTTACCTTGTTGCTCAGGCAAAATGTGCAAGCTTTAAAATTACTGATTCTGAGTGCTGCCTTATTATTGCTCTTTGATCCTTTCAGTATTTTGTCGGCTGCATTCTGGCTGTCTTATGGGGCCTGTTTTGTTTTGCTGCGAATCTATCAGACCATTCAGCAGCAACCGCGTCAGATAGAACAAACCTTATTACAACGGCTATATTTTGCGTTGAAAGTGCTGCTGGAATCACAATGGAAAATCTTTCTGGCACTATTTCCCTTGATGATGCTGTTTTTTAAGCAGATCGCCTGGATTACCCCATTCAGTAACCTGGTCGCGATTCCATGGATTGGGCTGCTAATAGTTCCAGTCGATATTCTGGCGGCTTTGTTGTTTTTTATTTCAGAGCCACTTTCCAGTGTGGTATTTCAATTGAATAATGTTTTCATTCACATGCTGCTGGCATTTCTGGATCTGCTTGATCGGCTGTTTGCTCCACAACTGATTCCGGTGGCGATGAATGTCTGGATGATTGCACTGTGTATTCTGGCCTTAATGATTGTATTTTTACCGCGTGGCCTATTGCCCAAAAGCTGGACGGCGCTTGCCTGTGTGCCGCTGTGCATTCCTCAGCTCAATCAGCATGCATTTCAGCTCTCTATTCTGGATGTGGGGCAGGGACAAGCAATTTTTCTTCGGGATGGATCACGCAGCATGATGATCGATATGGGCGGCTATTATGATGAAGAAAAATTCAGTATCGGTCGACAGGTGATTCTGCCATTTCTGTCTGTGCAAGGTGTGGGTAAGCTGGATCAACTGATTTTAACCCATCTGGATCAGGATCATAGTGGCGCTTATCACAGTATTAAACATCAATTGAAAATTAAAGAGGTATCGTCCAATCAGATTCCTGAAATAGCGCACTCCTCCCGTTTTCAGTTCTGTCATCAAGGTCAGCAGTGGCAATGGTCTGAAGATATTCAGTTTAAAATTCTGGCACCTCGGCAGCAGCAGTTAAATACAGCTCATTTCAATAAAAATGACCGGTCTTGTGTGGTATATCTGCAAGTTAAAAATGCCGGGCCTTATCAAAATTTTTTACTCATGGGCGATGCGGGTTGGGAGACTGAGTATCAGCTGCTCCAAGATTATCCTGAGCTTAAAGTTGATGTGCTGGTGCTTGGACATCATGGCAGTCAGCACAGCTCAGCCTATCAGTTTTTAGAAGTTTTACAGCCTAAACTGGCAATTGTTTCGGCAGGGAAATTTAACCGTTATGGCCATCCGAGCCAATTGACTCAGCAGCGGCTCACAGCCCTCAATATTCCGTTACTGAACACGGCAGAACAGGGTAGTCTGCACTTTCAGCAACAAGACTCAAAACTGGTACTTTCAGCCGAACGACATCAATGGCAATGGTTATATCGTCAGCCTTTAAGTCGCTGATTCTAGAGCGGGCGAAGCTTCATGTAATTCCTGAGTTCTTAACGCATTTACTTTGCCCAAAGCCTGTTCATGCTCCAGTGTATAAAGATTGCCCAAGCCCTGATGTGCATTAAAGCGTTTATAGCTCCAGTGATAATGTTCAGGGTGGCGACGGATTAAATTTTCAATACTATTGATAATGACTTGCGTGCCCTGATTGGCATTGCCACTATAAATTTTTTCGTCGATCGCTTCGATAAAGATATCAAAACCATCTTCAGTATTACGCAGGGCATATAAAAACAGAGCGCGGGCTTTGGTCTTTTGAATCAGCTTGGCACTTAAATTACTGGTGGCCAAAGGCACGCCAAAATACGGAATATATTCACCACCCACATTGGGCGTATGGTCTGGCAAAATCACGGTGGTGCCGCCTTGTTTCAGAGCCTTAAAGATCTGACGGACACCGGATTCATCGGTCGGTACCAGATGTGCCTGTTCACGGCTACGGGCAGCCCGTACAAATTGATCCGCAGTCTGATTTTTTACAGGTTTGTACATAATGGTCATGGCGGTAAACTGGGCAACATAGGCATTCATAATTTCCCAGGTACCAAAATGCGGCACAATTAACACCAGACCTTTATTTTGCGCCAGTGCATCATGAAGGAGATCTTCGCCAATAACGCGATGCACACGTTTGATATTTTTTTGATTGCTTGAGCCCCAAATGGTAAAGAACTCGAAATATGACATTAATTCATTGCGAACCGCGGCACGGTTAATACGTTCACGTTCATTATCGGACAGTTCAGAGAGACTGATTTCTAGGTTCAGGCGAATGACTTCCGAGGTTTTCGTGACTTTGAAACTGTTTACAATAAAGGCCAGGATGCGAGCCATCCATCGAGAAACTGGAAGCGGTTGGCGGCTAATGTATTTGAGTAAACCGTAAGCTGAATTCCGTGAGTCCTGTTTCGTCATTGATTTCGTCTAAGTACAATAAAAAGAGAACAAAATTTATTATAGGCGAAAACGTTTTGTTTAGACAGAATTACCCGATTCAGTGTATATAATGGGTTCAATATAAATCAATTTATTGGATTATTTATGTCCGATTGGCCACCAAAACCTGAAAATCAAATACAAAATACGCAACAGCCAGTTCAACCGACTGGTCCGGAATGGAAATTGCTGGAAAAAGCGGTTTTAGCTTCGGTTGAAGAGCAGCGTCGTGCGCGCCGTTGGGGAATTTTCTTTAAATTCCTGACTTTTGCTTATCTGCTTGTGGTGATTTTGGCACTCGGCAAGAGCTGTAGTTCAGTTTCCTCAGATGCCAGCGCTGGCGCAGGTGCTCATATTGCCGTTGTCGATATTATTGGTACGATTGCTGCCGACAAGCAGAGTGTCAACAGTAGCAATACGATTAAATCGCTGAAAAAAGCTTTTGAAAATAAACAGAGTAAAGCTGTAGTGCTGAATGTCAACTCGCCGGGTGGTTCACCGGTACAGTCCGATGAAATCTGGCAAGAAATTCAGTATTTGAAAAAGCAGTATCCCGAGAAAAAACTCTATGCAGTGATCGGTGATACCGGTGCTTCAGGTGCTTATTATATCGCTTCTGCTGCGGATGAGATCATTGTCAATCCATCGAGTTTAGTCGGTTCGATTGGTGTGATCATGCCAAATTATGGCGTGAGTAATTTGCTGCAAAAGCTTGGTGTTGAAGATCGCACCATGACTTCAGGTGACAATAAAGCCTTGCTGTCGATGACTCAACCAGTCGATCCTGCACAAAAAGCCCATGTACAAGGTGTCTTGGATAATGTGCATAGTCACTTTATTAATGCGGTAAAACAGGGGCGTGGTAATAAACTGAAATCAACCGATCCTGCGATTTTCTCTGGTTTGTTCTGGACCGGTGATCAGGCGGTGAAACTAGGAATCGCAGATCGGATCGGAAGTTTAAATACCTTGAAGCGCGAACTGAAAACTGAAAGAGCCTTGAATTATACCATTGAATATAGTCCATTTGAGTCCGTATTGGGTCGCATGGGCTCATCGATTGGTGACGGAATTGCCACTTCAGTTGCGCAGAAACTTCAGTCAGAAAACAGTACGACATTGCAATGAAACCATTGATTCATTTCGCGCACGCCAATGGCGTGCCATCGAAAGTCTATCAAAAGCTGTTTGATGGACTGCAAGATGATTACGATATTATCTATGTGCCGCTCTTAGGGCCTGATAAACGTTATCCAGTGGATAACCATTGGAAAAGTCTGACTCAGCAAGTGATTGACAGTATTGTGCGTCAGTCAAAAGGTCGACCGGTGATTGGTTTGGGACATTCTCTAGGATCAGTATTAACTTTCCAGGCTACCTTGCAGCGTCCCGAACTGTTTTCGCAGATGATCATGCTGGACCCGCCGATGATTATGGGTAAAGAAGCCTTTGCCTTGCATCTTGCGAAAACTTTGCGCTTAAAAGCTTTGGACAGAATGTCTCCGGCAGGCCTGTCCAAGCGCCGTCGTGATCATTGGGATTCACGTGAACAGGCAGCAGCGTTGTTGCGTCCTAAAGGTTTTTATCAAGACTTTGATGCCGATTGCTTCCAGGCCTATATTGAGCATGCCTTGCAAGATGATCCGATTCGGGGCGGAGTAGAACTCACCATCCCTAAAAAGGATGAAGTGGCCGTGTTTAGAACCAATCCCTCACTGTGGTGGTTGCCTCAGGCGAAACCGAAAGTTCCGGTACATTTGGTCGTGGCTGAGCAAGGTCCATTTCTGGCCCGCAAGTTCCCGCAGCAGGTCGAAAAGAAATTTGGTATTCCTTTTACCGTGGTAGAGGGAGGACATATGTTTCCATTGGAACAACCCGATCAGGTAGCGGACTTGGTAAAGCAATTGATTCAGCAACAATCTGTTTGAATCATTAAAAAGAGAATATAAAAAACGCATCCGAGGATGCGTTTTTTATATTTAAATGATGTTAAAACTTGCAGAATTGAACAGGTTCTTGCATTTTCTTGTTTCGATATAGCACACCGTCTTCAGTGTATTGAATCGCACCGCTGCAAATCCATTCTACGACTTGAGGATAGATTACATGTTCAAGGCTATGCACACGCATTGCCAAACTGTCTACCGTATCGTGGTGAGAAACCTTGAGCACACCTTGAGCAAGCGCTTGGCCTGCGTCAAGTTCAGCCGTGACATAATGCACCGTACAGCCGTGCAGAACATCACCGGTATTGAGTACACGCTGATGGGTATGCATGCCTTTGTAATAAGGCAATAGAGAAGGGTGAATGTTCAACATTTTCCCCTCCCAGGCTTTTACAAATTTTTCACTTAAAATTCGCATAAAGCCGGCAAGTACCACCAGATCCGCATCCCAGTCCAGCAGTTGCTGATGCATCACATCATCAAACGCTTCTCGGTTTGGATATTGCCTGTGTTCAATAACTGCAGTTTGAATTCCTGCTTGTTGCGCACGCGTTAAAGCAAAGGCTTCAGGTTTATTGGAAATCACGCCGACAATTTGCCCTGAAAGATTGGCATCAATCAAGGCTTGTAGATTTGATCCGCTACCTGAAACAAGTACAGCAATTTTAATCATGCGAAATTATGCGAAGATCACACGAATTTTTTCGTCTGCACCTGCAACCGATTCAGCATTGTCTTGAATCTGACCCATTGTCCATGCTTTCTCACCAAGACCGTTGAGTAATTCAACAGTTTTGTCAGCTTCATTTGCATCAACCACAAGCACCATGCCGACGCCACAGTTAAAGGTACGATACATTTCAAACTGCTCTACACCGCCTTCACGTTGTAGAAGTTTGAATAGCTCAGGCCATTCCCAAGAAGATTCATTCACAAGCGCTTGAGCACCATTTGGAAGGACGCGAGGTAAGTTACCTGGCAAACCGCCACCGGTGATGTGCGCCATTGCGTGTACATCGACATGTTTAAGCAATTCGAGAATCGATTTGACATAAATACGGGTTGGTTCCATTGCAACATCTGCAAGTGGGCGACCATCAACGATTTGAGTTAAATCAACATTTTTCACGTCTAGAATTTTACGAAGCAGTGAGTAACCGTTTGAGTGCGCACCTGAAGAAGCAACACCAACTAAAACGTCACCGGCTTTGACTTTAGAGCCATCAATAATTTTGCTTTGCTCAACGACACCGACACAGAAACCTGCAAGATCGTAATCTTCGCCTTCATACATGCCTGGCATTTCAGCAGTTTCACCGCCGACCAGTGCACAGCCAGCAAGCTCACAACCAGTACCGATACCAGTGACAACATTTGCAGCAACATCCACATTCAAATGACCAGTTGCATAATAGTCGAGGAAGAACAGTGGTTCAGCACCACACACGAGAAGGTCGTTAACACACATTGCCACCAGGTCTTGACCAATTGTGTCATGACGGTTCAAATTCAATGCTAAACGTAATTTTGTACCCACACCATCTGTGCCAGATACGAGAACAGGTTCTTCATAACCTTTAGGAATTTTACAAAGTGCACCAAAGCCACCTAGACCGCCCATAACTTCGGGACGTGAGGTACGCTTAGCGACAGATTTGATACGATCGACTAACGCGTCGCCCGCTTCAATGTCGACACCTGCATCTTTGTAGCTTAAACCAGTATTTGGGGTAGAAGTTGAGTTGCTCATAATGAAGTCTCCGCATTCGCGGTGGCGATTATAACCTGAATATATAAAACTCTTATGGTATTTCTGATCTAAAATGCTATCTTTATTGAAATATTTTAATTTTTAGAATGATTAATAGAGAAAAGGCGAAACTTTATGGTAGATCGCACATTGCGTCGCGTGTTTATCCTAGCTGGGATAGCTTTATTGTTATGGACTTTATACTTATTAAAACCCGTTGTAATTCCATTTGTTGCAGCACTTTTAGTGGCTTATCTATTTAGCCCGCTGGTGGATAAATTGCATGATGTGGGTCTGCCGCGTTGGCTTTCTATTAGTATCGTTTTTATCGGAATCGGAATTGTACTGACCTTGGCCATCTGGTATTTAGTGCCACTGATCTGGCAACAGTTGATGTATGCACGTGACAATATACCCGCGATCATTGGATGGATTAATTCGACCTTTTTACCATGGTTGTCCAATACCTTTAATGTCGTTGAAATGGAAATTGATACCAATCAGATTTCTGATGTGGTCATGAATTATGTACAAACCAATTATAGCGCAGACAGTATTCAGGCATTCTTGTTACGCCTTGCTCAATCCGGAATTAATTTTCTCCAGATTGGCGGTACGATTGTCTTAATTCCCATCATTGCCTTCTATTTCCTGCTGGATTGGGATCGTATGCTGGGGAGTTTGCGCCGCCTGATTCCACGTCCTTATGAAAAAAGTACACTAAAAATTGTGGGCGAATGTCATAGCGTGCTGGGTGCTTTTGTTAAAGGGCAGTTTCTGGTCATGATCTTGCTGGGAATTGTCTATGCGGTGGGCTTGCAACTGATTGGTCTTGAGGTTGGATTGATTATTGGTATGGTGGCAGGTCTGGCCAGTATTATTCCTTATCTGGGCTTTGCAGTCGGTATTATCGCAGCGGTGATTGCGACCTTACTGCAATTTGGGATTGACTGGTGGCAACTGGTATTGGTCGGCATTGTGTTTATGGTCGGACAGGCAGTTGAAGGTTATATTCTGCAACCATTCTTGCTGGGCGATAAAATTGGTCTTTCTCCTGTTGCCGTAGTATTTGCCGTATTGGCAGGTGCACAGCTGGCAGGCTTCCTGGGAATGCTGATTGCATTACCGGTGGCAGCCGTCATTGTGGTACTACTGCGGCATGTACGCGAGTACTATGAACACACAACATTTTATGGCGATCGGGCCATTGTGATGCAAGATGCCTCTACCGGTTCAATCAATATCGAAACGGCAGACTTAGATGTTGATATTGAAATGAAAAAGCCAGAGAAAAAACCGCTGCAAGCAGAGGAGAACTCAAGTAAAATTCATGATCCCCATGGTAAAGACTCATAAGGCCAAAAAATCATATGCGTCAATTGCAGTTAGATATAGAACCTCAGCTTGATGCCCGAATCAGTGATTTTTCAGGGCCGGGTTGGGGGCATGTGATTGATGCAGTGCGTCAATTACATGCAGGCTTAATCAGCCGTTTTTATGTCTATGGTGGGGCGGGTACAGGAAAAAGTCATTTATTGTCTGCTATCTGTGACTCTTATCTTGAAGTAGGGAAATCTGCGATTCAGGTCTCTTTACTTGAGCTTCTAGATGCGCCGACCGAGGCGATTACCTCGCTGGATCGTTTTGATCTGGTCGCACTCGATGATATTGAAGCGATTAGTGGTGTGCCGCATTGGCAGCGCGCAGTCTTTCATCTGATTAATTATAATAATGAAGGCGGCGGACAGCTGGTATTTTCTTCACGCTTTGCGCCGATTGAACTTAAGCTTGAGCTACCAGATCTACAGTCACGCTTAACACAAGCGGTGAGTACCCGTGTGCCGAGTGGTAGTCTTTATGCTGATCGTTATGCGCTGGTTTCATCCGTACTGGATCGTCGGGGGATTCATTTAGATCCTCAAATTTTTGACTATTTGCTGAGTCATGGGCCACATCAAACTTCGGTACTTCTTCAGAGATTAGAGCAAATTATTCAACTGCTTAAGGGAGAAAAACTGAAGGTCAGCAATGCCAATCTGCGACAGATTTATGCCTTGATTGACGAATATCGGTAAATCATAAAAATTCTTGAGTAATTACTCAGTCTATGCCACAGTAAGGCAAAATAATTCACAGTTGCAAGGATTCTGCAACTTTAGAAGAAAAAGAAAGAAATAAAAATTAAGGAGAAGGTTATGCTCAAGAAGAGCATAGGCATGGCTTTGCTGTGTATGGCAGGGCAGGCATATAGTGCAGATATTATTGTAACCACGACAGAAGATATTGAAAAAGATGACAAGGAATGTTCACTTCGAGAAGCCGTTGAATATATTAACCGGGGCTTAGCCAAAGAAGGTTTTATGGGATGTGGTGGAGAAAATTCATCCAGTACCATTATTTTAAAAGAAAAAAATACTTATGTGCTCAATAAGCATATAGCAATCAAAAAATCTCTAAGCATTCGGTCTGTAGCTGATAGCGATGAAGAATTCAGTACAACTGAAAAAACACTGGGTCTGCATAATGCCCATATTCAAATGCAAGGAACTGACAATCTATTTCGCCTTAACAGCACAGATACACTGGTTCAGCTTAACTTAAAAGAACTAGACCTCGAAGGTTGTGGCAAAGCCAGTTGTGCTGAACAAGGTGGTCTGATTCATAATAAAGGCCAAGTGGTGGTTGAATATAGCCGTTTATTTAATGGTGCAGCCAATTTGGGTGGGGCAATTTATAATACGGGACAATTTGGTCAGAACTTTCTCAGTCGTGTTGAAATTAAAAATAGCCTGATTGAAAATAACAAAGCACAACGAGGTGGCATTTTATATAGCGAGTTGCCCGCTTTCCTTATCAGGCAAAGTGTCCTTAAAAATAACCAGACCTTAAATAACTCGGCGGCCAATATTTATAGCGCCGGGCAGTTTGCTGACACAGAGAATCTTCAAAACATTAGTGCCGAAGTATTAAGTAGTACCCTATTAAAAAATAAGGGGACACTCATTAATGTCATGGACGGGATGGGATTAAATAACCTAACGATCGTTGATAATGCTGATACTGCTTTACGTATGAATGCCCCGGCTGGCAGGGCTTATGTGGCAAATAGTATTATTTTAAGAAATGGTGCACAGGACTGCCAAATTGAAACCGGCGATAAAACCCTGATTCAAAACAATCTGCTGACTGTGTCCTGCGGTACAGGGGATGCTGTTGCTCCAAATGAGCTCTGGAATGGTACACAAATCTTAGCCGAAGCTTCAAATAAGAGTGAAGGTGTTTGTCAAACCTTGAGTGAAAATAGCACAGCTATACTTTGTCCATACAGCGTTGCTAAAGGGCAATTTCTTGGTTATATGCGTCCACGTATTTTATTAAGTCATAATCAGGTCAGCGACTCATCTATTGTAAATAGAGGTACAGCGCTTAATCTTGCAGCCCCGACAGTGGCATGTGAAGCTGCTGACCAGCGTGGTATCAACCGTTTAATGGATAATCTGTTCTGTGACCGTGGTGCGATTGAAATCACTGTGCCAACCTCAGGGAGTCTGGTTGGACAAGACCTGTTAAAAGGTGAAATTGCCAAATTTTCAATTGAATCCTTTTTGGGTGATAGTGATTTAATTCCAAAAGAACAATGCAATGTCATAGTTGGTCAACAGCCGACAGGTGAGCCTTGGCAAGATGGATGTTTGAAAGTTGTGCAAACTAAAACAGAGTCCAAAGGTAAAACACGCATCGATATTCATGGCAATGTGGTGTATACCCCAGATTCGACTTGGCATGGGGCAGATATCTTCGAGCTGCAAGTGGTAACCACATCCACGCGATTTAATAAAAGTAAACCTTATCTGACCATTACCACTCAAATCGTGCAGGAGCCAAAAAATGAAATGGAAGACAAATCAGTCAAAACTTCAGGTGGCGCATGGGGCTTTGGTGGGCTACTGATTTTAATTGGGTTAATGGGTTTGCGCCGTGAATTAAAAGATTAAGGAAAAATCATGAAAAATTATAAAAAAGGACTGCTTGCGGCCATGATTTTATCTGCCATGAGTTTGATGGCAGCCGAAGAAGATAAAACCATCTATGTCACCACTTTGGTGGATGAAGACGGAGAGAATAGTAATGCCTGCTCTTTGCGAGAAGCGATTAAAACTGCAAAACTAGATAAATCCTATGGCGGATGTAACGTCGGCCGTACGCTTCGGCTAGATGGTTCAGCCCCAGACGTGATTCAGCTTGAAGCGGGTGAATACAAATTAGACAGCGAACTTGTCATTGAGTCCGCGCTCAAAATTTATGGAAAAACGCCCTTTAGTTATACCAGTCGTAGTCCGATTACGAATTTATACCCAACCCGTGATGCTTTAAAAACCACGATTTCAGGTCAGGGAAAAACCCGTCTCTTTAACAGTATGGCCAGTCAATCCAGTCTGGAAGTCTATCATCTCATCTTAAAAGATGGTTATGCGGCAAAAAATACACAGGATAAGGGCAATGGCGGTACCTTTTATGTGGCGGGCCCCTTAAGCATTAATAGCAGTGAAATAGTAAATTCCCGTGCAGATGCAGAAGGGGGGGCTATTTATACGGTGGCGATGAATACCGAAAGGAGTGTGATCATCCAGGATTCGCTGCTTCACCAAAATAAGGCAAGTTCATATGGTAGTGTGCTGGCTATGGATTGCCAGGGGAATTTAGGGACGACTCAAACCAATGTAAAAGTTATTTCTAGTAGTATTGTTAAAAATGGGTCAGAAAATACGGCCAGCATTCTTGATTTTTGTGGTTATGCAACCGTAGAGTTGAATAATTCTACCATTGCCAAAAATACTGCGAGTCAGACAGGACATATTTTGCGTATGACCAATCAAGCTAATCGCCCTCTCAGTGCCTTTTCCAGTTTAACTGCCTTAAGTAATACTATTGTTGAGAATGCAGCTCAATCTACTTTATTTTATGACAAAACAGGTTCTAAATATTTCTATTTTAATGTTTTAGCATTTAATCAGGGCTTATCTTGTGAATATGCCTTAAATCAGGGGAATCCGACTAAGGAGCAAAGCGTCGTATTTACTACTGTTAAAAATGCCATACAAACCACTGGACTATCACGTTGTGTATTGCCAGAGTTAGATGCGGATGAAACTTCAAACAATCTTGATGTTTCTGACAGCACGATAAACAACTTATTAACAGCTTATATTGAGCCTGCAATTGATAACCGTTTTCTAGGCATGTATTACCCACGTGATAATGGAACAGTTACAGATTTGGTAGATGTGGGGGTAAGTGGCTGTGCTGAACAGGATCAACGTGGCATTGATCGGGTGGCGGGATCTACTCTTACCTTAAATCCAGATGCAAAAAATAGCTGTGAAATCGGTTCAATCGAAATCCGACGTCTGACCGCAGCAGATATCACAGATCTGAAAAATAGCAGCTTGGTCGATTTGAATAATTTTTATCAGGACAATATAACTGACATCAAAAGCATTATTGCAAATAAGAATACGGCAGCAGAGGAAATACCTGGGTTAAAGCAAGAGTTAAAAGAATACGAAGATTTACTTAAATATACCAAGCAATATCAGCAATACCGTGCAATTTATGTCAATCCCTTTGTGCTGGCCATGCCTCAGGAAACCTTGATGGGTAATACGGTTCAAACCAAAGTCTTGAATGCACAAAATTATGATATTAGTGTTAAGTCTTTAGGAGTAGGTGAGTTAATTGGTACGGGTAGTTCGACCAGTGTGAAGGGTGATCCGAATGACCCCAATCTTAAGTGTGAATGGAAGCCTGATCTCAACCGGATCATGATGTATCGTACCGATGGGAAAATGACCAAGGCAACAGATATGGAATTCTGTAGCTATACTCTCAAAGATAAGGCCACGGGGATCAGCAGTGCTGGAATTTTAAAAGCAGCTTTTAACAATATTGCACCGATTGCCAAGAGTGATGAATATTGGATTAGCCCAGAGAATAATCTGACAGTGATTGTGAATCCACTTGAAAATGATAGTGATGATGGTGATGGGCCTCTACCTTCAGGAAAGTCGGCTTTTTATCAGGATAAAGAGGGAAAAGAGATTCCAATTCGTATTGTGAAGATTCCTGCCGGAGTTTCTCTTAATGCAGAGCGACAAGGCCCTTGTCCTGATACTTATCAGCGCGAGACCTGCTATGGTGGAAAGCTGACATTTAGTGTGAGAAATAACTTAAGTCAGGCAGATTACAGCATGCAGTATACGATTTTTGATGCAGATGAAAAAATGTCTGAAACAGCAACGATCCTGCTACGAAATACGGTAAAAAATGCCAATACGTCATCAAGTGGTGGTGGTTCATTCGGAATTTGGGGACTATTCGGATTATTTGGGCTGGTCGTTTATCGCCGTCTAAGAAAATAAAACCTAATTGGAAAATTCAAAAGCCTCCATTTGGAAGAATGCTGATCAGTTAAGGAGTTTAGAAATAGACGCTTTAACTTTTTAGTGGTTCACGATGGAGTCTTAAGGTTTTAAATCAAATATTTGTCCTATCATTTGTGACTTTGGTTTTGCCCAAATGAGAAGCGAGTTTCACAAGGAAGGCATCTTGCGGAGCAATACACCTCATGCATCCAACAGTTGCGGATGACTTTTCTACCTGGCAAATATGATCATGAATTTAAAAAAGAAAATGCCAGTCAATTGCTTAACTGACTGGCATTATCCATTTAGAGGCTTTTTATATGGGTCGCTTAATGCGAGCTAGAGGGTGGTTGAGTCGTTTGCTGGTATTTGAGAATGTACTCTTCCCGAATGGCAAGTCGTTCTTCAGGTTTGGCATTTTGCATGCGTAAGCCAAGTTCTCGACGTTCCTGACTGCTCATCATTTGCCAAGTCTCACGCATTCTTTGTTTTTCAACCTCAGGAAGCTGGGTAAACCAGTCCATACGCTGCTGTAAGCTGACGCTCTGCTGTTCTGGAATTTCCTTGAGGGACTGATAGCGTTTAATAAGTGCCAACTGTTCGGAATCAGAAAGACTATCCCAGGTATCGGAAACCTGAGTATTTGCATCTTTAGAAAAGATCCAAAAACGTTCAAATCCTGCAAAACTGGTTTGCAGAAAACTGAATGCACAAAAAGCAATTGCCAATCTTTTAGCTGCCATGTGGAACTTTGTCCTCACCTAGAACCATTAGCATTTCTAAATCTTCAAGCATTTGTGGGGACAGTTTCGGTACTGACACCATTTGGGTTTGCGGCTCATTGTGGCTAGAAATATTGGGTAATACCACAACACCTGCAATTGCTGCTGCCAAGGCAAAACCTGACATTTTTAAAAATGCAAAACGTGAATGTTTAGAATCCTGAATTTCTTCAAGAACATGGTGCATGACAACAGGTTTGTGTTTATGTTGTTGTGCCAGTCCATCGAGTTTGGAAGTTACTTGTTTTAAGAAATCATCTTGATTCATTCGGATGACCCTCCCAGATATGGATTTAAATGTGCCAAAGAGGCACGTAAGCCTTGAATAGCACGGTGATAATGAGTTTTTACACTGCCTTCTGAGCAGTCCATAATTTGTGCGGTGGTATGCGTATCAAATCCTTCCCAAGCTCTCAGCATAAATGCCTGCTGCTGACGTACAGGTAGTTTGGAAATAGCTTCCTGGATTTCTTCAGCTGTCACTGCCTGATCCAGAAAGTCCAAAGGCGTCGGTGTAGCTTCGTCCACGATATCCTCAAGTTCAATTTCGTCATCATCCAGACTGACTTTCTTAAAAAATGAAAACATCTGACCACGCCGTGCTTCTTTACGACGCCAATCCTGTAATTTGTTGTTCAGAATTGTATAAAATAGGGGATACCATTCTTCAGTACTTTTTTCCGCATAGGATTTATGTAAGGAAATGAAAGCTTCCTGAACCAGATCCATGGCAATACCATGATGACCTTGAGTTGCACTTTCCATCATCACCAAGGCGCGTCCAGTCACATCTTGCATAAAATTCTTCAGACGTGCTTCAGCCGTACTCTTCAGAATACTTACATCGTGTGATTGCAACTGTTTTGGTGCTAAATCCATAGAGATGGAAAATCCTGTCATTGGACACCCACCATGATTCCCAAGTTCATAATCATATAACGTTGGGAATTATGGTTTGGTTGACAATTAAGTTTATTATTTTTGTAGTGTAATCTATTTTATAAACGGGCAGGGCCGAATTAAAACACTGTAACCTAAATCCCTAATTAGATACGTTGACGTACCATTTCAAAGAAACAGATCGATCCTGCAATCGCAACATTTAAGGATTCCTGACCACCCGGCTGCGGAATACTGACAGCTTCTGCGTGTTGCATTGCATAATCAGAAACGCCTTGACCTTCATTGCCCAAGATCCATACGCAAGGTTTACCTAAATCTTTTGAGTACAGACTTTCGGCACGATGTGAGCTGGTGACGTATACAGGAATTTGAAATTGCTCAAGAATTTGTTCAAGTGCAATATTTTCAAAAGTTTGCAGCGTGAAGTGTGCGCCCATACCGGCACGTAATACTCGTGGTGACCAAAGTGATGCAGAACCTTTGGTGCAGACAATCTGTTCAATACCGGCTGCTGCTGCAGAGCGAAGCAGGGTACCAACATTACCCGGATCCTGTACATTTTCCAGAATTAAAGTGTCGGCTTTAAAATCCAGTGCATAATTTGCTGTCGGTAAAGTGACCACAGCTAAACAGGCTAAAGACGTTCCTAAGGTGCTTAAATCTTTGTATAAAGATTCGCTTAAAACAAAGACCATCCCTGTGTATTTTGCGAGAATTTTCTCGAAATCAGGATGCGAAAGTGCATGTTCAGTGGTAAAAATCGAATCAATTTTACGGTTTTCATGCAGCCAGGCGAGAGACAGATGCGTGCCTTCCAGCACAGTTTGCCCCTGTTTTTTACGATAGGTGTTTTGTTCAATCAAACCACGTAAGTGTTTAATTTTTGGATTGTCTTTTGAATCAAGAAAAAAAGTTGGCATGGGAGATATAATCCACGGTAGCCGATTCAATATCGGCTACCGCTATAAAAAATTAGTTATGATAGTTGGTCACAAGATCAACTTCGTTTTTAGAACCGATAATCACTGGCACACGTTGATGTAGATCAGTTGGTTCGATCTCCAGAATACGGACACGGCCTGTGGTGGATGCGCCGCCAGCCTGCTCCATGAGCATACTCATTGGGTTGGCTTCATACATTAAACGCAGACGACCAGCTTTAGCCGGATCTTTAAAGTCGTATGGATACATGAAGATACCGCTACGACAAAGAATACGGTGAATATCGCCCACCATACAGGCAACCCAGCGCATATTGAAGTCTTTTTCACGAGGGCCGGTTTTGCCTGCTAATAATTCATCGATATAACGTTGTACTGGTGCTTCCCAGTGGCGTTGATTCGAGGCATTGATCGCATATTCTTTGGTATCTGCAGCGACTTGAATCGCTTCAGAAGTTAGCAGGAATTCTTGAGTTTCCGGGTCAAAGGTAAAGAACACTACGCCTGCACCGACAGTCAATGCCATCATGGTCGATGGACCATACAGTACATAACCTGCAGCCACTTGATTGACACCGGCTTGCATAAAGTCTTCGGCCTGAGTCACGGCATTTTTCGCAGGAAGAATCGAGAAAATCGTACCCACACACATATTGATATCGATATTACTTGAACCATCGAGTGGGTCGAACAAGACCAGAAATTGACCATTTTCTTGTGCAGGGGTGAATTCATCCAGTTCTTCTGAGGCCAAACCACCGACATTCGGGTGTTGCTGTAAAGCATCAATCAGATAATCATTGGAAATGACATCCAGTTTCTTTTGCTCTTCGCCTTGAACATTTTCATGCTGTGCACTTCCCAATACACCCGCTAAAGCACCTTTTTGCAGCAACAGATCGATGTCCTTGCAAGTGTTTGCAATCATTTCAATAACTTGTGCAAGTTCAGGTGTGAGATTCCCGCTTTGTTGCTGTAAAAACTGGGATAGGGTGCGGTATGACATAAGGGAAAACTCCAAGACTTAAATCGGGAAAAAATGATCAAAACGATATGCGGCTATATTTTAGATGAGAACGTACTAAAAGAAAAATTAAACTGGATTATTTGTATCGATTTTGCCCTTGCAACTCCTGTGGAAAGTGCTATGTTGAAGGCAAGGGAAAATTGAGAATAGGAGCACAGATATGACAACATTAAAGTTTGATGCGACTCCAACGCCAAGTGAAGGCATTACTTTAGATGATATCTCTGAAGACAAGATGAAAGAAGCCTGGCGGGATTATGAAGCAAAACCAGAGTACAAACAATTCAATAAACACGACCTGATTGAATCGATGCAAGCAGTTGAACCAGGCCAGACCGTAGAATAAACAGATTTGTTCATTCAACCCAATAAAAAGCACTCAATCATGAGTGCTTTTTATTTGATACGCTAGCATTGAAAATTATTTCAACAATGGTGGTACCGCTTCATAATTAATTTCAACACGGCGGTTTTCTTTCCAGGCATTTTCATCATGACCTGGATTGATTGGCATTTCCTTACCATAGCTGACGGCTTCTAATTGAGCAGTATTTACACCAGTGGTCACCAGGAAGCTTTCAACAGCTTTGGCACGACGCTCACCAAGCGCCATGTTGTATTCACGGGTACCACGTTCATCGGTGTGACCGGTGAGTGCGACACGTGAGTTGGCATTGGCCATCAGGAATTGTGCATGTGCTTGTAGTGTACGAAGATCTTCATTGCTGAGTTCAGTACTGTCATAGTCAAAATGTACGACACGTTTTGCCAAGAAAGCCTTGTTTTCTGCAGTAACACCCTTTGCAGAGGCACCCGCCATGTTTTGTGCATTTAATGCAGCATCTTCACTCAGACCTTGCGTATCCACTGTGGTTGAGCTGGTTGTATCTAAACCGCCGGTTTGAACTTCAGCGGCAGGTTTACGGCTCGCACAACCTGTCATGACGACAGCTGCTGCTAAAAGTGGTAAGGCAAATAATTTTACTTTGTTCATCTTCATCTCCATGAAGTTTGATTATGGGGTAAAAGGTTTATACAAATACCAATGTTATTTTGGTGCCCAAGCCGGTTCACGGACTTCGCCCGTTTCACTTGGCAAGTTCATACGGAAACGACCATCTAGTGACATGATCGACAGAAGTCCGCGCGCGCCTTCACGTGTGGCATACACCACCATCTGGCCATTTGGCGAGAAACTTGGTGATTCGTCTAGAGTTGTTGGCGTCAGAATATTATTTACACCAGAGTTCATGTCTTGAACGGCAACCCGATAGTTACTGCCGCTTGGACGATGAACCAATGCAAGTTTTTTGCCATCTGCGCTCAGCGTACCACGTGCATTAAATGCACCACGGAAGGTCAGACGTTTATTGCTACTTGAAGCGAGATCATGGCGATAAATCTGTGGAGATCCACCACGATCAGAAGTAAAGATAAAGGATTTTCCATCTGGAGCATAACGTGCTTCGGTATCGATCGCACTGTCATTGGTCATACGTTGTAATTGACGTGTTTCCAGATTCATCTGATAGATTTCCGGATTGCCATGCATGGATGCAGTAAACAGCATGCTCTTGCCATCTGGAGAGAAACTTGGTGCGCCATTTAAGCCACGGAAACTGGCCAGTTTTTCGCGTTGTCCTGTGGCCAGATCCTGTACATAAATTGCCGGACGTTTGGTTTCAAACGAGACATAAGCAATTTTTTTGGCATCCGGTGTCCAGGCTGGAGAAAGAATCGGATCACGCGAAGTCAAAATTGTTTTTGGCTGTTCGCCATCGGTATCAGCAATTTGCAAGGTATAACGTTGTTCTGGTGTTGCTGGATTACGCAGTACATAAGCAATACGTCCAGTAAAATCACCTGGAATGCCAGTTAATGCCTGATAGATGGCATCACTGATCATATGCGCTGCCTGACGGGTACGTGAGGCTGGAACAGTTAGTAATTCATTTAATAGATATTGTTTTTTTTCGATATCGTATAACTGATACTGGATTTCAAAAGAACCATCCGCTGTGGTTTTTGATGAACCGGTCACGACATAGGGAACGCCAGCGGATGCCCAAGCTTCTGCATTCGGGTTATTTAATGTGGCAGTCGCAGGCAGGTTTTTTGAAGCACTGGTAAATCTGCCTGAACGATTCAAGTCATTTTCAACAATAGGATAGATGCTCTGATCCTGACTGAATGGCACAATGGCGATTTTAGGTGCTGCCTCAGGTGCCTTGGTAATTTCCAGATGCAACTGGGCATAGGACTGAGTTGCCAAGACAGGACTTAAAGCGCCAATGATTGCGAGGCAGAGTAGGTGTTTGCGAGTCTTTTCCATCATTCGTTATTTACTCAAATCAACGGATTTATTGTATAGGTAGCTTGGGCTACATCATCGCATGGATTTAATAGAATAAAACCAGGATTTTATGACCAAACTGTTATGACACTGTGAAAAATGAATATTATTTAATCATATTAAAGTGAAGTTTAGCTGAAAAAATCAAAGCCATCACCTCAATAATGTGTGATGGCTTGGTTTTTATTGTGCAGTAAAGGTTGATGTAAAACTTCGTGCTTCTCGGCGTGCATCTGGATCTGAAGGCATCGGATAAGGCGCAGCAGCCCGCACCGCAGCTTCTACGCTGGCTTTCATGTCTGCATCACTTGAGTTCACGATGACAGAAACCACACCGCCATTGTCATTCAAGGTCACACGAGCAGTAGCGCGCTGACCTGACGATCCCACTGGGGTATCCCAAGCACGTTTAATTTTATTTTCGAAATCACGTTTTGCAGTAGACGCAATCCGTTTTGATTCCGCTTTTTTCTGAGCAGCTTCTTCAGCGGCCTGTTTGGCTGCTGAAGCCTTGGCATCTGCCTCTGCTTTGGCTTTTGCATCGGCATCTGCCTTACGTTTTGCATCCGCGTCTGCTTTTGCCTTTGCAGCAGCATCGTTTTTGGCTTTTGCATCGGCATCCGCCTTACGTTTTGCATCCGCCTCAGCTTTTGCTTTAGCTGTCGCCTCTGCTTTGGCCTTTGCAGCAGCATCGTTTTTGGCTTTTGCATCGGCATCCGCCTTACGTTTTGCATCCGCCTCAGCTTTTGCTTTAGCTGTCGCCTCTGCTTTGGCTTTTGCATCCGCATCAGCTTTACGTTTCGCCTCCGCATCTGCCTTACGTTTTGCATCCGCGTCAGTTTTTGCTTTAGCTGCCGCCTCAGCTTTGGCTTTTGCATCCGCGTCAGCTTTCGCCTTTGCAGCAGCATCTGCCTTGGCTTTCGCAGCGGCATCGGCTTTTTGTTTGGCGGCCAAATCCGCTTTTTTCTGAGCATCTAATTTGGCTTTCTGTGCAGCGTCCGCTTTACGCTGTGCATCGATTTCAGCCTTACGAGCAGCTTCGGCATCTGCCTTGGATTTTTGTGCTGCCTCCGCTTTTGCTCTGGCTGCTGCCTGTTTCGCCTGTTCGGCAGCTTCGGCACGTTTCGCTGCTTCAGCAGCTTGTTGTACAGCCTTGGCTTGCGCTACCTCTTTGAGTTCCTGCTGGGCTTTTTGTGTATCCACTTTCGGTGCAGGCGGAGCAGCAGGTGTGGCAGGCGCCGCTGTCGGAATGACTGGCGCAGGCTCAGGACTAGGTTCAGCTGTTTGAGTAATTTCTTCTGCGACATTTTCATGTGCAGTTTCCTCAAACGGCGTTTCTTCTCGGGTGACCGGTTTGAGGTCCTCAGGTTTGATCAGGACCGTTTTAATCTGCTTCGGCGGTTCAGGTGGTTTACTCATGCCAAGATAAAGTAAACCCACCAAAGCCACGGCATGGATTCCTAAGGTGAATCCAATCGCGATGGCTTTTTTCTGAAATGGTGGTTTTTTATAATCTTTCATACATTATTCTAATGGCTGGGTCAGTAAACCGACCTGAGATAAACCGGCATCCTGCAGGCTGGACATTAAGGCCATGACATCGCCATAAGGACGGGTATTGTGGCCATTGATCACGACATTCAGCACTTTATTGTCATTTTGTGCCTGTGTTTGCGCTTCAACAAGGGCAGCAGTCAATTCATCCAGCGTAACTGGGCCAGTGGCCTGATTTTTATGTTCTAAATAATAGGAACCATCTTCTTTCAGGGTGACAATGGTCGGTGCATCTTTAGATTCAATCGGTAGCCCATTGGCCTGAGGTAGGTCGACCTTTATGCCACTGGTGATCATGGGTGCGGTGACCATAAAGATCACCAGAAGCACCAGCATCACATCAATATAAGGTACGACATTCATGTCACTTTTCAGTGGCTTTTTAATACGCTGAAAGCGTCCTGAACCTTGAATCGCCATTAGTCTTTGTCCTGAGTTATGCCCACGGACTGACGTTGTAGCAGTGCCACCATTTCTTCGGCAAACAGGGCACGATCAGAGTAAACGGTTTCACCTTTGGCCGTGAAATGGTTAAAGGCCAACACCGCTGGAATAGCTGCGAACAGGCCAATGGCAGTTGCAATCAGGGCTTCAGCAATACCAGGTGCAACCGTCGCCAGTGTCACCTGATCGACATCTGCCAGGCCAATAAAAGCGTTCATGATGCCCCAGACGGTACCGAACAGACCAACATAAGGTGCAACCGAACCAATACTGGCCAAAGCACCGAGTCCTTGCTCCAGATGACCTTGATCACGGCTCAGGCCGACACGCAGAATACGCTCTGTTCCTTCAATGGACTGGGCAGTCGGTGCATGGCGTTTTTTCAGTTTCAGGAACTCACCCAGACCCTGATAGAAAATATCTTCAAGGCCAGTGCGTTTAGAATTGAGCTGGGCATTGTTATACAGGGTATTCAGTTCAGCGCCAGACCAGAAGATTTTCTGGAAATGTTCATCATCGGCCTGGGCTTTTTTATAACTCATATAGAGTCTGGCAATCAGATACCAGCTATATATTGAGGCTAACAGAAGAGAAAGCATCACCAGTTGTACGACAGGGCTTGCTTGTAAAATAAGATCTGAAACTTGAAGAGATGATTCTAACTGAGTCGCCATAGTTGTTACGTGTGCCAATAAATTTTTTAGTCTTGTTCCAATTCTTTTTGAATTAGTTCGCGTATTTCATCCGGGAGTCGACGTGGTCGCATCTCTGCACTGATACATGCCAACTCAACTTCACCTGATGCAAGCATGATTTCACCACGATAAATATTTTGTTGCAATACAAATGATGAAGCTTTACATGAAATGACACGTGCAGTTACAGTAATTAAATCATCCATCAGGATCGGACGCATATATTTGACATTAATTTTGTGTACCACAAAATTGTATTCTGCCTGTTGCCAGTAATGACTGACTCCGGCAGCACGTAACCATTCGGTACGGGTACGTTCCATATAGCGAATGTGGTTAGCATGGTAAACAATACCACCTAGATCCGTATCTTCAATATATACGCGGATATTGAATTCAAAATGATTCGCCATAGTTTTGTTCCATGCAGATGTTCGAAAATTTTGCTGATTATATTGGAGATAGGAAAATCCTTGAATTTGCCGGATTCCTGTCCAAAGTCAAGCAATTTAGCGGGACAAAGTTTAGCATTTTGAGTTTTGAGACCAATGGCACAAGATGTCAAATCTGGCTAGAAATAGTCAAGAGGAAGCGCAGAGCACCTGATAGCTCATTTATAAAACAGCAGAAGATGATGAAATGCGCGAGCTCATCAACTCGCGCATTTTTATAGCAGGCAATTAACCTTTATTGTTCTGTTTCCAGTTGGCCTGAACCTGTTCAGCCACTTTTGGATAATCCAGAATAAAGCGCACATGACTTTCGACACCGGTTTTTAAGGTCGCATCATCGACAATAAAGTTCGGATTATGGTTTGGCGCGGCTTTAGCCGGATCTTGATCGGCCGGCGTGGCACCGACAAAGACAAACAGGGATGGCATGAGCTGGCCATAGTAAGCAAAGTCTTCACTCGCACTGGCATTATTATCCAAGACATGCAATTTATCTTCACCATGGACTTTGGCCAGGGTCGGTTGCATCAGCTTGGTCAAAGTTTTGTCATTGGTGGTGACCGGGGCATAAGGCGCAATTTCGACTTTCACCTTGACATCGTTGGCTGCTGCATTGTGTTCTAGCATCTTCGGTAAGTCTTTTAAAATGCCTTGACGAACGTCTTCACTATTGGAGCGAATAGTCCCGACCATATTGACCTGATCTGGAATCACGTTACCGGTGGTACCACCCTGAATGCTACCAATACTGACCACGCCCATTCCTTTGGTCAGATCCGCTTTACGGCTGATCAAACTTTGCAGATTGGTGACCATCTGGGCAGAGGCATAAATTGGATCTTTTCCTGCCCAAGGCATCGAACCATGAACCTGACTTCCATTGACCTGGATGCGTAAATGATCGGCACTGTTTAAAATGGCACCATCTTTGTAGAAGATATTGCCACTTGGCATACCGGCCATGACATGCATACCGAAAATGACTTCAGGTTTTGGATTTTTCAGGGCGCCGTCCGCAATCATTTTACGCGAACCAATCTGATCGCCTTGGGTAAAGTTATCAATATCTGCACCACCTTCTTCGGCTGGCTGGAACACAAATACCACCGTTCCTGCAATTTTATCTTTGTTGGCGGCCAGAACTTTGGCTGCACCCAGTAACATGGCGGTATGCGCATCATGACCACAGGCATGCATCACATAAGATTCTTTGCCCTGATAAATGGCTTTTCGTTTGCTGGCGAATGATACCGGTGCAGTTTCCTTAATTGGTAATGCATCCATATCTGCACGCAATGCCATGACCGGGCCGGGTTTACCACCTTTTAGTACACCGATCACACCCGTTTTGGCATAACCTTTTCGTACTTCAATCCCATAGGATTTTAATTCTTTTTGAACCAGTTCCGAGGTTTTAAATTCCATATTCCCCAGCTCAGGATATTGATGAATATGCTGGCGTAATTTTATGGTGTGCGCTTCAGCCGTTTGTACAGAATCATCAATCCAGTCGGCCAGACTGAGTTGGCTACAGAAAAGAAGAGGAAGACAAAGGGAAATCTGCTTATACATATTCATACTTGGGGAGAACCTTAAGAATTTTAAATGGTTAAAGTGATTCTCTAGGATTGCATATTGATTTAAATTTGACCAAAACTCTCTAAGTATTATGATAATACCTTTAAGGTATATTGCTTGTTAGACCTTGTTCTAAAAGAGCTTTATGAATACTTTTACATTGTAAAATTATGTACCCTTATTTATTTTCTATATGCTAAAGGTATCAAAATTATCAATAAGACAAAATAAAAACAAATATCAAAAATAGATCAGGACAAGATTCCGCGACAATCATTAACGCAACCTTTGGGCGAAAATGATGAGTTGTGGATTACTCTAGGTTTAGATGAAGACTTAGACGAAGCCATGCGTAAATCGACACGCGAAGCAATCCGTTTTTTGGTCAATGAATACGGAATTTCAGAAGAAATTGCTTATGCATATTTAAGTGCTGCAACGGATTTTAAAGTATCGCAAGTGGTAGATAAAACCAAAGGTATTCACGCGATGATTCGTAAAGCGGACTTTTAGGAGTTTAAGAAAAAAGAGAAGTAATTTTTTTATTTAGTTTTTTGTTTTGTGCTTTTGCCAACTGATTTAGACATGTCAGTTGGCTTTTTCTTTTGTAATGGTTTGAAAATTTTTAGAATATCAATAATAAAAATTTATTGAAATGAAATGGGGAAATTGTGGCAGAGCAGAATAATAATGCAGTGATGATTCAATTGCCATGGACAGTGCCACAGCAACCTTTTGATCAAACGGCAAGTGTTGTAGAGAATCCAAATAGAAAGATGGAGCTTGATCTCAATCATTCGACAGATACGACAGCAATTTCACCATTTACTTTATCTGTCATTATTGCGCTTATTTTAGGTAGTTTCGCAACTTGGCTTGCTTATTGGTATGGATGTAAGAGTTTTCAACTCACAGAACTATCTTTTAAAGTAGTAAGTGAAGATATTAAAGAAGCAGCAGAATCTCATAGAAATATGACTAAACAACTTATAGAAAGTCAAGAAAAGTTAAAAAGAGTTGAATTACAAGAAGAATTTTATAGAGGTTGGAAACTTAAGTTAATAGACGATCTTGCTGTATTGAAACCATTAGTGCATAAATACATTACATTGTTAGGCTCTGTAGCTTTAGTACTAAATGATGTGAAAGACTGGTTCAAAAATAATGAATACGAAGATATGCGTTCAGAATTAAAGAGTTTAGAAGATGATATATTCCCTTTAATAGCTCGTATTAGTACTCATTTAAAAATGTTAGTAGAGGAAGATCATGAATTAGTATCTGAATGGGACGAATTTGAGCGTTATCTCACTCAGCTACAAATCATGTGTATTACCGCGGTAATTGATAAAGAAGGTATTGCTGATAGTTTCAAAGCTCTAAACATTGTAGTAGATTCTCTTATTCAAAATTTGAAATCTATATTCAATAAAAAAGCAGCCTAAGCTGCTTTTTGAATCACTTTTCTTTTGGCTCAGGTGGTGTCAACCCAAACTGTAAATACGCCATATTGGTGGCAATACGGCCACGTGCAGTACGCATGACATAACCTTGCTGAATCAAATATGGTTCAATCACATCTTCCAGCGTACCAGAATCTTCTGCCATGGCAGCAGCCAACGCTTCAACACCAGCAGGGCCACCATCAAAACGTTCTAATAACATCGATAGATAACGGCGGTCTAAAGTATCTAAACCATCTTTATCGACTTTGAGCATATCTAAAGCACGTTGGGCCATATCCTGATTGATTTCCCCCGTTCCTTTGACCTGAGCGTAATCACGAACTCGACGTAACAATCGGTTAGCAATACGCGGTGTACCTCGTGAGCGACGGGCAATTTCCTTTGCGCCATCTCCAGTCATCGGTACATCCATCAAGTTGGCTGAACGTTTGACAATATGGGTTAAATCTTCAACTGAATAAAACTCTAAACGTTGCACGATTCCGAAACGGTCACGCAGCGGAGAGGTGAGTAGACCTGCACGTGTGGTTGCTGCAACCAGGGTAAAGGGTGGCAAATCCAGTTTGATTGATCGTGCAGCAGGCCCTTCGCCAATCATGATGTCGAGCTGGTAGTCTTCCATCGCTGGATAGAGAATTTCCTCAATCACCGGTGAAAGACGGTGGATCTCATCAATGAACAGGACATCACCTTCTTCCAGATTGGTCAGCATGGCGGCCAAATCACCGGCACGTTCTAGCACCGGACCTGAAGTCGACTTAAGATTACCGCCCATTTCGCGGGCAATAATATTCGCCAGCGTGGTTTTACCCAGGCCGGGCGGGCCAAAAATCAATGTATGATCCAGCGCTTCTTCACGGCCACGGGCGGCACCAATAAAGATTTCCATTTGCTCTCGAACCACAGGCTGACCAATATAGTCATCGAGTGAGGTTGGACGGATGGCACGATCAAAATGATCTTCTGGTTTTTCAGAACCACTGATGAGACGGTCTTGCATATCTTTTGAGTTAATCTCTATGGTTTATTTGAGGTGAATAAAGTCATAGCCTCAAAATGCTTTAACAATTCGTATGCCATTGTGCAGGCATGCTCTTACTTTTGACAGGGCAAAAGTAACAAAACCCTTTGCAAAAATAATGGCACATCCTATGCCATATTTCTGCGGCAGCATCCATGCTGCCTTCTCATCTTCATTTTGCAGCGAATATTTAAATCAGTATTAACGATTCATCGATTTTAATGCGGCACGAATAATGTCGCTGGCTTCAGTGTAATCTGCTTTAACCGCATTAATCAGTTTTTGCGCTTCAGCAGGTTTATAACCCAAAGACTGTAATGCAGCTTCTGCTTCAGCCACGGCTGAATTGCCCATAAACTGAATCTGTGGTGCAGTTGAATTGCTTGGCGCAGCACCTGAAGCCATGGCTTTAAAACGGTCACGTAATTCAATCATTAAACGTTCAGCGGTTTTTTTACCGACACCGGGAACTTTGACCAAGGTATTCACATCTTCATTTTCAACGGTATGAATCAGCATTTCCACACTTAAAGTCGAAAGAATACCCAAGGCCATTTTGGGACCCACGCCGTTGACTTTGAGTAAGGTGCGGAAAATGGTTTTTTCCTGCGCATTGATAAAGCCATACAGCAACTGTGCATCTTCACGCACGGCCAGATGGGTCCAGAGTGTGACTTGTTGTCCTTTTTGCAGCTGGCAGAAAGTCGTCAGCGGCGTATCAATTTCATAACCGACGCCATTTACATTTAACAGTACGGTGGGTGCTTCTAAAGCCAGTACTTCACCAATCAGACATCCAATCATCTTTTATCATCACTAAATTCAGTTTTGCTGCATAGTAGTCAGCATTTTCCGGAAAGGCAAAATCTGCCGCTGTAAAATAGATGATTTTATTACAATCATCCTCCCATACAGCAGAATATTTTATAACAATCCGGCTTTATTGCCTTGTAATTCCTGCGACAGGTTATAAGCCTGATGATCAGAAAATTTCGAAACAATATCCAGCACCTGCATGATATTGTCATAATGGCTGGCGCTAAAATTCGCCCCTGAACGTTGCAGAATCGACATCAAGCGCTGTTCTTTAAAACTCAGGTTTTTATGCGGCGTTGTTAAGGGAATAAAGGCATCCAGAATATTTTGCAAACATTGATGCGCGATAATTTCCAGTCCTGCTTTTTGCGGATGCTCAAAAATTTTATCCCGTGCCAGTTCTTTGGCGCGATTAATCCCGATTTCAATGTCCGCAGTACAATATTGCAATAAAGTACCTTGTAACTGACCCGATAAAATCTGGTCATGATGACGGGCAAAAGCCGTTGTCACTTCATCGACCAGACGTTTCATGACCCGACCACGCAAGGCGGCAATTTTTTGCTGCCAGGTGGTATTGCTCATGGCGATTTCAGAAGGAATACCATAATCACCGAGCAGATTTAAAAAGACCGGCTCAACTTCGTCATAACTGAGCATATTCAGGCTAATACCATCTTCAAGGTCAATCAGGGCATAACAGATATCATCAGCCGCTTCGAGCAGATAGGTCAGTGGATGACGGCAGTAATGATATTCAGCTAACTGAATCAGTCCGAGTTGTTCTGCAATCTGCTTTAAAATCTCTTTCTCGGCCTGATAGCAGCCAAACTTGGCCCGATTGCTGGCAGGTAAATCGACTTGAGATGCCATGGTTTTTGACAGCCACGGATATTTTAAATAAGCCCCTAACGTGGCATAAGTCAAACGCATGCCGCCATCATTGGGATGGTAATCGATTTTGGTCAACAGGCGTAGACCTTGGGCATTGCCTTCAAACTGACGTACATCGGCTTCTTGTTCAGGACTGAGATCTTTTAAAAAATCGGTATGCGATGCATCGTCGAACCATTCTCGAATGGCATATTCACCGGCATGGCCAAAAGGGGGATTACCAATATCATGTGCCAGACAGGCAGCCTGAATAATGGCACCGACATCGGCCGGGGAAATCCAGGGCGGTAACTGATCTTTTATTTTCTCTGCGGCCAGCATCCCGAGTGAACGCCCAATACAGGACACTTCAAGTGAATGTGTGAGTCGTGTATGAATACCATCGTGCTGGGTTAAAGGGTGAACCTGAGTTTTACGGTTCAGCTGGCGGAAACTTTGTGAAAAAATAATACGGTCATAATCTTTGTGGAACGGGCTACGTGCCAGTTCAGTACTTTGCTTTTTACTACCAATCCGAACTGTCGAAAGCAGCTCTAACCAACGCATTTGAGTCATTTATCATTATTCAATTCTTTGCTAAGTGCATCATGCCAAAAAAGTAGCAACAGCACTAGAGTGCTGCGACATGAATTGTCGGAACAAACAAAACTCTGTGGAAATTTCAGCTGAACAATCGCTATAAAAAAACAGGTCATATTGACCTGTTTTTATCTCATGATAGAAGTGGGCTAAAGCAAATCTTCACCACTGATCTTGGCTTCCTGGACGTCTTTATAGACCCCCATGCAAATGACGAACAAAATCATCGTCGCCACCAATGGCCAAAAAAGTACATATAGGGTCATAAATTGACTACTCATCTGAAATCTCCTTATTTACTTTTCTCAGATACCTGGTGAAATTCAATCACCATCTTATTGATTTGTTTAAAATCAAATCGTTCTTTGCTATTCATTAAAGTCAGTACTGTACAGACAATGGCGCTGCTGCCGTAGGCGGTCAGGGAACTCAATAGCGTGCCATAATCACGCAGGAAGCCGATGGTCCATGGAAGGAAGCCGATACTGGCCAGAATACCGACCACCAGGCCGACTTTCTTGCCAAAGAAGCCAAAGCTCATCAGACCCAGTACTACACCAATACCGATGGTGGCCATAAGCTCAAAGCTAAGCGCGATCAGACCCTGAATTGGCAGCCATTCAAATCGAACCACCAGAAAGCTTAAAAATGCGATACCGACAGACCAGTTAAAGGCACGGGCATTGACCTTGTCCCAGTACAGGCTGGCAATCACCGGGAATACGATGGCACCCCAGAGTGCACCGACGAAAATCAGCATCGCTAGAATGTCGAATTTAAGCGTGGCAATTAAAATACCGAGCATGGTGGCTACAATCATGGTCATCCGGCCAATAAACAGCATCTTCTTCGGATCAGGACGATTTTTAGCAATCTGTTTGCCATAAATATCGGTCATTACGATGGCAGACAGGGCAGATAAATCCGAATCCGCCGTTGACGAAAGCGCGCCAATCACCATGACAAAGAGTAAGGCCACCATAAATGGAGACAGATACGTTGCTGCCATTTGTGGAATCAGGTTGTTCAGGTTGCCATCAATCGGCTGAATCCCGGCAAATAGCGCCAATAATCCGAGCATTCCCAAACCGACGACAATCGCGGCATAACCGATGGTTGCAGTAATGAAGCTGGGTTTGATCAAGTCTTTACGCACTGCAAACAGGCGTTGGGCGATGGTCTGGTTACCAATCGCATAAGCCAGTACCGCCACAAAAAATGGTGCACCCTGTTCTAAAAATGCGGTTTTCGAAAAGAAATCCAGTTGTTCCGGTTGCAGATTATGCATGCCGGTCTGGAACAGTGAAGGGCCGCCCAGGGTGAAAAATAGCGTCGGAATAATGATCACTGCCGCCACAATCATGGCGACCAGTTGCCCAAAGTCGGTAAATACCGAGGAGCGGAAACCGGACCATAAAGTATAGGACAGGACGCCAATTCCGGTAATCAAGACCCCATGGATAAAGCTGAGGGGAGACAGAATTTCAACCAGCGCACCTGCTGCGGTAAAGTTTACCATCAGACTGATCACGCTCCCGACAATGTTGGAGCCTGCCAGAATCATCTGGCTCTGGTTACCATGCCGTGCATGCATGATTTCTGCCAAAGTGTGTGCATTGGGTGCCAGGTCGCGGAAACGTTTGCCGAATGGGTAGATAAATAAAATCATCAGTGCACCCCACAAACCATAGTGTAACGCACCGGAAACACCGTATTTATATCCGGACGAAGCTGCTGCATAAAATGAAGCGGCCCAGATCCAGGTGGCGGTCATACTGGCCGCAGACATTCCAAATCCGATGGAGCCATTCGAGACCATATATCCATCGACATTTTCATTTTTTTGCTTAATGCGTAACGACAATAGAAAGGTGATGCCATAGAAAAGCACCATCAATAGTACAGTTGCTGTACTAGTGAATTGAAACATACATACTCCTTAAGCGGGTCACCTTTTGTTTTTGAAAATTAAATCATTGGCAACAGATTAAGGCTCTAGATTAGACAGAGCAGTGAAGCTACAGAAAATAAAAAAACCAGCGTCTGAATATCAATTGGATATTCATATCTGCAGCAGAAAAGAGGATGATTCATGCGTCCTGAATGTGGACATTTCCTCAGCAATTGGCGTAGAGGTTAACATAAAATCATCAAATTTACTGATGAAGTCATTAATTATGTAGATTCTTTGCTGATATAAGGCTATTTTTGATTTCAACATCTTATCAAATATAGATTTGTTGTTTCTATATTTTTATAGGAATTACAGGTATTTATTACATGGTTTTTTATTAGAATAAAGATGGATGTCAGTCAGAAAATGAAAAAGTAACAAAATTTTAATATTGCTTATTTTCTTCATTATGAGTAGTGATTTTTTTAATAATAGCCTAAAAAACTTTCATTAATTCATGTCTGATGATGCTTATATATTCTGAATTTTCATATAAGAATAGAGGCTGATAATCAGTTTGAATTTAAGCTTTATATTTTCAATTGATTAGCTTGAAAATAACCTATTTCGTAGAGGTAAAATAAGAAATTTTTAAATAAATTTGCTAAGTCAATATATTAATAACAAGAGGCTTAGTATCCTAGAAATTTATTTACTAAAATAGATCTATTAATTTTAATTTTCGCTCTTTATTAGAAACTATGATTGAGGTTTATATGTGAGATTCAGCTATTTTTAAATAGATCTCAGCTATTAAGATGAGTGAGCGGGATAATCTGGGCTACCGGATATTACTGGAAGTCGATTGAAGCAGGCGATATAGTTTGCTCATACAGACAGGCTCGAAAAGGGAGAACAGCGGGGCAGAGTCTTAAATCCTGCAATGGAGCCCGGAATGGGGATAGCTGGATACAAAATTATTTCAGTAGTGCAACTCGCCGACAGAGAGATGAGCTAAAAAATGAACTCGACTGTTTCAGTCTATCCCGAGAAGCTTTAGCCTAGCCTTAATAAGTTTTTTATAACGGCTCAAGAATAAGTTCTGTACGCATTTTAAGTGGTCTTGCTGTTGAAAAATAATACAATTTTCTTAAGTGAAATTATTGTTAATCGGTTTTGATTTTTCTTTAACAAATTGTGTTAATCTACGCGACTACATTCAATTTTCCTGCCTGAAAATAAACACAATATTTTAAAAATACAGAATATTTCAGCCGTAGTTTTCGTATTTGCCATCTAGCCGATTTCCTTATTTCACAGTAGAATATGCGCTCTCTCAAGTCACATTGTGGCATGGTTGTTCAGACCATCCCGTGGAGCCAAAATCAGCATGTTTATCGTTGCCGGTGCACCCGCACATTCTTCTTTTAAGAAAACTCAACTATTATCGCGTTTGACGTCAATTAGTTCTGTTCAATCAATTGAAAGTCAATGGGTCTACCTCTTTGACCAAGCGCTCAACGAGCAACAACAGCAATCAGCTTTACAGCTTCTCAACGATGGGCAATCTTTTGAATTGCACCAGGCTGCAAGTGATGAAATCCAAATTTTAGTGACCCCGCGTGTCGGCACCATTTCACCTTGGTCGTCTAAAGCTACAGACATTTTCAAAAACTGTAATACGCCGGTTCATCGTCTTGAGCGCGGCGTTTTATTTACGTTGAAGGGTCTAAAAGACGTATCAAATGAAGTTCAACAGATTTTGCATGACCGTATGACTGAAAGCGTATTCAATGCGATTGAAGAGGCTGCGGTACTGTTTGTTGAAACAGCACCAAAACCACTGAACTCGATTGATATTCTGGGTGAAGGTAAAGAAGCACTGGTTAAGGCCAATAATGAATTTGGTTTTGCATTGTCGATGGAAGAAATTGATTACCTGACTGAAGCGTTTATCAAGCTGGGTCGTAATCCAAATGACATCGAACTGATGATGTTTGCACAGGCAAACTCTGAGCATTGCCGTCATAAAATCTTCGGTTCTGAATGGACCATTGATGGTGAAGTTCAGCCATTGTCATTGTTCCAGATGATCAAGAATACTTATAAAGAATCACCTACAGATGTATTGTCGGCTTATAAAGACAATGCTTCGGTGATTGTCGGTTCGGATACCCAGCGTTTTTATCCAACCAAAGAAGACAATGGCCAGCAGGTTTATAAATATAAGAGTCAAGCCGCGCATATCTTGATGAAAGTGGAAACTCACAACCATCCGACAGCGATTGCACCATTTGCCGGTGCTGCGACAGGTTCGGGCGGTGAAATCCGTGATGAAGGTGCGACCGGTCGTGGTGGTAAGCCTAAAGCAGGTTTAACCGGCTTTACAGTATCTAACCTGAACATTCCGGGCTTTGAACAGCCTTGGGAAGAAAACTATGGCAAGCCATCGCGTATGGCATCGCCGCTACAAATCATGATTGAAGGCCCATTGGGTGGCGCTGCGTTTAACAACGAATTTGGTCGTCCTGCCTTAAATGGTTACTTCCGTACCTTTGAACAAAACATCAATGGCGATGTTAAAGGTTTCCATAAGCCAATCATGATTGCCGGTGGTTATGGCAACATCCGTCCAGATCACGTTGAAAAAGATCCAATCTTGCCCGGTGATTTATTGATCGTGCTCGGTGGCCCTGCCATGCTGATCGGTCTCGGCGGTGGTGCAGCATCTTCTGTAGACAGCGGTAAACTCGGCGAAAACCTGGATTTCGCTTCGGTACAACGTGAAAACCCGGAAATGGAACGCCGTTGTCAGGAAGTGATTGATACTTGCTGGCGCATGGAGGACCAGAACCCGATTGTGTCTGTACATGATGTCGGTGCAGGTGGTGTATCGAATGCCATGCCTGAACTGGTGAATGACCATGAACTCGGTGCGGTGCTGGATCTGCGTAAGATTCCATCGCTTGAGCCGGGCATGTCGCCTATGGAGATCTGGTCAAATGAAGCGCAAGAGCGTTATGTACTGGCGATTCGTCCATCTTCTTTAGAATTATTTGAATCGATCTGTGCGCGTGAACGTTGTCCGTTTGCGGTACTCGGTGAAGCAACTGAAGCGCGTCACTTAACCGTTGAAGATCCGTTATTTGGCAATAAGCCAGTGGATATGCCAATGCAGGTGATGCTTGGTGGTACACCGCGTATGAGCCGTTCATATGAAACGATTGAACGCAAAGGCGATGATTTCGACGCGGCTAAAGTCACAGATCTGAAAGATGCGATTTATCGCGTTTTGAAAAACCCGACAGTGGCTTCTAAATCATTCCTGATCAGTATTGGTGACCGTTCGATTACTGGTATGGTGGCACGTGATCAAATGGTCGGTCGCTGGCAGGTTCCGGTGGCGGATGCTGCGGTAACAACGACAAGCCTAGTAGGCTACACCGGTGAAGCGATGGCGATGGGTGAACGTCCACCAGTCGCATTGCTCAATCCTGCTGCATCGGCACGTTTATCAGTGGCTGAATCAATCTCGAACATCATGTCTGCGAAGATTGAAAAAATCAGCGACATTAAATTGTCTGCAAACTGGATGGCTGCTGCCGGTCAACCGGGCGAAGATCAAGCGCTATTCGAAGGTGTAAAAGCCATCGGTATGGAAATGTGTCCAGCACTGGGTATCGCAATTCCAGTCGGTAAAGACTCATTGTCAATGCGTACCACCTGGAATGATGAAGGCGAAGACAAATCAGTGACTTCTCCAATGTCAGGCGTGATTACTGCATTTGCACCAGTGACCGATGTTCGTAAAACATTGACTCCTGAATTGAAAAATGAAGAGTCGGTACTGGTTCGTATTGACTTATCGAAAGGTCAGTTCCGTCTAGGTGGTTCGATTCTGGCGCAGGTGTATAAAGCAATCGGTTCTGTGACGCCTGATGTCGACAGCTTCGATGACTTCAAAGCATTTTTCGCATTGGTTCAAGACTGGAACAATCGTGGTCTGATCAAGGCATATCATGACATCGGTGATGGTGGCTTAGTCGCAACTGTTGCAGAAATGATGTTCGCATCACGTCTGGGTGTGGCTTTAGAAGATCAGTCAACTGCAAGCCTGTTTGCAGAAGAAATTGGTGCAGTGCTTCAAATCAGCAAAGCGGATTGGGCAGCATTAGAAGCTGAAGTTACAGCATCTACCCTGAAAGATGCCATTCAGGTGGTGGGTACGGTAAATAACACGGATCAGTTATCTGTAAACGGTCTAGTACTTGAACGTGCTGATCTGCAAGTGGCTTGGACGGAAGTATCCCACCAAATCCAGCGCCTACGTGACAACGTACAAACTGCGGATCAGGAATTTGCTCTTATCACTGACAAATCTCATGCAGGTATCATTGCGAAACCGACATTTGATTTGAATGAAGCGATTGAAGCGCCGTACATTAATTCACGTCGTCCGAACATGGCGATTCTGCGTGAGCAGGGTGTCAATGGTCATATCGAAATGGCAGCAGCATTTGATAAAGTCGGCTTCAATACCGTTGACGTACATATGAGTGACTTGCTGGCAGGTCGTATCAGCCTGGATGATTTTGAAGGCTTAGTGACTTGTGGTGGCTTCTCTTACGGTGACGTGATGGGCGCTGGTGGCGGCTGGGCAAAATCAGTATTGTTCAATACTAAATTGCGTGACCAGTTTGAGAAATTCTTTAACCGTCAGGAAACCTTCTCGCTGGGTATCTGTAACGGCTGTCAAATGTTGTCTCAGTTGGCTCCGCTGATTCCGGGTGCTGATGCTTGGCCACGTTTCCACCGCAATACTTCTGAAGTGTTTGAAGCACGTGCGGTGAATGTTCGTGTGGAAAAATCAAACTCTGTATTGCTTCAGGGCATGGAAGGTTCGATTCTGCCGATCGCTGTAGCACATGGTGAAGGTCGTGCGGTTGCAACTGCGGAAAACTTTGCTGCGCTCAACGCATCGAATCAGGTGGTTCTGCGTTATGTAGATAGCTTGGGGAATGCAACACAACATTATCCATTGAACCCGAACGGCTCACCGGAAGGTATTACCGGTGTAACCTCTCAAGACGGTCGTGCAACAATTATGATGCCGCACCCTGAACGTAACTTCCGTGCGATTCAGCATTCTTGGAAACCAGAAGACTGGGATCAAGATGGTGCTTGGTTACGTATGTTCCGTAATGCACGTAAGTTTATTGGTTAATCGATTTTAGATGATGAAAAGGGGTCGCAGTAGCGGCCCTTTTTTTATGTATATTTCGGAGTTAACATCGTTTAAATAATTCAAATAAGTAACCAGTTTAGATCATGAAAATATTTACATATTTTATCTTTGCATTATTGTGTTTTAGTGCAGATTATAACTTTGCAGATGGTGCATATTTAAAAATAGAAATAACGGCAATAACCATTTTAGGACTCGTTTCCTATAGTCTGGTTTATTTGACTCTCTTCGAAAAAATGTCGGATGAGCTGTATAGTCCACATTTAAAAATCATCTTGTGTTTAGCCTTGCATTTGATCGCTGTTGCGATCTTTTATATGAAATATCGTAAACACTACAGATCTACTAAATCATGAAAATATATTGAGATTCAGGATAGATGTTGAGCTTTTTGACAATGATGATGCATATAAAATAAAGAGGTACCTCATGCCAAGAATATTTATCAGATTATCAAGGTGCATTTTACTTATTTCACTATTCACATTGGCGGGGTGTGATACATACATGTGGCGAGCTAATATCAAGCATTTAGATAAAATAAAACAAAGTGGTTATTTGCCGAAACTCAATCGTGATCGCGATATCGAAGGCCCTGATGTGAATCAAAATGGAATTCGTGATGATGTTGATCTTTATATTGAAAAGAATTTTATAAATATGGAACAAAGACAGGCGGTAAAACAATTGGCTATGGTTCTGCAAGAGAGCTTATTACTCGATACTTCTCAGCAATACCCGCTACGAAAAATTGCATTTGAAAAATCGCGCGCGATAGGCTGCATTTACGAGCGTTTTTCTCAAGATACTTTGTACAAACCATCCAATGTCGTTCAGCATGTCATTGCAGTCACCACAAACACAAAACAGCGCTTTAAGGCGTATTTAGCTTTTAGTAAAGCGATGGATGGTAAAAGTATCACACTTCCAAATGAGAACTTATGTAATGAATAATTCATGCTTACAGCAAAGTCACTTCTCATGTGGAAATATCAGAAAATTACTAATCATTAATTTTCTTAATTTTTAATAAATAACATTTAAAAATATTAACTTAATTATACTTTATGGAAAAATAATTTAAAAATATCTATAATTACTTAATTCGTATCCACCTTGGGGTGGATTTTTGCTTTTTAAGCATTCTGATTTTTTAATTTAACTTCTCCCACTGAACTTGGTTTAGATTTTGCTTTCATATTGTATATAAAGTGCTATGGTATGTTTTATGCACAACTTTATTGCACTATAAAAGAAAGATGGAATAGATCAGTTCAGTATCAATTCTCAAGTATGAGGTGATGACATGGCTAAAACACTTAGAATAATGGATAAGGCGGCAATGCGTCAGAAAGGCTGGATGTTGTTTGCTATTGTCGTAGGACTACAAATATTGTTTGTTGTGGGCAGTTATTTGATGCAGGGTTCTTGATATTTGGCTTTAAAAAAGCCACCGAGAGGTGGTTTTTTAGTTTTGTTTCTATATTTGCTTTTGTTCGGGCATGAGGAACATTGCTCCGAAAGACAAAACCCCTTCGTCAGACTGATAGAATGACTATATCCCACAGGCTGACAGGTGACATCCATGTCGATGGTCAATTAAATATGATTGATGGAATAGTTAGATTATGAGTTGAACTTGCTTCAATACCGCCTTTAACGTATTTTCATAATCAAAAGATGCATTGGTACTGTCCTGATAACGCCAAGCCACATAACCATCTGGACGAACCAGCACCGCACCTGATTCATGAACTTCAGACTTGGCATTCCAAGTACCATAGACATCACGATACTCACGTGAACCAATCTGAATTACATCTAAATAAGGTAAATCTAGAGCCTCGGCAGCCAATCTCCAGCCTTTGCCTGATAAACCTGTCAGTAAGGTAAAACGGCCTTTACCGCTAATATCCAAAGTGGATTGCTTTTGGCCTTTGCTATTGATTAGCCAGGTATGTGGAACTTTGGCACCCGGACGAGTCGTGGCTTGCAGATAAAGCTGTTCATCTTTGTCAAAGATCTCGGGCTCAGCTTCATTCATTACCGCATTTGAGCTATAGCGCTGATTCAGTTCAACACCTTGGGCATTAAATTCAAAATGCTTAATTTCAAGTGCTTCAAATAACTTTTTACGAATTTTGGCACCTTGCTCATCTTCAGCAAAAATACGTTCCAGCATTTGTTTTTGCGTAGTGATGCCTTGGTCAAAACCAAAGACTTCTTTTAAATGCTTATAGTCAAAACGGGACTGGTTGGCACGTGCGACAATCTGCTTGCCTACAGGCGCACGTTCAGACGTATATGAATCGAGGAGGGAAGGTGCGGCCCAACCTTTGATTGCATAGGTGAGTTTCCAGCCAAGGTTAAACGCATCCTGCATACAGGTATTTGAACCTAAACCGCTTGAAGGCGGGTGACGGTGTACAGCATCACCACCACAGAACACGCGGCCTTTAGAGTATTCAGTTGCCCAAGTCTGGTTTACATACCAGTAGGACAGTTTTTGGATTTCGACATCTTCCACTTCAGCGCCAACAAATGTATTCAGACGCGATCGAACCTGTTCTTCAGTCACTTGTGGCTCGCCTTTGGAAATGTCAAAGCCCCAGCCCATAATCCATTCATTCCAAGGCGTAATGGCACGTAGCAAGCCCATACCGAGATCACCAAAGCTGGCTTCAGGATTGACGATCCATTGCAGAATCGCAGGGCGGTGCTGAACATATTTGCTTAGATCGGCTTTAAAAGTCACATAGACTGTACCCGCACGCGCCATCACACCTTCGAGTGGTAGCTCAAGTTGCTCAACCACTTTTGAGCGTGCGCCATCCATACCAATCAGATATTTGGCTCTTAAACTAAATTCTGTGTTGGTAATCCGGTTCAGGAAAGTAGCGGTGACACCATTTTCATCCTGAACATGCGATAAATATTCAGTATTGAAGTTATAGATTGCACCGCGCTCACCGGCATTCTTGACCAGTAAGGCTTCCATTTTCGGCTGAATCAAATCCACCAATGGACATGGACTGCCTTTGATATAGTCGCCATGACGTTCATCTCCTGTACCCCAAGCGCTTAAACGGGCAATTTCTTCACCGACCAGACTGGTGGTAATCAGGCTTTCGCCCATGTGTTCCCACGGTGTCGCAATTTCTTTAACTTGTTCTTCAATGCCTAAATCACGTAATACTTCCATGGCACGCTGATTGGTAATATGCGCACGTGGACTATTGGCCAGCCAGTTAAACTGTGTGAAGAGTTGAACTTTAATTCCATAGTTTGCCAGTGCTAAACCTAAGGTCGATCCTGCAGGTCCTGTGCCAATTACCAATACGTCAGTATCGTAATGCTGTGTCATACATGACTCCATGTGTCTGTCTGAAGAACAAGATTTGAATATATTTACAATCCAGTGTAGTGAAATTCAGGCAATACAATAGGAGTATTCATATAAACTATAGGTCTATTGAGATTCTTACTACTTTCTCGTTTGGCAGCTTAAAATGCCTGAGAATATGCGGCTGAGTTTATGGAACTTCGACATTTACGTGCTTTTTTAACAGTAGCTCAGGAACAGAGTTTTACCAAAGCAGCAGATAAGCTGTTCACGGCGCAGCCTTCTTTAAGTCAGCAGATTAAGGATCTGGAGCAGGAAGTCGGTGTAATGCTGTTTGATCGTTCATCCCGGCAAATCAAACTGACCGATGAAGGGCAAGCTTTTTTGATTCATGCTGAACAGGCGCTTGAAAGTGCCAAACTGGCAGTTGCCGCGGCGCGTCAGGTGGCGCAGCAGAAAAATAACCAGATCCATATTGGCTTTTTAAATGTTGCAGAACTGAAAGTGATGCCAAATATTCTGGCCAAACTGAAGCAGAATATTCCTGATTTAAAAATTCATCTGCATAGTCTGACCTGTATGGAGCAGATTCAACGCCTGAAAAATGCCGAGCTGGATTTGAGCTTTACCCGCTATTGTCTGCAACATCCCGATTTTGACAATATTCATTTAATGAATGAACAGATTTATCTGGTGGCAGCCGAGTATTTACATCCCACAGATCGGCCATTGAAGTTACAAGAACTGAAAAATCATCAGTTGATTATGTGTGAGCAAAATGCCTCGCCAGTCTTTTATGCGCAGTTGAATCACCTGATGTCTTTTGAACAATTGCAGCATGACCAAATACTGTGGGTTACCAATGTGTTGCAACATATTAACCTGATCAATATGGGCATGGGTTTTAGCTTCGTCCCGGAATATCTGCTGCGTTTTTTAAATGAGCATGTGAAAATCGTGCAAACAGATCAAGTCCTGCCACAATTAGGACTTTATGCAACATTTAACAAGAATTCTCATAATTCTGCATTGAATATTATTACCCAGGCACTGGACAATAGATCTTAAATAAGCCATTGAAAATGTTGAAGGGAAACATGCTAAAACTCATTTATTATGTACCAGATGAACATCTTGAAGTGACTAAGGAAGCCTTGTTTAAAGCGGGTGCAGGCGGCATCGGAGATTATACCCACTGTGCCTGGCAGGTACTGGGAACAGGACAGTTTAAAGCGCAGCAAGGTGCAGATCCTTATATTGGTGAAGTCGGGGAATTAGAGCAGGTTGAAGAGTGGCGAGTAGAAATGTTGGTTGCTGATGAAAAGGCGGTCGAGGTCGCCAAAGCTCTGAAAGCAAGCCATCCTTATGAAGAGCCTGCTTTTGAGTTTATTCAGCTCCTGGATATTAAAGTCTAAACGTGCAACCTTATTGCTGCTAGAAGTAATGGTGCGCATCGTGTTTTAGCGTACCATCAGCTTATCTGTTTAAAATGATTAACCTCCTTTTATGAGTATAAAATCAGTCATCATCATAAAAATAAAACAGGAAAATAATAATGCAGTGGTCAAAACAGCTCGGCAATATCCTCAAGAATACGCTCAGTAAAACTATCAAACATGGTGCGGGAATCCTGCATAGCCGCATTCCCTATTCTCATGACAATCCCTATCTGGATGGCATATTTGCGCCACAACGACAGGAGCATTTTGCTACTCAATTGATGGTAGATGGGCAAATTCCTGTAGAACTAGAAGGTGCGCTGATGCGGATTGGCCCGAATCCGATCACGGTAAAGAACCCACGAAATTATCACTGGTTCACCGGTGATGGCATGATTCACGCGCTGAAACTCAAAGCTGGTGAAGCACATTGCTATAAAAGTGCTTATGTCGGATCGGCCAGTGTGCAGAAAAAATTGCATAGACCACAGATTTCAGGGAAAACGCGTGGAATCGCGGATGCGGTCAATACCAATATCATCCACTTTGCCGGGAAAATCTGGGCACTGGTCGAAGCGGGGGCTTATCCGATCGAAGTAAATCGTGAACTGGAATCAAAACGGCATCAACTTTTTGAAAATGATCAGGATCTACCGTTTACGGCTCATCCGCATATCGACCCGGAAACAGGAGATATTCATGCGGTTTGTTATGATGCCTTGAATCATCATCAGGTTTTTTATTTACATATTGATGCTCAAGGCAAATTGCAACATCATGTCGAAATTCCAGTCAAACATGGCCCAATGGTGCATGACTGTGCCATTACTCAATCTCGGGTGCTGATTCTGGATTTGAATGTCAACTTTTCTATGCGTAGTGCCTTAAAAGGCTCATTACTGCCCTATCAATGGAATCCTAAACATCAGGCTCGTATAGGTATGCTGCCTTTTGGTGGCAGTGCGGCAGACATCCGCTGGTATGAGATTGATCCCTGTTTTATTTTTCATATGGTCAATGCTTATGACCTGAACACAGGTGATGTAGTGATGGATGCAGTGGTACATTCCAAGGCACTGGTCAGTTCCATTCAGGGACCAATAGAAGATCAGGAGATTCGGCTGGAAAGATTGATCTTCGAGCAGCAAACAGGAAAAGTCACTCGAACTGTATTATCCAATATCAAGCAGGAATTTCCGCGGATCAATGAAGCCTATACAGGGCGGCCTTATCGCTATGTCTATAGTACTTCCTTTGCCGGCTTTGATGATCCTTATCATGTTAGCAGTAATACACTCTTGTACCATGATCTGGAAACCGGCAGTACAGCAAGCTATTCCTTTGGAGCAAACTGGGTTACAGGTGAGGCAGTTTTTGTCGCCCGAGAAGGTGCTCAAACAGAAAATGATGGCTGGCTGATGTCTTATCTACACGCCTTGGATGGCAGTCCATCGAAAGTGGTGATTTTAGATGCGCAATATATTCAGAAGGGGCCTATTGCCACGATTCATTTACCGGTTCGTGTACCCGTCGGATTTCATTGTAACTGGATGGATGACCGGAAATTGAGAACTTATTACTCTTAGATTTTGATGATGCATAAGCACTTTGGGTGCTGGCACAGTCTCATATCGCGTGAAGATTTAAATCTTTATTTAATAGGTTGATGTTACTTTGAAGGATGAGAAGGGTAGGTCTAAATTAACCGAGATCCCAGGTTAGGCAGAAAATTCATTTCTGAATCTCTGCCTAAGAGTGGTATTCATATCGCCAAGAATATCAAATCAAAGATTTATTCTTCTATTGCTACTGTTAAACTTTCTGGATAAATAACTCACGATCAAAACGGTATTGCGGGAAGAACACGCCGTCTTTGGCGCGTTCACCTGCACCAATCACCATGACTGGATATTGCTGATCATTTAAGCCCAAGAGATCGCGTACCATCGGTTCATCAAAACCTTCCATCATGCAGCTGTCAAAACCATAAGCACGTAAGGCCAAGACCAGATTTTCGCAAGCCAGTGCCGTTGTTTTGGTTGCCCAAAGTTTGGCATCACTTGGACTAAAGGCAGAAACAGGCATCTGTTTATCTAAAGTGCGGGCAACTTTGAAAGCCACTTTTTTAAAGTTGCCAAAGACATTTAAATAACCGGTTTTATAGTTATATGGAATGTATTTATAGTATTTTTTGATGGCAGCTGGTGCTTCCGGATATGGAAATTCATTGACATTCCGTTTGGCCATTTCATCAATACGGTCGGTACGTGCCACACAGATAATCAGCTCAGAAGCCGTTTTTGCTGCCAGTTGGCTCATGCAGGCTTTGACCAGTCGCTTTTTCTTCGCCGGGTTTTGTACCACATAAAATGTCCAGGGCTGCAAGTTTGACGAATTGGGAGCCAGCAACGCCAGATCCAGACAAGCATCAAGTACATCTTCTGGAATTGGTTTTTTGGTAAATTTACGCACTGAACGACGACTTTCGATCACTTTACGGAAATTATCGACATCAATATCCTGTGGAGCAGGTTCATAATAACGTTTTTTATCCGGATTGGCGCTATCAATGGTTTCAGGAGACTGGGCAATAATGGATGAATTTTCAGTAGACATATTCTTTATTCTTACAGGTAAAGGAATCAATGAGGCAGTCTAAACCAGCTCATTGAGATCCTAAGTTTGAAAATTAGTTGAATTGTGTGAAATCAGGTTTACGTTTTTGCATAAAAGCTTGTACGGCTTCCAGCATTTCCGGAGAGCCAACGCGCTGCATGAAAATTTCTGCTTCATGGTCGATGCAGGCCACAATTTCATCCAGATTATGTTTCATCAAGGCTTTGGTTTGCTTCAAAGACGCCAAAGGTAATGCTGCTAAAGTCTGCGCCTGTTTTTGTGCAGCCGCATAGGCATCTTCTTCAATACTATTCACCAGACCGGCACCGAGTGCTTTTTCGCTATTGAATTTTTGTGCAGTCAGCAATAATTCAGCCGCTTTATGATAGCCCGCCTGCTGAATCAGCAATTTGCTTGAAGCGCCTTCAGGCGATAGGCCCAGACTGACAAATGGAATCTGGAACAGGGCAGTATTGTCACTATAGACCAAGTCACAATGCAATAAGATGGTTACCCCAATCCCGATTGCAACGCCACGTACCGCTGCAATTAAAGGCTTGGAAAACTTGGCAGCCGCTTTGAGTAAAATAAAGGGCGGGCCTTCAGCCGCAGGGGCCTGACCTTTCTTGGCAACAGATTTCATGAAATCCTGCATATCATTGCCCGCGCTAAAGTCCGCGTCCTGACCGCGTAACACCACCACACGAACCTGATTGTCCTGATCTGCTTCATCGAGCGCTTGAGCAATCCATAAATACAGCTCGCTGTATAAGGCATTTTTCGCTTCCGGGCGATTGATGGCTAAAGTGAGTACGCCATGTTCTAAATTCGCATGCAAATGCTCATGAGGTTGTTGAATACAGCTCAGTGTCATCGTACTATCCTTGCTTTAAAACTTAATTTGATTTTATGAGATTGATTATGTCGCATATTTATTGGGGCGGCACAACTCATGAGTCATAAAAAATGATCTGTTATGAACTATACATTTGATTATCTGGTTTTCATTGGCCGTTTTCAGCCTTTTCATCTGGCGCATATGCAAACCATTCAGATTGCTTTAGAACACAGTCAAAATGTGATTTTGGCCCTTGGTTCTGCGCAGAATGAACGCAATATCAAAAATCCATTTTTGGCTTCGGAACGTGAAGCCATGATCCTTGCAAATTTTAGTCCGGAAGATCAGGCGCGGATTCAATTTGTAGAAGTCATTGATGTTTATAATGATGAAAAATGGCAAAAACTGGTGAAATCGCTGATAAATCAGGCCATAGAACCGAATGCCAAAGTCGGACTGATTGGACATTTTAAAGATGATTCTTCATATTATTTAAAATTTTTCCCGGAATGGGAAATGGTCGAACTGGAAAGCCTAGAAGGTGCTTTATCCGCTACGCCGATGCGTGAAGCTTATTATCGCGGTGAAATTCAACGGGATAAATTTCCACAAGGCACGATTGAGTTTCTAGAGCAATTCCAGCATACCGAAACCTATCAGCAACTCAGTCAAAAATTTGTCCAGAAGGATAAAAGCAATCTGGCCTGACTCGATCAGATGGCTAGAGGCTGATTCATGGTGGTCTGAGCATGCTGTTTTAAACATTCACCCAGAATCGCCAGAGCAGGAGACTGCTGTTTCCAGTGATGCCAATACAAGGGGACTTCAATTCGCATTTCACCGGAAAGTTCAATCAATTGTCCTGATTCCAGCAAATGCCGGGTTTGATAATCCGGCAACCAGCCATAACCCAAGCCCATGACAATGGCATCAAAAAATGCATGCGTCGATGGAATAAAAAAGTGAGGATATTGTGCCGGACTCAGGCCAAATTCTTGCTGGATATACTGGGTATGCAACTGGTCTTTTTCATTAAACAGAATCGCCGGTGCGTGGCGTAAGGCATCACGATGTATTCCTTGTTGAAACCAGTTCCGGGCAAATTCAGGCGTGGCAACCAGACGGTAGTGCATTTGTCCAATCCGCTCGGCCAGACAGCCTTTCATGGCTTTGGCTTCAGTGCTCAAACAGGCATTGACCAGTCCGGCTTCCAGTAAATGATGGGTTTGTGATTGGTCATCCAGTTGAAAATGCAGCACAATTTTATGCTGGATCAGTTGGGCTTGTAAGGTCGGCAATAACCAGGTCGCAAGTGAATCGGCATTGGTGGCAACATTCAGGCAGTAAAAACCTTCCTGTTGTACCTGACCACCCAAATCCTGCATCAAATTCTGTTCTAGCAAACGCTGATGCTGTAAATAATGCAATAAAGTTTGTCCAGATTGAGTCACGCGACAAGGCCGGTCTCTCACCAGCAGCAAGTGTCCCAATTGTTTTTCCAGACTCTGAACACGAAGGGTCACTGCTGAGGCAGTAATATTGAGTTGTTCTGCGGCCAGATCAAAACTTCCGGTTTTTGCAACCGCGTAAAAAGCATCACATTGTTTCGCATTCAGCATCGCTACAATCTAAGAAAAATTTAGTTAAATTGATATTAACTTAGTTTTAATGAATAGCTTCCTTTTTGTTGAATAATTCATGTATTCAAAAAAGGGGAATGTGATGTTCAGTTATATGGTCAGTGGCTTTGCTGTAGGTATGAGCCTGATTGTCAGTATCGGGGCGCAGAATGCCTTTGTACTAAAACAGGGTTTAAAACAGCAGCATATCTTCCTGGTCTGTTTGACGTGTGCCTTGTCTGATACTATTTTGATATTATTAGGTGTTTTTGGTTTTGCTCACATCATTGAACCTTATCCAAATGCGGTTATGTTTTCTAAATATATCGGCGCAGGATTCCTGTTTTATTATGGTCTGCAACATGCAATCAGTGCATTTAAATCAACAGAAGTTTTGGCTCCAAGTGATCAAGTTACAGCACATTTTTTACAAGTGTTGATGATCTGTCTGGCATTTACCTGGTTAAACCCGCATGTTTATTTAGAAACCGTCATCCTGATTGGTTCAATTTCAACGCAATATAGCCTAGGAAAATGGTGGTTTGCGCTTGGTGCGGTCTGTGCATCCTGGTTTTTCTTTTTTAGCTTGGGCTATGGGGCAAAGATATTAACACCCTGGTTTCAGCATCGCCATGCCTGGAAAGTTCTGGATGCTCTCATTGCTTGTACCATGTGGATCGTTGCAGGGTCATTAATTCTAAGCATTTAATTCAACTGGTAATATAAAAATCCTCAATTGAGGATTTTTATATTTTGAACAAGAGAATGCGAGTAAGGTCTGTAATTGATATTTGTCTAGACATTCTGTTTTAAACATTTTTCAAAGAGAATCACAATAGAAAATAGAGTTTGCAGTGCTCGCTGTGTAAGCAAATTTTACTTCAGATTTTGTTGAAATATATGATCATATTTAGGAGATGAATTTTAAAATCAAAGTATTAACAGTCTCCATTCGATGAGCATACTTCGCTTAAGCCATTTCTTAAAAATAAATACTAACGATTATTTTTTCCATTAGTCACTAAGGGTTTTACAAAAACTTCAGTTAACTGGTATAAAAATAACGAAAACAAAAATTCTAAAACTGAAAAGAAAATTTAATTTCAGCTTGAAGCGTGTACCTAAATCCGATCAATAAGAAATTAAACAAGGTGGATTTAAAATTGAAAACAACAATAAAAACTGGACTGATTGGCCTGGCAATCTGTTTATTTTTCAGCAGTCAGACTTTTGCAAAATCATGGACGCTCACTCCTAAAAGTGATGTCGGCTTTGAGATCAAGTCAATGGGACTGACTGTGGTCAAAGCCAAGTTTAATCAGGTGCAATCCAGCATGCAATTTGATGCCAAAGCACCGCAAAATGCTTCAACGCATCTGGTCATGGATGTCGAGAGTTTGAGTTTTAATAAACCGTTATTGAAACATATGATTTTGGGTGAAGACCTTTTTTATGTTGAAAAATACAAAACGGTAAGTTTTAAAAGTATCCAGTTTAAAGACCTGGGCAATGGTAAATACAATGTTTTAGGCAATTTAACTTTGCGTGGTGTGACCAAACCGGTGATTTTTGAAACAACCTTTAAGTCGAGTCTGTCTAATGACAACTTGCTCGAAGTCCAGGCATTTGCAGTGATTAACCGCAGTGATTTCGGCATGAGAAAGGGGATCGCAGGCGTAGGGGAGAAAGTGAATCTGCATCTCTCGGGTCATTGTGAAGTTAATTAAGGGTGTTTGAATACAGTCTTTTTTCAGATTAATAGACTGCTGCATGTCTATTGCTTAGCTTTAAAAATTGAAGCATAGAAGACATATAAAATGCTTGTATTACATCAAAGTAATCACAAAAAAAGCCCGATTTTTTCGAGCTTTTATCCTTGCAGGAAATAGTCAATTAAGCACTTTGCAGAGCTTTTAAATCTTCCAGGACTTGTTCGGCATGACCTGCGGCTTTGACTTTACGATATTCTTTGACCAGTTCGCCGTTATGGAAAATAAAAGTCGAACGCTCGATCCCCATGACTTGTTTGCCATACATGTTTTTTTCTTTAATCACATCAAAGTGATTACACAGGATTTCTTCTTTATCACTGATCAGATTAATACTCAGATTCTGCTTTTCAGTAAAGTTTTGATGGGCTTTGACCGAATCACGAGATACGCCAATAATGGTGGTATTTAAAGCATCAAACTGATCTTTTAAACAAGAAAATCCGACGGCTTGAGTGGTACAACCCGGAGTAGAATCTTTAGGATAAAAATAAATCACCAGCCATTCTGTATCCAGCTGGGTTAAATTGATTTCAGCTGTCGTTGCAGGGAAACTCTGGTCAAGCAAACTGATGGCAGTCATATTAACTCCTGTTTTATTTAAATTTTTCAAAAAAATAAGCCACATTATAGTGGCTTATTTCATCAAAGAATAATGAGATATTATTTCTTCGGCGCAGCTTGAGCTGATTTCATTGCTTCTTCAGTCAAAGTTTTCAGTTTGCCTGTTAACTGTGGACCAAAACATGCTTGCAGGTCTTTATTCTGCTTCTGTACAAAAGCTAAAGTTCCAGGACTTTTCTTCTGATTAATGGTGCTTTGGATTTCCCATTTTTGTGCATTGGTTAGTTTACCATCTGCTTCAACAGCGCAAGTACAATATTTACTGACTTCAGCAGCGGTCAGTTTTTTACCTTTGCCAGTTTCATCTTTACAAACATTGATCAATGCAGATTTTACATTGGTGCTTTTATAAGCTTGTTGTAATTTGTCATCAGCTGCCTGAGCCGTTGTTGCGAACATAGCAGCAGCTGAAACAATTGCTGAAAGCACGATGCTTGATTTTAAATTCTTCATAAACTCTACCTTGTTATTACGGTATATAACGTGTCGGGTCTTCAACACCTGCGTCCGCAAAACCCTGTTTACGTAAACGGCAACTGTCACATTTGCCACAGGCACGTCCTTGGTCATCTGCTTGATAGCATGACACCGTTTGACTGTAGTCTACGCCATGTTCAATACCTAAGCGAATAATATTTGCTTTGGATAAATGTAACAAAGGTGTTTCAAATTTGAGCGCCTGACCCTCTACGCCAACCTTGGTCGCAAGGCGTGCCATGTTGGCAAATGCGTCAATAAATTCCGGTCGGCAATCCGGATAGCCCGAGTAATCAACCGCATTAATTCCGATCACAATTGCTTCGGCTTTAAATACTTCCGCAGCGGCTAAAGCATAAGACAGGAAGATGGTATTACGTGCCGGAACATAGGTAATCGGAATACCGGCCTGTTCATGATCAGGCACCTCAATGCTATGATCGGTAAGGGCTGAGCCACCCAGATTACCCAGATCAATATTAATCACACGATGTTCCACACCGGCAGCTTGAGTCAGTGCTTTGGCTGCATCCAGCTCTGTGGTCGAACGCTGACCATACTTAAAACTGATCGCGATACATTCGTAGCGTGCCTGTGCCCAAGCCAGACATGTAGTTGAGTCTAATCCGCCAGATAACAGAACAATGGCACGAGGGCGCATAAGCTGATTCTCCAAAAAAGTAACTTTACAAAAAATTAACGACCAGTTTCATCATTCCATAACAACTTGTGCAGCTGTAACTGGAAACGAACAGGGAGATGGTCTTCTAAAATCCACTGAGCCAAATCACGCGCCAGTTGCGGTAAACGAACTGCGCCTTTTTCAACCGCAAATGCAGGCGAGAACCAGACTGTACTGACTTTCTTTTGAAGCTGATACTGTTCAAGCTGCTGCTTTGACCATTCATAGTCTTCACGGTTGCAGATCACAAACTTGATTTGATCATGTGGCGTTAAATGATCCAGATTGGATAACAAATTCCGTGCAACTTCACCTGAAGTTGGGGTTTTTAAATCTAGAACTTTGGAAACGCGCGGATCTACTTTAGCAACATCTAAAGCGCCACTGGTCTCTAAAGAAACCTCACAACCTAAATCAGCAAGGCGCTGCATTAAAGGCAGGGCATTCGGTTGAGCCAGTGGTTCACCACCGGTCACACAGACATAGGGTGTTTTAAAATCGAGCGTGGTCTGAATAATTTCATCCAGAGACTGACGCTGACCACCTTCAAATGAATAGGTGGTGTCACAGTATGTACAGCGTAACGGGCAGCCGGTTAAGCGGATAAAAACCGTTGGCAAGCCCGCAGCATTGGCTTCACCTTGTAATGAATAGAAGATCTCCGTAATGCGTAAACCCGCAGACGGATCAGAAACTGGAATTGCGGAAGAACGAAGCGTATTCATAACAAAACTAACCACTGAGAAATAAATAACCGGGTATAAAAATAAAAATCCCTACGATCATGACTGATCGTAGAGACGGGGAGCGCTTGAAGCTCCGAGGAACACCAATGTGCCCTCTAAGTTAAGACATATTAGTCTTCGCGTAATAGATCGTTCAGGCTGGTTTTAGAACGAGTTTGCGCATCTACTTTTTTTACGATAATTGCAGCATAAAGGCTGTAAGTACCACATTTAGAAGGCAGACTACCTGCAACAACGACTGAACCTGCTGGTACGCGACCATAGTGAATTTCACCAGTGGCACGGTCATAAATCTTGGTCGATTGACCAATGAATACGCCCATTGAAATTACAGAACCTTCTTCAACGATCACGCCTTCAACGATTTCAGAACGTGCACCGATAAAGCAGTTATCTTCAATAATGGTCGGGTTGGCCTGAAGTGGTTCAAGTACACCACCAATACCAACACCACCAGACAAGTGAACATTTTTACCAATCTGTGCACATGAACCCACAGTTGCCCATGTGTCCACCATCGTACCTTCATCTACATAGGCACCGATGTTGACATAAGAAGGCATCAAGATCACGCCTTTGGCCTGGAATGAACCTTTACGCGCCACCGCGGGAGGGACTACACGTACGCCAGCCGCTTTGAATTGTTCTTCAGTCCAGTCTGAGAATTTAGTATCTACTTTGTCATAGAAACGAAGATCACAAGCTTGCATTGGTTTATTGTCGTTTAATTTAAATGATAACAATACCGCTTTCTTAATCCATTGATGAACAATCCATTCACCATCGATTTTTTCAGCAACACGTAAAGTACCATTGTCTAGACCAGCAATTACGTCCTCAATTGCTTGACGGATTTCAGCAGGGCAATCTGCAGCTGTGAAATTCGCACGATCTTCAAACGCTTTTTCAATGATTGTTGAAAGCTGCGACATGATCTTCCTTCCAGAAAAAATTTTCTAGATTTTACACTATATTGCATTAAAAATAGTTGAGCAGACTGAAAATAGATGAAAAATAGCCAAAAGTGTGGGAAGTTTGAAATAATGAACGTGATAAGTGTTATTTTTCATTATTTTAAAATGTAGTAGAAGTGTTAGAAAAAGCCAGGTTATCAACAAGAAAAACTAATTTGTATCAAAAAATAACAAAAGATCAGCAAAACATGAATAAAAAATATTTTTTAAGTCCTTTATATTGAGCCTATCACGAATAACTAATGATCAAAATAAGTTCTTTTGAGGAGAGAAATAATGAAATCTTTACATAATATTTTGGCAGTATCAGCCTTAGCTCTAGCAGCAAGTTCTGCGATGGCTGCTGATGAAACAATCGTAACAGATGAAGGTGTAGCATCTTTCTCTTTCTTTAAACCCGCAGCTGTTCGTGCTGAAGTGGGTACTACCGGTTATGGTGGTGCACTTTCATGGAACGTAAACCCATATGTAGGGTTAACTTTAGGTTATAACGGTGGTGATATTTCCTGGTCTGACGATTTATCCATAGATGGGACAAAATATGACCTAGATATGGACAATAACCTGACTTATTTGAATGCCGAAATCCGTCCTTGGGCGAACTGGTTCTATATGGCGGCAGGTGTAGCATATATTGACAATGATTATGGTATAGAAAGTCGTACGGGAGCTAATGGAATTATTACACTTGATGGCAATCGCTACCAAACAGTCGGTAATACTACTGGACGTATTTCTGGTGACTTATCGTATAAAAACAATATTGCGCCTTATGTAGGGATTGGCTTCTCACCAGCCATTACCAACCGTTGGGGCGTATTCGGTGAGATTGGTGCCTACTATAATGGTAATCCAACTGTTAATTTAACTCCTTCTGGTGAATTTACGTCATTAGATACAGGTGCTCCAGATTTTGAAGATGCTTTAATAGATCAAGAAAATAAAATTCGTAATGACAATGAATACGAATGGCTTCCAGTAGCCAAACTTGGTGTAAGCTTCCGCTTCTAAATCATAGCTGCTAAACCTAATAAACAAACGAGCTTCGGCTCGTTTTTTTATTTATTAGAAGCTATTGAAAGTGATAGCCCAGTTTCAAACCTAGGATCAAAGCACTGTTATCAGAAACTGCAGATAAACCTGCAATCTGTGGCGTAATAGGTTCGGATGAGGAAATTTCAGGTTTTTGAAACTTTAAATAATATAGTCCTGTAGCAATATCCCAAGTTTCCTGAATCTTATAAAGATGACCTAGTCCGACGCCCCAATAGCCATCACTCGGATTCAATGTTGAAGCCGGATTTCCTGTACCAGAATCCCATAATAGTTCAATAAAATTAATACCAAAGGATGGCCATTGATGTGCCAGACCAATTTTGGCAGACCATTGATCCTCCCGATAATCAATCATCCTGAATGATTTTAATTCTGGGAATTCTAAGGCCGCATAGTCAATCACTGCACCGAATTGAGGCGGCTGAATGACAAAATTTTGCCAGTTCGACCAACGCAGTGTGCCATAGAGCGCATTTTGATCAGTTAAAGCTGTCTGAAAATCCAGATTTACTGACTGAGGAGTTTGAATTTCTGTATAAGGTGCTGGAGTCGTACCTACAACAATCGATTCAGTGGTTTTATTGTGATGAGTGATTGCAGAACGATAGGTCAGTGCGGTTCTAAAAAAATATTCTGGAATCTGATAACTAATTCCTGCAAGCCAGCCCCAAGCGGGATCTTGTTCAAATGTAGCCCGATAACCATTAAATATATAAAAGGTTTGCCCGGATAAATATAAGCTTCCTTCCAGACTTTGATAACTTAGCCCTGTATAAAAATTCCAGTGATTATCCGGTTGGAAGCCGATTAATGATGTGAGATTGTGGCTATCAAACTGGATACTCGCGGCCTCAACAGAAAGCGCTTCACCTGCAAAAACAGGATTATAACTATAAGCCACATCTACATGATAAGGCTGATCATAAATCAGTCCCCATGATAGTTGAGGGTGAAGCTGTAATTTTAAGGCAACATTAGAGATAAATTGCGTACTGGCAAGTTGGCCCGTAGAAAAGTCAGTAATACCCAGTTGTTGCAGCTGCTCGGTATGCTGTACCTGACCGCTAATATCAGGGCGAACCCAAGCCAATGAAATTTCAGCATAATGATTTTTTTCAAAAAAAGAGTGAATACTTTGATTGGACTGTTCAAAAGCAGCGCTATAACCTGACCCAGAAAAAGCGCAGCCCATACAGAAAAGAGCAAATTTGCTGTCGATCATATTGGTATAATTCAATTTATTATTAATGTGATTATGCTTGATATTTATATAGATTATCCACTTGAAAATAATAAAGAGGCTCGCGGGCCTCTTTGATTGAAAACTTATATATTTTTATTCGTCTGGATAAGCGACTTTTTTAAGCGCTTTAATATCGGCATCCGGCGAGCACAGGGAAATAAACTCATAGCCATAACCACGTAGTAAATGTCCTTTACGTACCGCAATCCAGGTGGTATTCATGCCAAAAATATCCGTTTTAATCTGTTTTAAACGGTAATCACGCTCCGGGTCATAAGCGACATCGTTGACAATGCCGACGCCCATATTCATTTCTACATAGGTTTTAATCACATCGGCATCGAGTGCGGACATGACGATATCGACATCAAAGCCTGCTTCTTCAAAGGCGGTATCAATCTTGGAGCGACCGGTAAAACCACCATGATAGGTAATAATCGGGTAATGGGCCAGATCTTCGATCCGGATCTGATCTTTAATTGCAAGTGGATGATTTTGCGGCGTAATAATACTATGTTGCCAGTTATAATAAGGTACGCTGGCCAGATTGTCTTCAGTCGTCAGTGCTTCGGTTGCAATACCGATATCGGCTTGACCTTGCAGCAGCATTTCCGTGATTTCTACCGGGCTGGCCTGTTGCAGAATCAAATGTACTTTAGGAAATTCTTTTTTAAATTGGCTGACAATCGGCGGTAGCACATAGCGCGCCTGGGTATGCGTGGTGGCAATGGTCAAGGTACCTTCATCAACTTTATTAAAATCATCAGCCAGACGCTTAATATTATCGGCATCGACCAGCATGCGTTCTACAATTCCTAATAGTGCCTGACCCGGTTCGGTTAAACCCAGTAGACGCTTACCCTTACGAATAAACAGCTGCACGCCAAGCTCATCTTCCAGATCTTTAATATGCTTACTTACTCCAGACTGCGAAGTATAAAGTGCAGCTGAGGCTTCAGTTAAATTAAAGTTCTGTCTAACCGTTTCTCGTATAATTCTTAATTGTTGGAAATTCATAATTCTCTTTACCCTAGAAGAGGATGGGGCATTTCGAAGCCCCATCTTTTGGTCTTAAGCGACCTGATTTTCAAATAAATGCAAGTTCACCGCACTTAACCACACGGTTTGATTGGGGCGGAATTGGTGTGCTCTTGCTTCATCAGGTGTCAGTAAAATTTCAATCAAGTTACCCTGACGGTCATTCAGTTCTGCAACGACTTTACCTGCAATCCATAATTCACGTATGAAGGTGGCCTGAATGGCATTGTCTTGTGGCTGTGCATGAATGCGCAGCTCATCAGGACGTGCGAATAAAATCACTTCACCTTGAGCAGCATTTTTTGCGCCATCAAAGTGAATGCGATCTTGCCCGAGCTGAATAATGCCGCCGTTGTTCTGGCCTTCAAAACGATTGGCTTGACCCAAGAAATCAAACACAAATGGGGTTGCCGGCGTTTCATAGACCTCACGTGGCGAACCGATCTGTTCGACATTACCTTTGTTCATCACCACAATCTGATCGGCCACTTCCAGTGCTTCTTCCTGATCGTGGGTCACAAAGATCGAGGTGATGTGCAACTCATCATGCAAGGTACGTAACCAGCGACGTAATTCCTTACGGACTTTGGCATCCAGTGCACCGAAAGGTTCATCTAGCAACAGCACACGCGGTTCAACGGCTAAGGCACGTGCCAATGCAATACGCTGACGCTGGCCACCTGAAAGCTGAGCAGGGTAACGGTCAGCGAGGAAACCCAGCTGAACCAAATCAAGTAAACGCGTAACACGTTTTTTAATTTCCGCTTCAGATGGACGGGTTTTACGTGGGCGAACACGCAGACCAAAAGCAATATTGTCAAATACCGTCATATGACGAAACAGGGCATAATGTTGAAACACGAAGCCGACTTCACGTTCACGTACATGAACATTGGTCGCATCCTGACCTTCCAGAATGACCTGACCGCCATCTGCAGATTCCAGACCGGCAATAATCCGTAAAAGCGTGGTTTTGCCGCAACCTGATGGGCCGAGCAGGGCCACCAGTTGACCATCTGGGAAATCCAGCGAGATATTTTTAAGTGCATGGAATGCACCAAAGTGTTTTTCAATATTTTGTACTTGAATACTCATGTTGGCATTCCTTAAGAAACTGTAGAATCTTGATTACGTTTGTCCTGTTTTTCCTGGCGCAGTTCCACCCATGTTTTTAAAATCAGGGTGACAATTGCGAGGAGAGCCAGAAGCGAAGACACGGCAAACGCAGCACTAAAGGTATATTCGTTATAAAGAATTTCGACGTGTAGCGGTAAAGTATTGGTTTCACCGCGGATATGACCGGATACAACCGATACTGCACCAAACTCACCCATGGCCCGTGCATTACACAGAATCACGCCGTAAATCAGACCCCATTTGATATTTGGCAGGGTCACTTTCCAGAAAGTTTGCCAGCCAGATGCACCGAGCACAATCGCAGCTTCTTCTTCTTCCGTGCCTTGTGCTTCCATTAATGGAATTAACTCACGAGCCACGAAAGGTACAGTAATAAAGATGGTCGCCAGGACAATGGCAGGCACTGCATAAAGGATCTTGATGTCATTGTCCATTAGCCAGGACCCCATCCAGCCTTGCGTACCGAAAATCAGTACCAGCATTAAACCGGCAATCACGGGAGAGACCGAAAATGGCATATCAATCAAGGTGGTCAGGAAGGATTTACCCCGAAAGTTAAACTTCGCCACTGACCATGCCGCAGCCACACCAAATACCACGTTCAGCGGTACGGCGATTGCAGCAGTCAAAAGTGTAAGTTTGACCGCAGATAAAGTATCTGGATGCACCAATGCCTGTGTATAAACACCAATTCCCTGTTTAAAGGCTTCCACAAAAACCAGAATCAAAGGCAGGATCAGGCAGCTCAAGAAAAAAATCAGTGCAATAGTGATCAGGGTATAACGTACCCAGGTTGGCTCACGGGTTGCATCACGGGATTGCAGTTTTTCAGCCAGTGCATTGCTGTTGGTATTCAAACTCATCGTGCAGTTCTCCCGGTACGGCGGCTGGCCCAAGCTTGCAGTAAGTTAATCAGGAACAGCAGGACAAATGAAATCAGCAACATCACCACCGCAATTGTGGTTGCACCGGCATAATCATATTCTTCTAAACGGGAAATAATCATCAGTGGGGCAATTTCTGTTTCAAAAGGCTGATTCCCGGCAATGAAGATCACCGAACCATATTCACCAACACCGCGAGCGAAAGCTAACGCAAAGCCAGTGATAAGCGCAGGAAGTAAAATCGGGAAAATGACCTTGGTCACAATTTGCAAGCGATTTGCCCCGAGTGCAGATGCAGCTTCTTCCAGTTCGGTTTCCAGATCACTGAGTACTGGCTGTACGGTACGAACCACAAAAGGCAGACCAATAAAGATTAGAGCCAGCGTAATACCAATCGGGGTATAAGCAACCTGAATACCAATCGGTTCAAGATACTGACCAATCCAGCCAGTCGGCGCATATAAAGAGGTCAAGGCAATACCGGCCACCGCTGTTGGCAGGGCAAAAGGCAAATCGACCAAGGCATCGACAATACGTTTGCCCGGGAAGCTATAACGTACCAGACACCAGGCCAATAACAGGCCAAACACCACATTCACCAGCGCAGCAATAATGGCTGCACTGAAACTGAGTTGTAGTGATTTTTGAATACGTTCAGAGCTCAGGATTTCCCACAAGCCTTCCCAGCCAATGCCCAGTGATTTAATAAAAACAGCAGACAGCGGGATTAAAACGATTAATGATAAATACGCTAGGGTAAAGCCTAGAGAAAGACCAAATCCTGGCAGCACTCGGGATCGCTGCGACATGATGACTCCTCAAAAGAGAGAAAGCTGGTTAAAACTAACCAGCGAAAATTAAAAAAAGAAATTGGACACAAGCATAATTTGCAACGACTAAAATGCAAATTTGAAATAATACTTGCTGTCATCAGTATTGCTGATATGTTGCATAGTCTTTTCTGAAATCAAATACTGGGCAAGTTCAGGAAAAGGGCCAAATCCTGAAGCGACATTGACATGCCCCACCTGTCCGAGATTAATCGGTTTGAGTTTCCAGGCTTTGGCCAGAAACTGGGCGTCTGCATAGCTTAACCAGGGATCATTTTCACTGATTAATAACGTGGCCGGAACCTGAATCTGCACTTGCTGAAAATAATGGCTGTAATCGGTCTGGCTGTTACGAACAAAACCATTTTCCCCAAAACGTGCCGGATTGGCCGGCGCGACCAGAATCAGCTTTTTAACTTTAGCAGTCAATTCTGGATGTTGTGCCAGTGCTGCGACCGAGGTTAAACAGCCAAAGCTGTGCGCTACAATCTGTACATCATCTTGAATATCTTGCAGGGCTTTGACAAATTCAGTGATCCATTCCTGCAAAACGGGATGATTCCAATCTTTTTGTTGCACACGAGAGCATCGACTGAGCTGATGTTGTAAGCATGTTTGCCAGTGATTGTATTCGCTACCACCTACACCTGGAACAATAAGCGTATGTATCATGTCGATGCTCCTGTCAGATCAGCTGCGAATTACTTCGCGCTGTTTGCCTTCACAATCTGGTCGAAAATACCGCCATTCTCAAAATGCGCTTTTTGCACTTTTGCCCAGCCGCCAAATTCCTGATCAATCGTTACCAGTTTGAGTGGTTTGAACACATGATTATATTTCTTTAAAGCTACTTCACTGCGTGGGCGATAATAATGTTTGCCTGCCAGATCTTGCCCCAGTGGTGAGTACAGGAAGTTTAAATAACCTTGAGCCAGATGCTTATTGCCTTTTCTCGCTGCATTTTTTTCTACAATCGCCACTGGCGGTTCAGCCAGAATAGACAGACTTGGCGTGATAATTTCAAACTTACCTGGTTGCTCACGAATCGCTAAGTACGCTTCATTTTCCCAGGCCAGCAAGACATCACCGATCCCGCGCTCGGCAAAGGTGGTAGTTGCACCACGCGCACCTGAATCCAGGACTTTGGTGTTTTTATAAATTTGGCGAACAAATTCTTGTGCAGTCGTGTCATTGCCACCGGCCTGATGTTTGGCCCATGCCCATGCCGCCAGATAGTTCCAGCGCGCGCCACCTGATGTTTTCGGATTCGGGGTAATAATGCCGACACCCGGTTTCACCAGATCGCCCCAGTCTTTAATCCCTTTGGGGTTGCCTTTACGCACCAAAAATACGATTGTTGAGGTATACGGTGTCGAGTTTTGTGGCAGTTTCTTTTGCCAGTCTGTTGGCAATAATTTGGCTTTTTCTGCAAGCACATCAATATCGGCTGCGAGGGCCAAAGTCACCACATCTGCATTCAAGCCATCAATAACAGAGCGGGCCTGTTTACCAGAACCACCATGGGATTGCTTGAAGTTAATTTTTTGACCCGTACGGCTTTCCCAATATTTGCCAAAACTCTTGTTGACATCTTCATACAATTCACGTGTCGGATCGTAGGAAACATTCAGAAAATCACGTGCTGAAGCACCTAATGAGGTTGCCGAAATCACAGCAGCCAGAACCCCAAGTTTTATTGTTTTTGAAATACTCATTAGAAACCTCAATTTCTTACACGTTTTGTAACATAGCTGCAGAATAAACCTATTCTTTATGCGTAAAAAATAAATAAAAACGAATTTTATATGAAAAAAAAAGATAAGACGGAGCTGAAGTTATTGAAATGAAAATGGCCTTATCAATAAAGGCCATTGTTTCTGCTGGACTGCCTCATTATTTCGTATGATTTGCCTTTACAATTTGATCAAAGATCCCGCCATTATCGAAATGTGCTTTTTGTACCTTGGTCCAGCCACCAAATTCTTTGTCGATGGTGACTAACTTTAAAGGTTTAAATACGCTGCTATATTTCTTTAATACTTCGCTATTACGTGGACGATAGAAATTCTTCGCAGCCACAGTTTGCCCCGCAGGAGAATACAGATAATTCAAATAAGCTTTGGCCAGGTTTTCATTGCCATCTTTCTTGGCGTTTTTCTCTACAATTGCCACCGGTGGCTCGGCCAAAATTGACAGACTTGGCGTGATGATTTCAAATTTGCCCGGCTGTTCACGAGTAGCCAGATGCGCTTCATTTTCCCAAGCCAGTAATACATCACCGATCCCGCGCTCAGCAAAAGTGGTGGTGGCTCCACGTGCGCCTGAGTCCAGCACTTTGGTCTGTTTATAAATTTGACGCACGAAATCTTGTGCTTTGCTGTCATTGCCACCAGGTTGATGTTTGGCCCATGCCCATGCCGCCAGATAGTTCCAGCGTGCACCGCCAGAAGTTTTCGGGTTTGGTGTAATGATTTCTACCCCAGGCTTCACCAGATCTCCCCAATCTTTAATTCCTTTTGGATTGCCTTTTTTGACCAGAAAGACGATGGTGGAAGTATAGGGGGTTGAGTTTTGCGGGAATTTTTTCTGCCAGTCTTTAGGCAGCAGACCTCTCGCTGCAATTTCATCAATGTCGGCCGCCAGCGCCAGGGTCACGACGTCTGCATCCAGACCATCAATCACAGCACGGGCCTGTTTACCTGAACCGCCATGCGACTGTTTATAGTTCACGTCTTGCCCCGTGGTTTTTTTCCAGTATGCGCTGAATTCCTTATTAAAATTGTCATATAATTCGCGAGTTGGGTCATAAGACACGTTCAGGAAATCTTTTGCAGACACACTGAAAGCAGTGGCCGAAACCAGTGCAGCCAATACCCCAATTTTTAATTTACCAATATTCATTTTTGCCTCAATTTTTTTAGCTTTTGTTGGATAAGGCAAGAGTAGCTAGAGATATTTTGCATAAAAAATAATTAAAAATGCATTTGATGTGAGTAAAAGAGATAAATCGATGGAGCTTATCTCTCAGTACTCAATTGTTGATTTGAGAGGCAATAAAATATGCTCTGTTTGAAAAATGCGAAACATGTCAGTGAGATAGAAGTACTCGATCGGGCCTTTCATTATGGTGATGGCTGTTTTAGCACGGCCCGGATTCGACAGGACCGGGTGGAATTATATGATCGTCATCTGGCACGTTTGCAGCTCAGTAATCAAAAATTAAGTTTGCATGCTGATTTAGCTCTGATTGCAGAAAGTTTGGAACTTTTACGTGAATCAGAAAGTCAGCTGAATGGAACATTAAAGATCGTGCTGAGTCGTGGAGTCGGCGAGCGGGGCTATAGTTTGCCAGAGCATCCGGCGGATCTGTGGCTATTTTATTATCCTCAAGCCCTACATGATTTAAAGTATGAACAGATCCAAAGTGGGGTATTACAGCAGGCACTGGGATTGACCATGCCGGGTCTGGTCGGACTAAAAACCTTGAATCGCCTGGAGCAGGTTTTGCTCAAGCAGGAGGCGGATCAGCGCGGTTGGTCTGAGGCACTGGTGACAGATGTACAGGGCGGGGTTGTCGAAGGGGTGAGCAGTAATTGTTTCATTTGTATAAACAATACATGGATTACGCCGGAACTTCGTTATAATGGCGTCTTTGGGGTGATGCGTGCAGAAATTCTACAACGGATGCAAGATCAGGGAATTGCCTGTCAGCAACGTTACATCGATATGGAGGAAATAGCCCATATTCAGAGTCTGTTTTTTTGTAATGCGCTAAACCCGATGAAAATTGTCACTCAATTTGAGCAGCGATCCTTGGATGGCGATGCTTGTATTGAACTTTTTAACCGTCTTCGATTAAATCAGATGTCTTAATATGTCAGCTTCCAAGTCTAAAGCCAAAAAGAACAATACAGCCAAATTTTCGTCACTTTTCAAAGGAATTGCCTTCGTCCTGATTGGACTTGCCTTGATTTTGGTACTGGTCTTAAAAAGTAGTTTGTGCAAAGACTATCCTGTAGACGGACAAAAACAGCTGCTGGCGATTGGGTCAGGGGAAACCTATTCTGGTTTTATTGACCGTCTGGCCAAAGAAAAACAGGTCAGTTTCCCGATTATTCTCAAGCTTTATCAGCGCATCCTGATTCATGACACCATGAAAGCTGGCGTATATGAAGTGCGCCAGGGCATGAGTATTCGTCAGGTTCTGGATATGATCTCCAATGCTGAAAATGCCCAGATGAACCGGATTTTGGTGATTGAAGGAACCACATTCAAACAGCTGATTGATGCTTTGAAGAAAGATGATCTGGTGACCAAAGAAGTGTCACATTTGCCAACGGCACAACTCCTTAAAGAGCTCAATATTCCATTTTCACATCCTGAAGGTCTGTTTGCACCGGATACATACTTCTTTGCTAAAGGTGAAACTGACCGTAAAATTTTAACCAATCTGTATCAGCGCCAGATGAAGGCACTGGATCAGGCCTGGGAAAAACGCGTGACTGATCTGCCCTATCAGAATAAATATGAAGCGCTGATCATGGCGTCGATCATTGAAAAAGAAACCAGTGTGGATAGTGAGCTAGAACAGGTTTCTGGAGTGTTCGTGCGCCGTTTAAAAATTGGCATGCGTTTACAGACCGATCCTACCGTGATTTATGGAATGGGCGATGCCTATAATGGCAATATTACCCGCAAGGATTTACGTACGCCGACGCCGTATAACACCTATACCATGTCTGGTTTGCCGCCAACGCCAATTGCACTGCCAAGTAAGAAAGCCATTGAAGCAGCCATGCATCCGGATAATTCTGACAACCTTTATTTTGTCGCCACGGGCAATGGCGGACATACGTTTACGACCAATCTGAATGATCACAATAAAGCAGTGCAGGAGTATCTGACCATTTTACGCTCGAAGAATAAGGAATGAGTATGTTTATTAGCTTTGAAGGCACAGAAGGTGTAGGTAAAACCACACTCATTCGTTCGATCTATGACGATTTTATGGCCCAAGGCAAAGATGTGATGCTTACGCGCGAGCCGGGTGGTACGCCGATGGCCGAGCAGATCCGTGCACTACTTCTGGCTGTGAATCATGAAGAAGCGATGGCGCATGATACCGAATTACTATTGATGTATGCGGCGCGTGCCCAGCATTTGGCACAAGTCATTCTGCCAGCCTTAGCAGCCGGAAAAATTGTACTCTGTGACCGTTTTACTGATGCCAGCTTTGCCTATCAATGTGCAGGTCGTGGACTCAGTGAAACAAAGCTGCAGTTATTAAATGATCACTTTGTGGCACGTATGCCGGACATCACCTTCTGGTTAGAAGCACCGATTGAACTGGGAATGAACCGAGCACACGCGCGTGGCGCCCTGGATCGCTTTGAACAAGAGAAAGTCACTTTCTTTGAGAAAGTAAGAGTCGGCTATGAAACGTTGTGGCAGCGTCATCCGGAACGGATCAAACGTCTGGATGCGACCCGCACACCGGAGCAGGTATTCGAGCAGGCTTTAAGTTATTTGAAATCTGGTTTAAATTGAAATCCTGTTTATTTTAATTTTCACTAGGTGAATGTGTGAAAAATCTTCTATAGTGAAGGCAATATAGAAGATTATTTTAATAAGATGAAAACGACCAAAACCGAAATCCAACAATTTTTACAACAAGAATTTCCACAAAGCCTAGAAAAATGTAGGATCGAAGCCGTTGTTCCACGCGGTGCAACTTTGCTGTATCAGGTTAGCGCACAAGAGTTGCGTCCGGGTGGTACTGTTTCTGGCCCAACTATGATGACCTTGGCCGATCTTGCTTTATATGTCGCTATTCTGGGCGAAATTGGCCTGGTGGGTTTGGCTGTCACCACCAATCTGAATATCAATTTTCTCCGTAAACCTTCAGGTGGCACGGATTTGCGGGGAGAGTGCAAGCTTATTAAAGTCGGTAAAGCTCTGATTGTCGGGGAAGTCTGGATTTATTCTGTAGACCTTGATGAGCCAGTGGCGCATGTTACTGCGACTTATGCCATTCCACCTCAACACTAAACACCTGAAGAATAGAAGTTCAGTAATATAAATAGCCTAAGCTTAATTAAGTAGGTGGGCGCTAAAAGACAGGGAGATATGACTTTTCAAATCATATCTCCCCAATAATCTAAATATTGACCAAGGGTGTTTCTACTTCAAAATTCACCGGATTTAGAATGGTCTTGCGTAATTCAGGCAATAATTCCGGATAGTCCAGCGTGAAATGCAGGCCACGAGATTCTTTACGCTGCATGGCACAGCGCACAATCATTTCTGAGACCAGCACCAGATTGCGAAGCTCGATCAGGTTTTTGCTGACCTGATAATCTTGGTAATACTCGGTGATTTCTTTTTTCAGCATTTCAATACGATGCAAGGCACGTTCCAGACGTTTGGTGCTGCGCACAATACCGACATAGTTCCACATGGTCTGACGTAGCTCATCCCAGTTTTGCAGAATCACCACATCTTCATCCGGATTGGTTACCTGTGAGTCATCCCAGATGGGTACGGGCGGAAAGGCATAGTCAGCATTGAAATGAGATTCGATATGCTTGGCTGCACTCATGCCATACACAAAGCATTCTAAAAGTGAGTTACTGGCCATTCGGTTAGCACCGTGCAGACCAGTATAAGAGGTTTCCCCAATTGCATATAGACCTGCGATATCAGTCTGGCTATGTTCATCGACCACAACGCCACCACAGGTGTAATGGGCTGCAGGTACCACTGGAATCATATCTTTGGTGATATCAATACCCAGTTCCAGCAGGCGGGCATAAAGCGTAGGAAAATGTTCTCTAACAAAGCTTTCATCCTTATGGGTAATATCCAGCCAGACATGCCGAATACCCAAGCGCTTAATTTCATAGTCGATTGCGCGTGCGACAATATCGCGTGGTGCAAGTTCGGCGCGCTCGTCAAAACGCAGCATAAAGCGTTCGCCATCGGGCAGACGCAGATAAGCCCCTTCGCCGCGCATTGCTTCAGTGATGAGGAAGGAGCGCGCTTGTGGATGATAGAGACAGGTCGGATGGAACTGGTTAAATTCCATGTTAGCCACCCGGCAGCCGGCACGATAGGCCATGGCAATGCCGTCACCTGTGGCAATATCCGGATTTGATGTATAAAGATAGGCTTTCATTGCACCGCCACAGGCAAGGGCGGTAAAGGGCGCTAAAAAAGTATGTACTTTTTCATTTTTTTCATCCAGCACATATAAACCTAGCGCGCGGTTTTCACCGTCTAGGCCAAGTTTATGTGAACAGATCAGATCAATCGCAATATAATTTTCAAAAATAGTGATATTTGATTTTTCTTGGGCGCGTTGTACCAAAGTAGTCGAAATTGCACGACCTGTGGCATCTGCGGCATGAATAATCCGGCGCTGTGAATGGCCGCCTTCACGGGTGAGATGCAACTGTTCCTGTTCATCCAGGGTAAATTGCACACCGTGTTTTAGCAGAAAGTCAACTGATGGTTTGCCCCCTTCTACCGTCTGTTTGACTGCGTCCATTTCACATAGCTGTGCACCTGCAATCATGGTGTCATCAATATGCTGTTCAATCGAATCCATTTTATCGAGTACTGCAGCAACACCGCCTTGCGCATAAAAGGTGCTGGCATCTGTCAGGGTGGATTTCGCTAAAACTGCAATATTAAAATGGTCCGGGAGCGATAAGGCTAAACTTAAACCGGCACCGCCACTGCCCACAATAATGACGTCAAATTGATGGGTAAGGGATGAATTAGACATGTCCATCAGCTAATTTTAAAAAAAGTTTGGTAATAACAGCGCTTTTTTGTGCAAAAGGCAAGCGTTGAAATGCTCATTTATTAATGAAAAAAATTAATCAAAGCCTTAACTTAGTGTTTTAATGATGAGATATTGTCCAGCGTGAAGCATTGAAACATATTATTACTTAAACTTTACAATGTTTGTGATAAAACCTATTTACATAAATTTATCAACAATTTGAGTGAATAATTTATATGAAAACTCTAGACTTAAAAAAAGGATTATTTGCAGCGACCCTGACCATGAGTGCTGCACAGTTGCAGGCTGTCACACCGGTTGATTTTTCAAATCTGGTCGAGCAGGTCAGTCCTGCCGTGGTCAGTGTCAATGTCGTTAAAAAAATGAGCGAAGAAGAACTCTTACAACAACAAGTTCCGGAAATTCTGCGTCGCTTCTTTGGCAATCAGGTGATTATCCCGCAGCAGCGCATGCCACAGGAAAAAACCGGCTATGGCAGTGCATTTTTTATCAGTAAAGATGGCTATCTGCTGACCAATCATCATGTGGTTGAGGATGCATCTAAAGTCACCATTACCCTGAATGATCGCCGTGAAATTGATGCCACTGTGGTGGGAAGTGATGCACGTACCGACGTAGCTTTACTTAAGGTCACAGGTTCGAATTTTCCAGAATTGCGTACCGGGGATGTAGGCCGCTTACGTGTCGGTGAGCCTGTGCTCGCGATTGGTTCGCCATTTGGTTTTGATTATTCGGCCTCTGCCGGAATCGTCAGTGCCAAAATGCGCAACATGATGGGTGAAACAGCAGTGCCTTTTATCCAGACAGACGTGGCCCTCAACCCGGGTAACTCTGGTGGGCCTTTATTTAACCAGCATGGTGAAGTAGTCGGGGTGAACTCGCGGATCTTCAGTGGAACCGGCGGTTATATGGGGCTCTCCTTCTCAATTCCGATTGATGTGGCCATGGAAGTGGCAGAGCAGCTGAAAAAGAATGGTAAAGTGACCCGTTCCTATCTGGGGGTCAGCTTGCAGGATATCGACCGTAATCTGGCAGAGTCTTACAACCTTTCTAAGCCCGAAGGCTCATTAATTACTCAGGTTGCACCAAATTCACCCGCCGCACGTGCCGGTCTACGTGTCAGCGACGTGATTTTAAAATATAACGGCACTGCGATTTCACGCACCAGTGAATTATTAAACTATCTCAACCGTACTGCACCTCAGCAACAGGTACAGCTGGAGGTTTTACGTGATGATAAGCGCCGTAATATTTCAGCAACCTTAAGTACCGCACCGGATGATACCCCTGCAAAAGCTGGAGCACAGGCGCAGCCGAGCAAAGGGCCTGTAATTGGTGTAGCTATTCGTGATTTAAGTTCGCTAGAAAAGGATCGACTGGAGATCAAAGGCGGGGTCATGATTCAGGATGTTCGTTCAGGTGGCATTGCCGCACAGGCGCGTATCATGCCAAACGATGTGGTAACGCATATTAATAACAAGGCAGTATTGAACGCAGAGCAATTTGTACAAGAAGTTTCTGAGTTGAAGAAGGGCAATGTGGCACGCGTTACGCTCATGCGCCAAGGGCAGCGTGCGATTGTCGGAATGCGTATCTAATTCTATTCAGATTTTTAAATATAAAAAACCGCTTTTGATGGGCGGTTTTTTATTATTTGCAATTTACCCAGCCTATAAATTCGGTAGACTCTATTCAGTTGAAAATAATGGAAAGGATAAGAGAAAAGTGACAGCTATTTTTGATCTTGCGTTAAAGGTGCAAGCTGAACATATCGATGGCTTGGGCCATGTCAATAATGTGGTCTATGTACAGTGGATGCAGGAGGTCGCCACAGCCCATATTGAAAAATTGGGATTGGGGTTAAAGGAATATGTGGAACTGAAACATGCCATGGTGGCAGTTGAGCATCAGGTGCAATATCGCAAGGCTGCTTTCGAGGGCGATGAAATTATTTTGCGAACCTGGTTGAACGATATCAATGCACTGTATTCATTTCGCCAATATGCATTTTATCGACCACAGGATCAAAACCTGTTATTTACAGGTAGTACGCAGTGGGCCTGTATTGAAATGGCCACTGGGCGTCCTAAACGCATGTCGCCTACCTTTACCCAAGCCTATCAACCTCTTTCTGATCAGATCAATCCTTATGATTTTTCAATAGTGTATCTAGATCAATAAGCGCTCACTTCTTTGGCACAGAGTTAGATATTTCAATCAGGTTTAGCAAAAACATGGTGTGATTTTCAAATTTTCATTGCAGTGATTGAGCTTGAGATCGCTGGACAGGTATTTTGGCAGAGTGGACAAAGCTAAAAATATAATTCTTTTTCTAGATCACCATTCTGCTATAATCCTTCGCAATTTCTATTCGGCTTTTGTTATGTAATATTTTTAAATTACATAGCGCGTTTTTTCTCAAGGTAACCCATGGCGCAAGCTAAAAAATCTGTTGATATTAAAAACATTCGTAACTTCTCGATTATTGCGCATATTGACCACGGTAAATCGACCCTCGCAGATCGCTTTATTCAGACCTGTGGTGGTTTGCAAGATCGTGAAATGCAGGCTCAAGTCCTCGATTCTATGGAGCTTGAGCGCGAACGTGGGATTACCATTAAAGCCACTTCGGTGACGCTAAACTATACCCATCCAAATGGTGAAGTTTATCAGCTGAACTTTATTGATACGCCGGGACACGTTGACTTCTCGTATGAAGTGTCGCGCTCGCTCGCAGCCTGTGAAGGTGCTTTATTAGTCGTTGATGCGGCGCAAGGTGTGGAAGCACAGTCTGTCGCCAACTGCTATACCGCGATTGAGCAAGGTCTGGAAGTACTGCCCGTACTGAACAAGATCGATTTGCCGCAAGCTGAACCTGAGCGTGTGATTCACGAGATTGAAGAAATTATCGGCATTGAAGCGACAGAAGCACCGACATGTTCAGCCAAAACCGGTCTGGGCATTGAAAATGTTTTAGAAACCCTGGTGAATGTGATTCCGGCACCTGTGGGTGATCGCGAAGCGCCGTTGCAAGCGCTGATTGTAGATTCATGGTTTGACAACTACCTTGGGGTAGTTTCTCTGGTACGTGTAAAGCAGGGTCGTGTGCGTAAAGGCGACAAGATGTTGATGAAATCAACAGGTCAAACGCACATCATTACTTCTGTGGGGATCTTTAACCCGAAACATACTGAAACAGGCATGTTGGAAGCAGGCGAAGTCGGCTTCGTGATTGCCGGTATTAAAGATATTTTCGGTGCGCCGGTGGGTGATACCATTACCTTGGCAACCACACCTGAAGTTGCAACCCTACCGGGCTTTAAAAAAGTAAAACCGCAGGTTTATGCCGGTTTATTCCCGATTGATGCCAGTGACTTTGAACCGTTTCGTGAAGCTTTGCATAAACTGCAAATTAATGACTCGGCCTTGTTCTTTGAACCGGAAAGTTCGGATGCACTTGGTTTTGGTTTCCGCTGTGGCTTCTTGGGCATGCTACACATGGAGATTGTACAAGAGCGTTTAGAGCGCGAGTATGATCTTGATCTGATTTCTTCTGCGCCCACCGTAATTTATGAAGCGGTGATGAAAAATGGCCAGACGATTTATATCGACAGCCCGTCTAAAATGCCGGATGGTTCAACCGTAGAAGATTTACGTGAACCGATTGCCGAATGTCATATTTTAGTACCGCAAGAATATCTGGGTAATGTCATGACCTTGTGTATCGAGCGCCGTGGCATACAAAAAGACATGAAATTCCTCGGCAATCAGGTGTCGATTACTTTTGAAATTCCAATGGCAGAAGTGGTCATGGATTTCTTCGATAAATTGAAGTCTTGTTCACGTGGTTTTGCATCCCTCGACTATAACTTTGTCCGTTTTGAAAGTTCTTCATTGGTAAAAGTGGATGTACTGATCAATGGTGAAAAAGTCGATGCTCTGGCAATGATCTGTCACCGTAACGACGCGCGTCATCGTGGCATTGCGCTGGTGGAAAAAATGAAAGACCTGATTCCGCGTCAAATGTTTGATGTGGCAATTCAGGCGGCAATTGGTGCGCAAATCATTGCACGTTCTACTGTAAAAGCCATGCGTAAAAACGTATTGGCCAAATGTTATGGTGGTGACGTGTCACGTAAGAAAAAACTTCTGTCTAAACAGAAAGAAGGTAAGAAACGCATGAAGCAGGTGGGTAGTGTCGAAATCCCGCAAGAAGCGTTCCTCGCTGTGTTAAAAGTCGAACGCTAGAAGAATAAGGATATAAGCCCATGGATTTTGATTTTAATTTGATTCTTGTTCCTGCGACGCTGTTTTTTGTCGCACTGTGGTTGCTTGACAAGTTTGTCCTGAAACAAAGACAAACTCGCGGCAAGGGCAATGAAAATTTTATCATTACCTGGGCTTATGACTTTTGGCCAGTACTGACGATTGTACTGGTGCTGCGTTCGTTCTTGTTTGAACCGTTTAATATTCCATCGGATTCAATGGTGCCAACCCTGGAAACTGGGGATTTTATTCTGGTGAATAAATTTGACTATGGCGTGAAACTGCCTATGGTCAACACTAAAATTATTGATACTGGCAGTCCAGAGCGTGGCGATGTGGCAGTATTCCGTTATCCACCACAACCGACCATCAGTTATATCAAGCGTATTATTGGTTTACCCGGTGATCATATTGTCTATGATCAGGGTCAGTTGAGCATCAATGGTGAACAAGTAGCGAAAGTTCCAGTGGAATTTAGCCGTGAAAAAGATCGTCTGGATACACCCAATGCCATTTATCATAAAGAAACTTTAGGTCAGCATAGCTTTACCATGCGTGAGCTGGAAGGGGTTAATGTCGCACGTCAGGCGCCTTATATTAACTTTGTGGAAAATGGTAAATATTCAAGTGAAAATGGTTTATATTGGGAAGTAAAGGTGCCAGAAGGTCATTACTTTGCGATGGGGGATAATCGCGATCAGAGTGCTGACAGCCGTTTCTGGGGGCTTGTTCCGGAAGAAAACTTAACAGGTCGTGCATTCTATATCTGGATGCATAAAGAACCTGGCTTTAAATTGCCATCGTTTGGTCGCAACGGGACAATCGATTAATTGTTTCAATCAGGAAAATAAAAAATGAGACATCAACAAGGTGCTTCGTATATTGGGATTTTATTTGCAATCGTGGGGTTTGCATTTCTAGCCAAAGTAGCGATTGCAGTGTGGGGACCCTACTTTGATGATCGTATGGTCGATGGTGAGATTGAGGCGCTGTTAAAAAGTGCGCCAGCCAATATAACACCAGAAAAATTCCGTCAGCAGATGGATCAGCGTTTATCAATGAATAATATTCGCGATCTGAAGTTTGATGAAATTGCCAAAGTTATCCATACCGATGGTTTGCAGATACACAAGAATTATGAAATTCGTAAAAATTTCATAATGAATATCGATTTAGTGATGAAGTTTGAGAAAAATTTTGATCAAAGCGCAGTCAAAACTCAATGATGAACGTCTTGCCAGACGGATCGGTTATCAGTTTAAACAAGCTGAACTGCTCAAGCTGGCACTGACCCATCGTTCAGTCAGTCATAAACAAAACTATGAACGCCTAGAATTTCTAGGCGATTCTCTTTTAGGGATGATCATTGCGAATTATCTCTTCACTGCCTACCCAAGCGAAAACGAAGGCCGGCTGACGCGTATGCGTGCCACCTTGGTTCGACAGGAAGCATTGGGGAAAATCGCCAATGATTTAAAACTCAGTCAGAGTTTAATTCTCAGTACCGGTGAATTGAAATCTGGCGGTCATCATCGCGAGTCTATACTGGCAGATACTGTAGAAGCCATTATTGGCGCAATCTATGTGGATTGCGCTGATCTCACTGTGTTAGAGCCAATTGTGTTAAAATGGTATGAACCGTATTTGGATCATATTGAGCCGACCGATCAGCTTAAAGACCCTAAATCACGTTTACAAGAGTATCTACAAGCACGTAAGAAACCTCTCCCAGTTTACGAGGTTGTAGATATTCAAGGTGATGCCCCTAATCAGCATTTTAAAGTGGAATGTGAGATTGAGGGATTACCGACCATGCAGGGTGAAGGCGCCAGCCGACGTTTTGCTGAACAAGCCGTTGCGGCAGATATTTTAAAACTTTTGGAGCATAAGTCTTAATGACTACTCATTCCGATCACATTGATGCTGATCACGAGTCGCAAAGCGACAGTCACGACCTGGTAAATCAATTTTTTAGCGCACAAGGCACCGAAATTCCGTCGGATTATCGCAGTGGTTTTGTCGCTATTGTAGGTCGCCCGAATGTGGGTAAATCTACCTTAATGAACCATATTTTGGGTCAGAAACTCTCAATTACCTCACGTAAACCGCAAACTACACGGCATAAAATTGTCGGGATTGATTCGCGTGAAAAGTCTCAGGCGGTATTCGTGGATACGCCGGGGATGCATAAAAAGGAAGTACGTGCCATCAATAAAATGATGAACCGTGCTGCCCATTCGGCTTTACGTGATGTGAATCTGGTTTTGTTTGTGGTGGATGCACAGAAGTGGACGCCGAATGATGATCTGGTACTGGAAAAGCTGAAAAATGCTGAAATGCCGGTGATTCTGGTGATCAACAAATTAGATACTTTTGAGAACAAGAACGAAGCTTTACCACTGATTCGTGAGCGCGAAAAGCTGATGAACTTTGCGGAAATCGTACCTGTTTCTGCACTTCGTGGTGCCAATCTTGAGCATTTACGTGACACGATTGCCAAGTATCTGCCGTTCCAGCCGCCATTGTACTCCCTGGATCAACTAACTGACCGTTCAGAGCGTTTCCTGGCTTCTGAAATTATTCGTGAAAAGATCATGCGTCAGCTGGGTGAAGAACTGCCATATGATTTAACCGTGCAGATTGAATCATTCAAAACTGAACAGCCAGTGATGAATGAAAAGACTGGTCGTATGAAGCCGGCCTGTACCTATATTGATGCTACGATTTTTGTCGATCGTCCAAGCCAAAAAGCCATTGTGATTGGTGAGAAAGGCGTTAAGCTGAAAAAAATCGGTATGGATGCACGTCTCGACATGGAAAAAATGTTCGAACAGAAAATCATGCTGACCCTTTGGGTGAAAGTCAAAGGCGGCTGGTCTGATGATGAACGTGCATTGAAAAGCTTAGGTTATAGCGATATCTAAGTTATAAAATTAATAAGCCCCTTTAAGGAATTTCGTGATGATGAAAGTGTTGGCAGTGCTTGCATGTGTTTTATTCTTGCAAGGCTGTATCCATAAAGTGGTCACGGTTCCTGTCAAGGTGGCTTATAAAACCACAAAAGTCGCAGTCAAAGGCACTGCGGCTGTTGTGGGCGCAGTCATCCCGGATGGAGATGACGACGATGATAAAAAATCAAAAAAAGATAAGGATTAAAGTGTCCGCTTATGCGTAACGAAGTACTGCATGGTTATCTGATTCATCATCGTAAGTACCGTGAGCGCAGCCATATTGTGCATTTATTTACCCAGGAATACGGTCGTATGGATGGCATTCTCCGGCAAACACCGCCGCCGCAATATCAGCCCATCAGTTTGCAAGCCACCGGAAAATCAGAACTCAAAAACTTTACCAAGCTGGAAATTGTCAATCAGCCGATTTTCTTTTTTGGCGATGCCTTTTTTTCAGGCTTTTACCTGAATGAAGTTCTGTTACGTTTGTGCCCTCTAGAAGTGGAAATGCCGCAAACCTTTGCCAAATATGCAGAGACATTAACTGCATTGCAGCAATTATCAGAACAATCTAATCCTAATTTATACTTAAAACAGATTTTGCGGCAATTTGAACATATCTTGCTGGAAGAACTCGGTTATGGTCTGGATTTTTCCCTAGATGCCAATCAGGCGCAGATTGATCCGCTACAACACTATTATTTTCAGCTCAATGCCGGCTTTATGCCATCGGCCAAAGCCTTACGCTCCACTATTTCCGGTCAACAGATTTTAAGCATGTTGACGCATGAAAATGGTGGGGATTTTAATCCGGAACAGTTACAATTGTTGACGAAACTGTATCGACAGGTGATCACGGCCTTATTGGGTGATCGACCATTAAAAAGTCGGCAACTCTGGATTCAAAACTCTCAATCTCAAACGTAGTTAGGAAAAGATTATGGCTGCATTACTTGGTGTCAATATTGACCATGTCGCAACATTAAGACAAGCACGTGGTACAACGTACCCAGACCCAGTCAATGCTGCATTGATCTGTGAGCAGGCCGGGGCAGAGGGCATTACCTTGCACTTGCGTGAAGACCGTCGTCACATTCAGGATGAAGATGTGCGTCGTATGCGTCCTGCACTGAAAACCCGTATGAACCTCGAGCTGGCGGTGACAGATGAGATGGTCGCTTTTGCCAAGGAAATTAAACCGCATCATGTCTGTTTTGTCCCTGAAAAACGTCAGGAAGTCACCACTGAAGGTGGTCTGGATGTGGTGACCCATTTCGAATCAGTCAAAGCAGCTACGCAAGAACTGGCAGCGATTGGTTGTGATGTGTCTTTGTTTATTGATGCTGATTTTGCCCAAATTGATGCAGCAGTTGCTTGTGGTGCACCGACCATCGAGATTCATACCGGTGCTTATGCCGATGCAGAAACGCCTGAAGCCCAGCAGGCTGAGCTTGAGCGCATTATTAAAGGCGCTGAATATGCCGCATCGAAAGGTCTGGTAGTGAATGCAGGCCATGGTTTGAACCTGGATAATGTAACGCCAATTGCGGCGATTCCACAAATTCATGAACTTAATATTGGTCACTCATTAATTGCAGATGCTGTATTTGTAGGTCTGGCACAAGCCGTTCAGCAAATGAAAGCTGTGATTAAGTCAGCACGTTAAGATCAGAATCGTTATGTCGAATATTAATTATGATGAACTGATGCAGCCGGTGATTGCTTTCTTGGGGTGTGAAACGCCCAAGGCATGGCTGGATGTGGCGGTCGAAAATCTTGAAATCTTGATGCAAGATCATGCCAACTGTGAAAAAAAAGCAGCCAGCACGGCCATGAATCTGATGTTTCGCTATAGTTACTTTGTTGATTTACAGGTGAAGCTTGCGCAGTTAGTGCGTGAAGAAATGCTGCATTATGAACAAGTGCTTGAACTGATGAACAAACGTGGACAGGCCTGGCAGAACTTAAGTGCGGGACGTTATGCCGGTGGCTTGCGCAAAGAAATCCGGACTTTTGAACCTGAAGCCTTGATTGATGTCTTGGTGATTGGTGCTTTTGTGGAAGCACGCTCTTGTGAGCGTTTCTACGCGCTGGCTTCGCGTGTGGATGATGAGTTGGCACGTTATTACCGTTACTTGCTTAAGTCTGAATCTCGTCACTTTGAGGACTATCTGGCTTTGGCGATGGATGTGGCGACCACGGCAAAATTGAAAAATCCGCAAGAGGATATTCAAAGCCGGATTGATCATATTCGTAACGTTGAAAAGCAGCTGATTCTGACACCAGATGACACTTTCCGTTTCCATAGCGGTGTTCCGGCTCAAGCGGCTTAATTGCAGTGAACATTTAAAAATCCTCCGTTCATGGGGGATTTTTTATATCCAGAGCAAATATATAAATGAGAATTATTTACATCTACAGACTTAATCCATAAAATACAGCAGATTTCTTAATAACGATGATGAAATAATGAATAAGCTGGTAAAAGTCATGTCTTTTTTGATCTTTGGAGTGATCAGCAGTACAGCCTTTGCACACTATCCTTATGTTGCCCCACTAAGTTATCAAACTTTTAACAATCACACTGCGATTGTATCTGGCTTTTATGACAATCCATTTGCCTCGGAAGTGGCGATTAAAAACTTTAAGTTTCATTATCATACGCCTACAGGCCAAAAGATTTATCTTGCAGATGATGCATGGACCAAAACACAAACCCTAAGTAGTTATAGTCTGGAAAATAAACAAGAGGGTACCTATCGGATTCGTGGCGAGAAACAGGGGAATAGCCTAAAGTATGCACAGGTTGCTCAAAAATGGAAAATGGTTCTAAGTGCTGTTCCAAAAGCCAATCAAGCCGCCAATCAAAATGTGATTTATCAGCAAGCGCTGAAGAAAAACATGCCACAGAAAACTGTGCAGACTATCGATATTATTGAAACCTTTGTCTCACGGCGTGTGACGTCGAATCAGGTCATTCAGCATATCCATGCTGGCTTTGATGTTCAATTTATCACGCATCCAAATGCATTTAAAAAATCTCAAGCGATTCAATTGAAAGTACTGGATGATAAAAAAGGAGTTGCGAATTTAAACGTTGAGATTTTGGCACAAACGACAGATTTTAGTCGTGATAAAAAAATCTATAAAGCGCTCACAACAGATGCGCAAGGGTTACTCAACTTTAATATGCAGGAAAAAGGCCAGTACTTAATGAAAATTGATTATCAGCAGCCTTTCGAAATAAAAAAGAATGATTTAAAGCGTTATAAATATACCTTGGCTTTTAATGTAATGGATTAAGCCAAAACGAGCCTGAAATCATTCAGGCTTGTTTTATAAAATATTAAACGAAAAAAAGCCCACTTCGTTATGAGTGGGCTTTTTAGTATTTGGCTCTCCAACCTGGGCTCGAACCAGGGACCTGCGGATTAACAGTCCGTCGCTCTACCGACTGAGCTATTGGAGAATCTGAAAGCGATTATAGAGGGATTTTGACAGGGGTCAAGCAAAAACTGTCATATTTATAACAAATTCAGCCTGTCTGTTTTTAATTTAGACAATTGCATAAATTTTACGAAAAATACTTGTCAGAATAAATTTCACTTGCTAGATTAAAACCATAAAGTCGTTTGACCAAATGGTCAAACAGTGTGGATTTAAACCTACTTGCCAGCACAAAAATGGCTAAACCGGAGACAGCGAATGAATACGCTCAGCATCCCTCAAATTTTCTCTCAACTCACTTATTATCAAGAAAACTATCTGCAGATTATTGCAGATCCAGCACAGTATTATATTCCTGTTACAGATGCTCATATCAAGCTATGGCCCTTGGCGCAACAGCCCTTGTATCTAGGTGATTTGCTGCAATTATGGTTTGCAGAAAAATGGTTGGTAGAAACTGAACGTCAATTTAGCTTTGAAGTGTTTTTGAATGCCGATTATCTGAAAGAGCAAAGCAAAGAATTATATATCTATGCCATTTCAGGTAATCTTTTGACCGGTACCAATCAATCCAAAGCTTGGCAGGCATCGACAGCGCAAATACAAGATGTAGAGCTGGCCAATGTGTCCAAGCATTATTTTGAGTTTCAGGGCTTAAGCCGACCACAGATCGCCTGTGTTCAAGCCGGACAGACGAAGGGCAATATTGCTTAGGTCATCGATTGAATGCTGGCCATAGGTTCTCCTGGTTATTCAGGGCGAATAATCATACAGGTCGCAGTGGCATGGGCATATAAACGGCCTTCTTCATCCAGAATCCGACCTTCAGCAATACCCAGATTTTTACTGAGGTTAATTGATTGTCCGGTCGCTTTAAGCTGCTGGTCTCGAGGAATCGGTCGGCACATTTTAACATTCAGATCAATCGTGCCATAACCGACCCCTGCTTCGAGTAAAGTATGAATCGCACAGCCTGTCACCGTGTCTAAAACAGTTGCTGCAAAACCACCATGCACGCCACCAAGCGGATTTAAATGCCGGTGATCGGCTTTGACTTTAAATTCTACGTATCCGCTTTGGATAACGGCAGGTTGCATCGACATGGTTTCGCTAATGCTTGGAGCGGGAATTTTCCCATCTCGCATCGCTTGTAATAAGGCCAAACCGTTCATTTCTTTTGGATTCATTCTGCTTTTCCTGTGATTATTCTTTAGCTGTTTCGATTTTATTTAAAAGTGAAACATCAATAATAGCAAGTGACATATTTTGATGTAATGTTGCTCATAGCAATAGTTATATTAGATGGTTAAAAGTTATTGTGGTTAAAATATTTATTTTTTTCAATGCTATGTGTGGCATACACTTTGGCTGCGATCATTTGTTTGATCTGCTTAAAATACGTTATCAAAAGCATCTTGGAATGGCATAAAAAACCCGCGATCAACGCGGGTTTTCTAAATCAAGCGAGTTGATTATTGTGCCGCTTTTTCAGCTTCGATTGAAGCAATCGCAGCGTCAACGCCTTCGATTGAATCAGCAGCTTTCTTGATACGCGCAAGTGCATCAACCAACACTTCATCTGCAGTTGCATAAGAAATACGCATGAAACCGCCTAGACCGAATGCATCGCCAGGAACAACGGCAACGCCAGTTTCTTCCAGTAACCAAGCAGAGAATTCTGTGCAAGATTTAAGACCTTTGGCACGAATCAACGGTTTGATGTTTGCGTATGCATAGAATGCACCATCCGCAGGTAAGCAAGAAATACCATTGATGTCATTCAAGCCTTTCACAACCAGGTCATGACGACGTTTGAATGCTTCAATCATTGGCTCAAGAACATCTTGAGGACCATTCAATGCAGCTTCGGCAGCAACTTGTGAAATTGAAGTTGGATTTGAAGTGGATTGTGACTGGATTTTTTTCATCGCACCGATCAGTTTAGCAGGGCCCGCTGCATAGCCAATACGCCAGCCAGTCATTGCATAGGCTTTAGATACACCGTTTAACACGATTGTGCGGTCATACAGGTCTGGTGCAACAGTGGCGATGTTATAGAACTCATCTTCCCAACGAATCGGTTCATACATGTCATCAGACGCGATGAATACTTCAGGGTATTTACGCAGTACCTCAGCCAAAGCAAGAAGTTCTTCTTTGGTGTAGATCATGCCAGTCGGGTTAGAGGGACTGTTCAATACCACTAAACGTGTTTTGTCGGTGATGGCAGCTTCTAGTTGTTCAGGTGTGATTTTGAAACGCTGTTCTTCACCACATTTCACAATCACAGGTACGCCTTCAGCGATGATCACCATATCCGGGTAGCTGACCCAGAAAGGTGCAGGAATGATAACTTCATCACCTTTGTTCAACAAAGCCAAAGACAGGTTAAAGAATGATTGTTTACCACCACAAGAAACCAGAATCTGGTTTGCTGCGTAGTCTAGGTTATTGTCACGTTTCAATTTAGCAATAATGGCTTTTTTAAGACCTGGCGTACCGTCAACAGCGGTGTATTTGGTGAAACCGTTGTTAATCGCTGCAATTGCTGCATCTTTGATGTGTTGCGGTGTATCAAAATCTGGCTCACCTGCGCCCAAACCAATAACATTATGACCTGCAGCTTTTAATTCAGCAGCTTTGTTGGTCACAGCAAGCGTTGGGGACGGTTTGATGGCATTTACACGATCAGAGAGACGTACGTCCACGGCAGTATTCCTTCTTATAGGGATTAAAAAATAAAAAGCACATTATCTTAGCTTAAAATGCGAGGCATGGGGCAAAAGAATTTGGAAAACTTTGAGGAAAAAATGGTGTACTTGCAGAGCTTTATCTTGAACTCCGATGCCAAGGGACAACAGTTAAAAGGCTTGAGTTATCAAGTAAACCCCCATAAGCCAGTCAATATAAACTAAAAATGGCCACTTTATAGTGACCATTTTGTGGTGTTGTCTTGGTACTTATTTATTAAAGCGTGACAGATCTTCATCCGGACGCGCGGTTAAGATTTCAACCCCTGTTTTAGTGACGAGCAGGGTATGTTCATATTGTGCTGACAATGAATGGTCTTTGGTGACCACCGTCCATTTATCACCCAGTAATTTGGTTTTCCAGTCGCCACCATTCACCATAGGCTCAATGGTAAAAGTCATGCCTTCTTCTAAAATCATCCCGGTATCTGGCTGGCCGTAATGCAATACTTGCGGTTCGTCATGGAAAGTCGTGCCAATTCCATGACCACAATATTCACGTACCACACCAAAACGTTCAGATTCGACATATTTTTGAATCACGTGGCCAATATCACCAATGGTTGACCCTGGTTTTACAGTTTCAATACCCCGGTACATGGCTTCTTGCGCTACTTTACATAGACGGTTAGCAAGAATAGACGTTTCACCACCGACGATGTACATCATGTTGGTATCGCCATGATAGCCATCTTTAATCACAGTGACATCGATATTCAGAATGTCACCTTTTTTCAATTTTTTGCTATCCGATGGAATGCCGTGACACACCACATGATTCACAGAAGTGCAAATCACATGCTGGAAAGCAGGCCGACCTGGTGCTGCACCATAACCTAAGCAGGCTGGAATGGCTTGTTGTTGGTTAACAATATAGTCATGACAAATCGTATCAAGTTCTAGCGTAGTAACACCTGGAACAATATGCGGTTTGATCATATCCAATACTTCTGCCGCCAGTCGCCCTGCCACACGCATTTTTTCAATTTCGTCAGGGGTTTTGATAAGTCGACGTGGCGCTTGGTAAGTGTTGTTCATGATCTCTAAAAACTTTTGGAAATTTGTGTGTGACTATGGTATAAATAGCCGCCCATTTTATCAAATGCTTTTTCGTGAATAAATTTCACGGGCTTTGTGCGATGGGGCAAAAAATCCGCACATATATCGACACATTACTCTGGGTGCTTCTAGGGATTGTTGTCACTTTATATGTGAGTTGCGTTGTCAGCTAAAATTTCGTCATGCGAGGCATGAAACGATGGTAATGGTATTCCCTTATCGAGTTTCATAACGAAGTATGAGGGGATTTTAGCTACAACCCTTCGGGATAGGGACGTTTTTTGACGCTACTGCGTTATGAATAGTTTATTTAGAATGTTAAATCTCACTATTCATGCCTTGTATCGCTAAAAAATGTCCTCTGTCGCAACCACTGATAAAATGACAGCAATCCCTTGGGTGGAGAATGCGGGTATATGGAGGCCTAACCCAAACTTTAAGGTAAAGAAAATGGCAGATTACAACGTAGGCATGCGCGACCTTCTACAAGCAGGCGCACACTTTGGTCACCAAACACGTTTTTGGAACCCAAAAATGCGCGATTACATCTTTGGTGCGCGTAACAAAATTCACATCATCAACCTTGAGCACACTGTTCCTGCGTTAAATGATGCTTTGAACTTTGCTAACAACTTGGCGAGCAAAAAGAACAAAGTTTTGTTTGTTGGTACTAAGCGCGCAGCTTCTGCAATCATCCGTGAACAAGCGCAACGTGCTGGTCAACCATATGTTGATCACCGCTGGTTAGGTGGTATGTTGACGAACTGGAAAACACTTCGCCAATCTATCAACCGTCTAAAAGACCTTCAAACTCAATCTCAAGACGGTACTTTCCTTAAGCTAACTAAACGTGAAGCTTTAGAACGTACTCGTGAGATGGAAAAACTTGAACGCGGTCTTGGCGGCGTGAAAAACATGGGTGGTTTACCTGACGCATTATTCGTAATCGACGTTGATCACGAAGCAATTGCAATCAAAGAAGCAAAGAACCTTGGTATTCCTGTAATCGGTATCGTTGATACAAACTCTAACCCAGACAACGTAGATTACGTTATTCCGGGTAACGATGATGCGATCCGTGCAGTAACACTGTATGCTTCTGCTATGGCTGATGCGATTCTTGCTGGTAAAGAATATGCTCAATCACAAGCGAATGCACAAGCTAAAGCAGAAGAAGCTCCAGCTTCTGAGGCTTAATGCGTTTGACGCAAGCTTGTCATTTTTGCGACATGTGATGGTGGCAAAGTAAGCGTTATGTATGCAGGCGGCCCATGAGAACTCCTCTGGGCCGTTTCTGTTCTAAAAAGAATTCATTTTCTACCGAATTTAGGAGATAAACATGACTGCAGTTACAGCAAGCATGGTTAAAGAATTGCGCGATCGTACTGGTCTTGCAATGATGGAATGTAAAAAAGCTTTGACAGAGGCGGGCGGCGACGTTGAATTAGCGATCGATAACCTACGTAAATCTGGTCAAGCGAAAGCTGCTAAAAAAGCGGGTAACATCGCTGCTGATGGCGCGATCACGATTGCTCAAGAAGGCAACAAAGCACTTCTTTTAGAAGTAAACTGCCAGACTGACTTCGTTGCAAAAGATGAAAACTTTGCTGGTTTCTCTGCGAAAGTTGCGGCTGCTGCACTTGCTGCAAACGTAACTGATCCTGCTCAAATCGCTGAATTGAAACTAGAAGATGGTGCAACTGTAGAAGAAGCGCGTATCGCTCTTGTTCAAAAAATCGGTGAAAACATCCAAGTACGTCGTGCGAAAATTGTTGAAGGTGCTAACCTTGCAGTTTACAAACACGGTCTTCGTATCGGTGTTGTTGTTTCTTATACTGGTGATGAAGCAACTGGTAAAGGCTTGGCAATGCACGTTGCTGCGTTCAACCCAGTCGCTGTAAATGCTGAAGGCGTTTCTGCTGAGCTTATCGCGAAAGAGAAAGAAATTGCTGAAGCGAAAGCACTTGAATCTGGCAAGCCAGCAAACATCGTTGAGAAGATGGTTGTGGGTTCTGTTGAGAAATACTTGAACGAAGTTGTTCTTGAGCGTCAAATGTACGTAATCGACAACGACAAGAAAGTTGCTGACGTTCTTAAAGCAACAGGTACTACTGTAGCTGAATTCGTTCGTTTCGAAGTTGGTGAAGGTATCGAGAAGAAAGCTGAAATGAGTTTCGCAGAAGAAGTTGCTGCTGCTCAGGCTGCTGCTCAATAATTCGGTAACGAATTATAAAGAAGCTCCACTTTGTGGGGCTTTTTTTATATCTGCATAAAAATACAATAAGTCGAAAGCGGTAGTTTTTCTTGGAAAATGCGAGTTTGCTTAGAAAGTACGCGTGATAAAATCAACGAAATTTAAAGAATTGAAAATCATTAATAGCGCATATAAAACCGACATGGGTATTGGGGCGATGATTGCTTATTGATTGCTGTATATCTGTGTTGATACCTAGCAAAACCAGTTTGAGTGGAGCTCCTTAACACAAAGTCAGCCAAGTCGCCACACCGACACTCATTTTGAAGCTATGTCTCAAGATGATCTCAATAAAATTTAGACTGCTTTTCAACATCATCAGGGTGCTATTGGGGTTCGATCTTATCGAACAATGATTGCAACGTTAGGTGATGATCATAAAGGATCACGCTATTAAGAGTTCATGCTTGAATGATCAAATTGTATTGGTGACATATAATATCGATTCCGCACCCGGCATTGGTTCGATTCAAAAAGATGATATTGTCGAATTTTATAGTGAATATAAATAGCGAGAAGGGGGATGTGGCGCACTGGATGCATCATGATTGTGCCCGAAAACATGTGTATGGCCGGTTAAAACATCAAGGAAGAACCTATCAAGAAGGTTCTTCTCATTAGAAAAAATGAAGAATGCTGCTAAATGCTCTTCATGTCTCGTATCTGGCGACTTTTCCAGGAAGGTGCTACTTTAGCTAAATAAGCATCCATGCACCAAATCGGGCCAATAAGAAGGAATTGAAGGTCTTTAAAGAAAGATGGCTTTTTGCCTTCCACTTTGTGGCCATAAAACTGACCAATCCAGGCAAAAACAAATAGGCCAACATAAAAACCGGCACCGACTGGCAGAATCCAGATTAACCAGGCCATGATCAATGTTAAAGCAGCCATTGCAACTGCCAAAACAATATCTAGTCGGGCATAGAAAATAAAAGCCAGAGCTAGCAGAAGGGCGGTCAGTAAAGCACTAAAGTGCGCAATAATGCCAATAATCGAAAAATAGATAGTCGGTACGCAGACCCAGTGAATCAGCTTATTGGTTTTGTTTTGATGACTGTCACTATATTCATCCAGCCATTCAGATATTGTTTTCATTATTCGCTCCATTCCATGAATACGTTGTGCTTGCCTGAAAATATAAAGCAGAATCTAGGTTTGGTCAAAAGTTAATCGTGCCAGAACGTGAATTTTATTTGGCGAATTTGCAACATTCAAGCTGTAATGGACAGGTAGCCGGAGATAAGAGGAACTATAGATTGATTGTCATTTTTCTATAACTTGAAGTTAATAAAAAAGCCACATTACTGTGGCTTTTGGTTAAATGTATTGCAAGTTAAATCTTAAGAATTTGGACCAGCGACACGCTCAATACTGACATTGCCAACACCGGCATTGGTAATGCCGAGTTTCTTCGCTGCGCCATAAGATAAATCGACGACACGGTTACCATGGAATGGGCCGCGGTCATTGACTTTAACCACTACGCTTTTACCATTATTTCTATTGGTCACACGAATATAACAGTTCAATGGCAGGCTACGATGAGCAGCAGTCATTGCATTCATGTCAAAGGTTTCACCGCTTGCAGTTTTACGGCCGTGGAACTGGCGACCATACCAAGAGGCTGTACCTGTCTGACTGAACTTGCGTACAGTATTAGAAGCCACGGTATTCAGTTTTTCAATCACTGAAGGCTCTTCTGCAGGAATTTCAATTTTCGCTGCAATGGTTTCACGGCGAACTTTATCGCCAGAACGCTCAGTGATTGAAAGGCTGTTCAAATTGGTGAAATTTGAATTGAAGCTTTGAGCTTCTTTATTTAATACACGCGTTGCAAGGCGCGAATTGTCATTTTCGTGATTAAACGAAGATGACGGAACCATATCTGCCTGCGATTGCGTCAGTGTGACTATCGTGGCAATAGCCATAAAATACTTCAAAATTGAAGAATGCATCGAATCAACTCCTAACAGCATATCGCATGGATTTGTTCATAAGTAACTGAAAAACCATGTAAACACGCCTGATATTTAACTTATGCAACTACATTTAACGAAATGGATAATATTCATGCCTGCAATATCCTGTCTAGTATTTAATTAAAATAGTTTAAAAAAGAACTTAAAATAAACAATGAGTGATTAAAATATGATCAATATTGTAACACAATATTAAAATTGATCAATATTTGCTCATAATCACTCATAAAAATGTTGACTTTAATAATTTGTATTAAATTCTCATGTTAACGGCTAGTAATTTCTGTACCTAATAACCACAATGCAGTGGCATACATTCGGCTGCGATTATAAGTAGTAATCACTTGAAAATTTGGATAAGTAATATAGTAAATATGCCCATAATTTTCTTGTAATTGAATTACATTGACCAAGTCTAGATCGTCAATTTGAACAATAGGATTCATTGGGCTAATCCCTTGTGTTTTTAACACACCATATGGGCTAGGTTGAGTCAGATCTTTGGCAATTACCGCATCCGGGTTCGAGCCACTATAACGGGCCGGAAAAGCAATCGGTTGATTACGCTGCCAGCCATGCTGGGCTAAATAGTTGGCAATCGAGCCAATCGCATCTACTGCTGAATTACGCAGGTCAATATGTCCGTTACCATCGTAGTCCACGCCGAATTTTGGAATATTACTTGGCATGAATTGTGGATAACCGACCGCACCTGCATAAGAGCCGACGATAGAAGAAGCTGAAACGCCATCTTTATAAGACCAGGCAATTAATGCCGCCAGTTCATCTTGAAAATACTGGGCACGACGCTCATAACCAAAACCTAAGGTGGCCAGCGCATCACGGGTGACAAAAGAACCCTTATTGGTACCAAAGCCGGTTTCTACCCCTAAAATCCCGAGAATGATTGACTGTGGTACACCAAACTGCTGTTCAGCGCGATTCAGCGTTTCCGCATATTGCTGTTTAAAGCGCACACCGCGTTGAATGGTCGACTCAGCCAGAAAGTTGGTTTTATAAGAATACCAAGGCTTGCTTTCACCTGGACGATTCATAATATTGATGATATTGGGCAGGTTGCGCGCCCCGTTCATGGCTGAATCGACTTGCTGGGCACTCAGCCCATAATTTTGCATGGCAGTCTGTTTAAAACTGGCATAAGAGGGATGAGATTGGAAATCGTTGGCCAGACTGAAACTGCTGAGACCTAATGCGGTCAATGCGATTGAAAGCTGTTTAAATTTTTTATAAAAATTCGATTTCAACATCTTGGTACGATTTCCAATTTTTGATAAGTTGCGGGCAATGTTATTTGAATCATGCCATGAAAAAGATTGAGAAATTTTTTCAATCATGAGGCTGTAAAAACCAGATTAAAGATAACATTCGGATGATTAAGAGACCTAGATGCATATACAAAAATAGTGAAAGACTGGTTATTTTTGCGTCAGTTTGCCTTGTGGAGCTGCTTATCTGTAACAAGCTATTTCATTGAACATAAAAAAGCCTGACCGAAGTCAGGCTAATTTTAAAAAATCACTCTTAGATGATTCTATGCAGACCTATTCTGTATAGAACAAGGTGTCATGATATTCAGCCATGGCGCGAAGCTCATCCTTGTTCAGATTGAGAATGATTTTATCTGCAGCCATATTGATGGCCTTAATCACAGCAGAAGCACCAATATCTGCTGCCTTGCGTTTGATCATGCCAAGATCCAAGGTTTTATTAAAATCGACCATAAAGTGACGTACCGTCGCTTCACCAAACTGCTTATACAGGTTGCTAAACATTTGTTTGTCGATACTCTGACCGGCTCTTAGTTCCGCATAATGATGTTTTAAATTGGTCACCAGATTGGCATCCAGCGACTCACCAATACGGATCTGTCCTTCAGGGTCTTTAAACAGACTGCGTTCAGAGAAAGCAATAGATTGCTTCACCACATCATTCGGCGCTTTACTCAATAACTGTTTCAGCAATACCGCCACAGTTGACTTGATATAGCCCGCCAGTTTTTCCGCAGTATCGCGCTTATCACTTGCAGGAAAACGACGCACCAGTTCCGTGAGAATCGCATCAATAATTTCATCATTAATCATCAATGCGGTTTTATCACGGAGTGGGTAAAGCGGCTCATTTGAATTTTTATTTTGTTGTGCAGTCTGAATTGTATTTAAAAGCTCTGCAGAAGGAATAAAACCAAAAAATGGCATTGTTAAACCTCAATGTTTTTATTGTCGCGCTAATCGAATAGGGCGAGGCATCCATGTTAAATCCGATACACGGCAAGGGTTGATATCCAATCCACCGCGGCGTGTATAGGTTGCGTAGACCATCAGCTTTTCCGGTTTCAGTTGTTGCCAGAGATCGGCAAACATCTGCTCCACGCATTGTTCGTGAAAACCGTTATGCTGACGATAAGAAATAATATAAGCCAAAATACTCTTATAACAAGGTTTTTTGCCCTGATAGCGTATAAATACTGTACCCCAATCCGGTTGTCCAGTGACTGGGCAGTTACTTCTTAATAAATGTGAATACAGCTGGATTTCAACTTCTTCGGTATGGTTCGCATCCAAAGCCAAAAGACTCGCATCAGGATGATTTTCCAGACGTTCCGGAATTAGTTCATCAATGCAGATGCCTTCAGGTTGGGCAACTTCCAAGTCATCAACCTGAAATAAATCTAACGTAATCTCTGCGCCAGCCGCAGCAGATAAATCTTTTTCCACCGTGGTGATAAAGTCAGCTTGAGATTCAAATTTGGCAAAATTCAAACTATTAAAGTAAAGCTTGAGTGATTTGGATTCAATCAGATTCGGCGAAGAAGCAGGCAGGCTGATCCGTCCAATTGCGACTTGCGGCACACCGGCTGAATTTAACCAGGAAATTTCAAAAACATGCCACCAGTCGGTGCCTTGCTGAATCGCGTCGACATGCGCGTATTGTTCACGAGCAGGTGCGCGCGAAATCGGAAACAGAACATCCGGCTGATATTCTGTCGGGTAATTGGTGTCTTTACCAAGAAGAGATTGTTCTACACTCATTATTCACGCATTCCTGAACCACGGGAGAGTAAATGATAGGCCAATGCATAGAGCAGGCCGCAACATAAGGTGACCACTGCAAGTGAAACAGTTACATTGACATCGCTATGTCCTAAAATGCCATAGCGGAAGGCATTGACCATATACACCACAGGGTTGATCAAAGATAAATTTTGCCAGAATGGACTTAAGGCAGAAATTGCATAAAACACACCGCCTAAATAAGTCAGTGGCGTTAAAACAAAGGTCGGGATAATCGAAATATCATCAAAAGATTTGGCATAGACGGCATTGATAAAACCACCCAAAGAAAACAGCAGGGAGGTAATCAATACGGTATAAATCGTCACAAACCAGTTGGTAATGTATAGATCCGCAAAAAACAAACTTACGGCACTAACAATAATCGCCACCAGTACTCCACGAATCACACCGCCCAGCACATGTCCCCAAAGAATGGCATGCATCGGTACTGGACTCATGACCAGCTCTTCAATACTCTTTTGAAATTTTGAACTGAAAAAACTGGAAGAGACGTTGGCATAGCTGTTGGTAATCACGGCCATCATGATCAGACCGGGCACAATGAACTCCATATAGCTATAGCCGCCCATGTCTCCAATCCGCGAACCGATCAGATTGCCGAAAATCACGAAATACAAGCTCATGGTGATGGCAGGTGGTAACAAGGTTTGCGGCCAGATCCGCATAAAACGGCGGACTTCTTTATATACAATGGTATATAAAGCTACGCTGAGTTGATTAATGTTCATTGCGCAGCTCCATCCAGATTTTTTTCGACCATTTTGACAAAAAGCTCTTCCAGACGATTGGATTTGTTACGCATACTGCGTACCTGAATATTCTGTGATTCCAATAGCTGGAACAGATCATTCATGCTATGTGCCTTGTCCATGGTAATTTCTAAGGTCATCGGGTCGATTAAATTAAAACGTACCCCGATAATCTCCAGATGCAAAGGTTCAATCGGTGCTGCAAGATCAAAAATAAAGGATTCTTCATTCAGCTGACTTAGGAAGCTCTTCATGCTGGTGTCTTCTTTAATCACACCACGATCGATAATCGCAATGCGGCGACACAGCATTTCGGCTTCTTCTAAATAGTGGGTGGTGAGAATGATGGATGTCCCTTGCTCATTCATCTCGTTCAAAAACTCCCACATTGAACGACGTAATTCGATGTCGACACCCGCAGTTGGTTCATCCAGAATCAAAAGTTTCGGTTCATGCATCATGGCACGTGCAATCATCAAACGACGTTTCATACCGCCCGACAGCATACGCGCCTGCGTTGCACGTTTTTCCCATAGGCCCAGCTTGGTCAGATAGAGTTCAGCCCGTTGCTGTGCAATTTTTTTAGGAATCCCGTAATAGCCGGCTTGCGTCACCAGAATGTCGAAAGTTTTTTCAAACTGGGCGAAGTTAAATTCCTGAGGAACCACACCTAAACACTGTTTGGCTTGGGAGGGATGGGTATCCAGGTTATGACCAAAAATTTCGACTGTGCCGGCGGTTTTTTTTGTTAATGAACTGATAATACCGATGGTGGTGGATTTTCCGGCGCCATTTGGCCCCAGAAGTGCATAAAACTCACCTTCTGGTACATTTAAGTTGATTCCTTTTAATGCCTGAAAGCCATTGCGATAGGTCTTTGACACATCTCTTAAGATCAGTGCATCAGTCATGAATATCTCAAATGGTGAAAAGTTGAGATATTGTGAGTGATCTTGGAAAATAAGCCAAGTGATTCACATGGAATTCTGTGTTGCTGTTTTGGAACATTGTATAAAGTCTAAGCATAAAATGACGAAGTTATAGATAGTTGCTTTACCTTATGATTTTTTTTGTTATGATGTGCATCGCGCGCTCATAGCTCAACTGGATAGAGTACAGGTCTCCGAAGCCTGTGGCGTGGGTTCGAGTCCCGCTGAGCGCACCACTACTTCTTATAAAATAAATAATTTATCAAACCTTTGGCGTAATTCTGGCGTAATTCAAGATTTTTAGGAGTATTTGTGGGGCTCTTTAGTGTTGTAAAGTTACCTTACCTGAAATTTAAATTATTTTCTCGACGCCTTAAGGAAGTCATAAATCATCCAGCTGACGATTCATTTATATCAAACAAAAAATTTGCGGATGAGCAAAACAAGCAAGACCGCCAAGCTAAAGAAATATTAGAAAACGAAATTAATGAACTTAAATCAGTTTATAAATTAAGTATTGAAACTAGAAATTTTGAAATCACCAATTTAATTCATAGAAATAACTTTTTTATGTTGTTTCAGGGGGTTTTATTGGCTGCTGTTTTTAGCAACCAGGCTAGTAAACCAAATGTTGAATTTATTATTTGCTTAATGGGTATTTTTATTTCGTGGCATCAAATAAAGGTTGCAGCTGGAGCAAAGTATTGGCAGGAATGGTGGGAAGTAAGGACGAGTGACATTGAACTTGCATTAAAAAAGAAAATGAAGGGACTTACGGGATCTGATGAGTCATTTATTAGCTTATTTGACTTTAGTGAGACTCAATCAAAATTTGAAACTGAAAAAAAAGTTATTGCTAAAACCTATAAAAAACCTCATAAGACCAGCAAAGCACCAGAGCTATTTGAATCCATATCAAAAGCCCTAATAAGTGGGAGATATTCAGTAAGCCGCGTACCGATATCTTCAGGTATAATTTTGCTGATTACATGGTTTGTATTATTTATAGGTACTTTTAACGCTCTTGATGCCGCTAACTCCATAATGAATACTAGTTCAAAATATGAATTATGCATTCGTGAATGTAATGGTAATAGTGATATACCTGCAATGCTTAAAGATGGCTGGAATGAATTTAAGTTAATAAATGGCCACTATTTTGAAGATAATGAAGATCCGCCAACTCAACTTATATTTAACCAATATAATCAAGAAAAACCCCGCTAAATTTTGCGGGGTCTGCCTACTGCTTTTTTCAAATCTTCCGGCCTGCTTTCTAACCAATCAGATAATTTTTAAGTTCCATTATAGTCAGTGGATAACTCAATTTGAGTTCTATAACAGCGTAAGTAGTTTAAAATTCAAAATAATTAATCCCCTTTTATGATTTCCTGTGCATGCGTGTTTGGTTAAGAAGCGAATCCAGAGCGTCTTTTGACCTCTAAAAGAAAATCACTTGGAATGCAGAGTATAAATTTCCTTATCACCTTGATGATCGAGAATTTAAAGATTATTGAAAGTAGTTTTTATAAACGACCTATTGAGAAATATTCATTAATTTTATTAAAAGGTGAAAATAATGCATTGTGTGGCATGGGAATAGATTATGCTATTCACCAAGCTTGAGTAGCTGATTTCTGTATTTTTTGGGTAAGCCATATGATAGAACTACGACATTTAAAAACACTGACAGCGCTAAGAGAACATGGATCACTGGTTGCAGCAGCAGGAGATCTCTGTTTAACACCTTCAGCTTTGTCTCACCAATTGCGCGAACTCGATCAATGGTTCGGGGTTGAAGTGGTCAATCGCCGTAGTCGCCCTGTGAGTTTTTCTAATGTAGGTTTACGTTTGTTGAAACTGGCTGATGATATGCTACCACAAGTACAGATAGCGCAAAGTGATATCACACGTATTGTGCATGGACAGACAGGCCGTATTATATTCTCGTCAGAGTGTCATAGTTGTTTTGACTGGCTAATGCCACTTTTGAATCAGTATCGTATCCAATATCCAGATGTTGATTTGGATTTTGCTTCGGGCTTTGAAGCCAATCCGCATGAATTGTTACAAACGGGCGAGTTTGACTTACTGATTACTGCCGATCCGATTGCACTCAAAGGTGTGGAATATTTCCCGGTATTTGAATATGAATCACGTTTGGTGTTGTCTAATACACATCCTTTAGTACGTGCCCAAGAGATTACGGTGCAGGAACTGGCAGAAGAAACATTAGTAACTTATCCGGTAGATAAGCATCGTCTGGATATCATGTCACGCTTGTTTATTCCTGCGAATATTTTGCCAAAACAGATTCGGACGACCGATCTGACTCAAATGCTGATTCAGCTTGTTGCCAGTGGTCGTGGGATTGCAGCATTGCCAGATTGGGTGGTAAATGAATATGAACAGAAGGGCTGGGTGACTTCGCGCCGTCTGGATTGTGTAGCCCCTGAAGGCTTACGCCGTACTTTATATGCAGGTTATCGAACTGAAGAAAAACAGAAAGATTACTTTGAGGGATTCTTAAAGCAGCTTGACCGATTCTCTAAAAAGCGGGCACAGTATTACACTTGATCCTAATCTCAAAGGAGCAGGCTCAATAATATGAATATTAAGGATTCTGTTCCTCTTCATCCTGATGTTGTTGACGGATTTGGTCTCTTTTTACCTGAGGGTCTTTATCTACGCCCAGCTGGCCGCGCTGCATCTCTCGATCCTGTTTTTCTTGTGGGTCCAATTCCTCTTCTGGAAATTCTTCATTAATTTTTTCATCTGGATGAGTCATCGCAATATACCTTTTCTAGAAATATAGATTTGTTTTGATCGATTTAATATCGGGTTTGAGTACATTTGTTTATTGTATATGAGCGACTTTATTACACTGTTGTTTTATAACTGATTTGATTTTACAAATTGTGATGCTTATAAGTGTGTTTATACAGTACATTTTAAATAAAAATTAGTGCTTTATGTTCAAAATAACAATGGATTATATCTATAAGAAAATTACTTTTAATTCGGCTAATTACAGCGGTTCCTGTAGAGGTTCGCTAAGTTCTGAGTAGCGCTTATTATTCTCAATAATTTAAAAAAATAAATTTTAAAAAACTGAATAAATTAATAAAGGATGATGTGAACACATATTGAGCTAAATTAACTTAAATTAAAATTTTATAGAAATCATATATTTATGCTAAAAATATTTTCTTCTAAAAAGAATAATATTTGGAAATTAATAAGCGTGAAATATCATAATTTAGTTTTGAAAAATGACAATTTAAATCTTGTATGAGTCTTCTTTTAGAAGTGTAAAGAGGGCTTGTAGGTCTGAAAAATGTTGCTATATTGAATTCATGGTAGGTCGTAAAACCAATAAGACGCTACCGATAAGTTGGACGGATCAATGACAGTTAGTTGAGTTTGATGTTGATCACCAAACAATAAATCTAGCACTAGCCATCCAACACAGAGCTCGCAGCAATGCGAGCTTTTTTAATGTCTGTTATAAAGCTTTGTTTAATGATTCCAGATAATTTCTTTTCTAATTGATTCATATAAAAAAGTTTACATTGCCAAATTCGCTAACATCTTGACGTTAAATAAGCGATTTAAGTGTGATATAAAAAATGGAAACTTAGAAAATAGAAAGGAGAGAGAAATGTCAAAGATTATTGATATAAAGGTGAAAGACCAATTTAGCAAGGTCATTGAGGCGAAAGCTTTATTACGTTCATTTGCAGAGCAACATCAGCATGATGCAATTGATCTGGTAAAAAAAATTGAACATATTGTAGTAGATGGCGAAACTATTTTACCGAGTATTGAACTGTTATTTGAAAGTCAAAAGTCTTCAAATATTTATAAAGTCGTAGAATAACTGGATCAATACGTTATACAAAGGTGAAAAAATTGAGTCCATCTATCCGATATTACAGGTTTAGCCATTAAAAACTCACCTTCCTGGTGAGTTTTTAATGAATGCAGAAAAGCAAAATTTATCCCCTATTAATAAAAAAGCCCACCGAGGTGAGCCAGAAATCAGATGTACTTAAGTTGTACATTCACATCATATTTTTCAAATTCTTGCAGAATCTGTTTTAAGGTTTGCTGAGCGGTGATATGTTCGGGGCTTAAAGAAATTTCCTGACGAGTATTACTGTCAAAACATTCAATGGCTTGAATCAGCCAATAGTATTCGATAGGGCTTTTTTGAATCACTACACGTCGCGGTTGTAAACTGTCACTGAGCTGGCGGGGCAGTACATAGGTAATTGCCAGTTGCACAAGTTCCAGTTCTTCAGCCGGACTTAAAAAGGTAATGACCCAATTGCCCACCTTGCTCAGTTGCATGGGGTTATCAAACGCATCGAATTCTAAATAATGTGGCATATAGCAACCAAGCGGATTTTAATGATCACTATATGGCGAGATTTTCAGGTTTTTTCTATCCCGCTTAAGTCTGATATTTCAGGATTTAAATTTAGAGATAATATAAATATAGTGTAAAATCAATTGTCTATATTTGAAATCTAAATCTGCTTGATTGCTAAAGTCACTCATTTAAGAGTTTAAAAGACTAAGACATGCTTATTCATGAGCTTGATTTTGCTGTAATTGTGCCAAAGAAAAATTGATCTGTTTTAGAATGTAATTCAATTCTTGCGGAGGAAGTCGGCTTTCCTGCAGTGAGGTGATCCACTGTATTTGGCACATTTTTAAACTGCGCACATCCTGTACCTGTAAAATATGCTGAATTTGCTGTTTGGCCATCAAGCCACAATATTTTTGTAAGCTTTCCATCATCAGATATTTGAGGTCTTCAAAAGATAAAGCTTGCGGTTCGGGTAGATGGGGTTGATTGTCTGGATTTGTTTCAATAGATGAATTTTCTTGCAGCTCTTCGATAGGAACTAGGAGGTTTTTGCGGTTCTCGGTTACAGAAGGGACGGGCAGAGGTGAATTTAAGGGACGGTAAATCTCGGAATGCGCCAAATTGATTTTGGTATCGACTTCTATGCCGGTCTGATGTGGACTGTTTGATATTATGCTGGTGTGAGCCGGAACAATTAAATCCATTTCACAAAGTTGCTCTAAAAGCTCGGCGGGAGCTAGTTGCTGCTTTAATCTCTCATGTAACAGATCAAAATCTTTGCTGCCGATTAGCACCAATAAGCGGCGTTGGCGTGCGGTCAAGGGGATAGAGCGATTCTGTAGCACCTCGACCCCACGTTGAGTTTTATAAAAATGCATCATAGCTGAATGAGTTGTTCACTAAATTCAGCTAGAGCATAGTCTGGGATAATTACAATAATATGAAGAATATATTAAAAAACAGATACTTGTTTTAAGGAGTTTAAAGCGTGCTAATCGCTGTATTTTCGAGAGCCTTACGCAAATAAGGATCCAGTTCATCTTGGCGCAATAGCCATTGCACATAGTCGGCAGGAAGCTCTGCAATTGCGCTACCGCGATGTTTACCAAAGTTAATCGTACGTGGAATTCGGGCATCTTCAGAAGCATCGAACAGCTCCTGCATACTGTTAATTTTCAAATGATGCACGATATGCATCAGGATGTTGGCAGTTAAAATAATATCCATATCGGCACGATGCGCTTTACGGATCATTTCACGTGCTCGTTTACTGCCTTTGGTAATCATATAAATCAGTGCAGAAATATTATGTGCTTCTGCATCGGGCCAGACCCGACGTGCTAAAGCCAGTGTACAAATCGCTTTAATTTTCGAGGTATCTACCCCACATTTTTCGACGGCACGAACGTCATAATCAATATTATGACCAATCATATAAATCGTTTCATCTGGCAGACGAAAAGTACTGTAATGTGGCTGACCTTCCAGGTCAGACTCCAGAATATGATGCACCGCCATGGCGGCAAAAGAAATGGGTTCGTCACATGAATAGAGCTGATCAAACAGGCGGCTTTTATCCATACTGATTTTATGGTCTACAATTGCGACAGGCGCATAGGCAACTTCAATGGGTTGACCATTTAAAGTATGCGTTTCGGTATCAAGAATAATGGCCTGCATGCGTTGAGCACCATAAAAGAAGAGACAGACTCATATTAACGATAAATTGGGAAAAAGATTAGGCTGAATATTAAAAAATATACTTTTTAGCGCAAAGAATGCTGTTAATAAATCCAATTTTGCTGCAGGTTAAGGTTCAGAACTCTCATGCAGGAAAAGATTTAGCGGTACACCTGAAATGTTCTAAGGGTTAACACGCAGTTGCTGTTCTAGGTTTATAGAGGATAAAAAGGTAAGCGGAACTTAGCTTGAATCTCATTTTAAAATGCTTGCAGAGCGCTCGAGAAAACCAGTCTTTTCACATTTCAAGCAAGACTAGATGGTGAAGGAATAAAAAATGCTCAAAATTTTAAAAGTTAAAAACTTTAACGCCAATTCAATAATTTGATTTTACTTAAATTGGTCATGATTTCTAAAGGCTGGAGTAATATTTATAAAAAACTGCAGAAAGTTCATGATCGAAAATGCAAAACTTCATGCTACAATACGCGCCAATCTTAGCACGGCTTAAAAGCCCTAAATCAATAGGACCTCGCTAATGTTTGCCAATATCTCTATTGCTGAATTTGATCCAGAATTAGCTCAAGCAATCTCGAATGAAGATGCTCGTCAAGAAGCTCATATTGAGCTAATCGCTTCTGAAAACTACTGCTCACCAGCAGTCATGGAAGCTCAAGGTTCAAAACTCACTAACAAATATGCGGAAGGCTACCCAGGTAAACGCTACTATGGCGGTTGCGAATACGTAGACGTGATCGAACAATTGGCGATTGACCGTGCTAAAGAACTCTTTGGTGCTGATTATGCTAACGTTCAGCCACATGCTGGTTCACAAGCAAACTCAGCGGTTTACTTAGCGCTTCTTAACCCTGGCGATACAGTTTTGGGTATGAGCCTTGCTCACGGTGGTCACTTGACTCACGGTGCAAAAGTAAGCTTCTCTGGTAAAACATATAACGCGATTCAATATGGTTTAAACCCAGAAACTGGCGAAATCGACTATGAAGAAGTTGAACGTTTAGCGGTGGAACACAAGCCACGTATGATCGTTGCAGGTTTCTCTGCATACAGCCAAATCGTAGACTGGCAGCGTTTCCGTGACATCGCGGACAAAGTGGGTGCTTACCTGTTTGTTGATATGGCGCACGTTGCAGGTCTGGTTGCTGCTGGCGTTTACCCAAGCCCAGTGCAAATTGCTGACGTAACAACGACAACGACTCACAAAACACTTCGTGGTCCACGTTCTGGTTTAATCCTTGCGAAAGCAAACGAAGAAATCGAGAAAAAATTACAGTCTGCTGTATTCCCGGGTAACCAAGGTGGTCCTTTGGTTCACGCGATTGCAGCGAAAGCGATCTGCTTTAAAGAAGCGATGGCGCCTGAATACAAAGAATATCAAAAACAAGTTGTGGTGAATGCAAAAGCCATGGCTGAAGTGCTAATCGCTCGTGGTTATGATATTGTGTCTGGCGGTACTGAGAACCACTTGTTCTTGTTGTCGTTAATCAAACAAGATATCACAGGTAAAGAAGCGGATGCCTGGTTAGGTGCTGCGCACATTACTGTGAACAAAAACTCTGTACCAAACGATCCACGTTCTCCGTTCGTAACTTCAGGTATCCGTATCGGCACACCTGCAGTAACAACCCGTGGTTTCGGTGAAGCTGAAGTACGTGACCTTGCAGGCTGGATTGCTGACATTCTGGATGCGAAAGGTGATGAAACGGTCATTAACGCGGTGAAAGCGAAGGTTGAAACTGTATGTGCTAAATTCCCAGTTTATGCATAATCGGTTTTAATCGGAAAGGAGCTCCCAACCGGGAGCTTTTTTTATAGCTGTTAAAATGACGAGACAAAAATCAGGATTTGGTTTAGCGCAATTCGAGTTGAACTATATCTATATCGCACCATGATTCAGGCTTAATATTTTATAGCTGATGTTGATAGGACAAGAAAATGAGTCATCAACAAAATCATATTGCGTTTTTCTGAATCTGGCTTAAAGTCTTTTATAGACCAATCTCATTTTTAAATATTTAAAAGAACTGATTTATTCATTGCCAGCTTTTTAGATCCACCCTGTACATTCTGCTTAATACCTGAAAATTTTTATGCAAATTTCAGACGAGCTCAAGTGTTGGTGCAATAAGCGCTGTGAATGAGATCATTTTCTTTAAATTTGAACATTGTATTTATAGGAATCATTCAAATATGGGCACAACCTGTATTTGGTGTTCCTGTTGGCTGTTGATTCATTAATTTTTTATTTAGGTATTTAACAAAGGTAATCAGGATGAATAAAACCACTATTATTTTATCTCAGCAGGATTTAGATCGTCTGGAAACCATGCTTGAGCATCAGACCAAGCTGAGCGAAACCATGATTCGTCTGGAAGATGAACTGGCACGTGCTGAAATAGTTGGCCCCGCGGAGATCGCAAGTAATATTGTCACCATGCATTCGCGTGTGTTACTGACTATTGCACCGTCTCCAGAGCCTGTGGAAGTCACACTGGTTTACCCACATGAGTTTAAAGGTGATAAAGGTCAGGTAAATGTGATTGCACCGATAGGCGCAGCCATTCTGGGCTTAGCCGAAGGTCAAACCATTGAATGGCCACAACCAGATGGCCACACCATGAAAGTGACCATTGAAAAAGTGCTTTATCAGCCAGAGAGTACCGGGGATTATCTCTGATATTGTCTTGAACGCATGCTCAAAAGCCATAGTAATATGGCTTTTTTGATCTATGACTGATGTTCAAGAGTTTCACCTGGCTAAACTAGCAGTACAGCAAAATTTATCAAACACATTTGCTTTCATTGTAAAAAATATAATTAAAATAAAGATAAAACATGGATTTAGTTAAAGTGATGTAACGAATTTCTGGATAAATATACACAACGTGGTCTGTTTTTTTGCTACATTCGTGGATATTCAAGATTTTTATTTAATCTCTCTAAAAGGATACAGTCTCCGTCATGTCGCGATTTGAAGCTTTACCCGCCTTGACTGACATGTCTTTTGATCGTGAAGAAATACTGGCGATCAAACGTAATGAACTTGTGCCTGTACTGAGCCATCAATATGGACTGAATCATTATGCGGATTCTCTGATTCAGGCACAATCGGTGTTATTAAATGGGGTCGATCCGCATTTGACCCAACAGCTGAGCCAGACCATTGAGCAATTGATTCAGGCTTTGGCAGAATCTAAAAAATATCTGAAAAAACGTAAATTTAATGCACTACAAAAATGGCTTGGGATCGATCTGGATTATGGTTCGAGTCAGGTTGAATATTATCAGCGACTGGACCGTTTACTCGATCAAGCCGATCACTTAAGTCGTAAGTTACAGATTGAAATCCAGAAATCTCAGGCCCGTTTTCAGCAGCTTTTGGGTCTACGTGAGCAGATGGCCAAGCATATTGTCGCGGCAGACGAGTTTTTATCAGAATATCCGCTGTTCATCAAAAACCAGCATCCACTGGATAACTTTTCTGAACGGCTTTCCAAGAAAATCAATACACTGCGTACCTTGCAAAGCAGTAATGACATTGCCATTACCCAGATGCAGCTTTCACAGCAGCTGTCCTTTAGCTTATTGGACCGCTTTAAAGAAGCGCAACAGGTCTTGATTCCGGCCTGGCAATATCATGTCCAACAAAGCCAGAGCAAGCACTCGACAAGTGATCTGGAAAAACTTGATAATAGCCGTGAAAGTCTGATTAAAACGTTAAAAAAATCCCTCGAGAAACCCTCGAAAACATAACAATATAAGGTGAACCATGACCAAGTCTGATTTAGTAAATTTACCTGTTGAAAGCTCGAATGAACTGGTCGAACAAAAATTTCAGCAAATGGATCTGAAAGAACTGGGCTTGCAACCTGCTGACTTTCAGGAAGTACTGGCAGCACGTAAAGAATTGCAGGATATGAGTCATAACAGCGTGGCTGAGTATGGTAAAAATATTGCGACCAAAACCTCGACCTATACTGATGAATTACTGAATCTGGTCCAAAATAGAGATCTGGATGCGACAGGGCAGAAACTGAATCAGGTGGTGCAGGTGGCCCAGCAACTGAATACCAGCAGCATTTTAAGTCAAAAGAAAAGTTCAGGTTTTTTTGGCAATCTCCTTAGCAAGTTCAAAGGTGCAAAAGGTAACTTTGATGCACATTTCAATACCACCAAAGAGCAGCTCGATGTGCTGGTCAAAGAAATTGAAACCTCGCAGTCCGGTTTGAAAGCGCGTGTAGATACCCTGGATAAAATGTTTGACGGGGTACAGGATGAATATAAACAGTTAGGCGTACATATTGCAGCCGGCCGTTTACGTGAGCAGGAGCTACAGCAGGAAATCTCCGCTTTAACCGCTTTGCCGCAAGATCAAACCACAACACAGAAAATTTATGATCTGAACCATCTGGCCAATAATCTGGAAAAACGGGTCAGCGATTTGCAGGTTTTGCAGCAATCTGCCATGCAAACCTTGCCGATGATCCGGATTATCCAGTCCAACAACCTGATGCTGGTCGACAAGTTTTATGCCATTAAAAATATTACTTTACCGGCATGGAAAAACCAGATCAGTCTGGCCATTTCTCTGAGCGAACAAAAAAACAGTGTCCAGCTGGCCAATACCATTGATGATACCACCAATGAACTGCTGCGCCGTAATGCAGATCTATTGCATCAGAACTCTGTCGATACCGCAAAAGCCAATCAGCGCTCCGTAATTGATATCGAAACGCTTGAACATGTGCAAAACACCCTCATTAAAACAGTCAATGATGTGATACAGATTCAGAAAGAAGGTGTACAAAAACGCACAGAAGCAACCGTGCGTTTAAAGGCTTTACAGGATAATCTGAATCACTTGGTGATTGAGTCAAGTACGAGCGGATCAAAGCCCAACTAAATATTGTGGTTGAAGATCTAAAAGGAGTAAAGATTGCCTCCCTTAGATGAATATGCGGTGTCTCCTGGTGAGATCAAGCAAGGCGTGGTTGCGCTCAAGAAACGTCAACGCAATTTGATGTTATTGGGTATCACCAGTTCTACGGTATTTATTGCCTCCATCATTGGTCTGTTTTTTCAGCAGGAACTGGTCTATGGCTTTTTTGGCCTGAGTACCGAAGTGCAGCAGTTACATTTACCGGTCAGTGTAGATGCCACGCTGGCCAGCATTGGTGATAGTCCGGATTATTTTTTTAGTTTGCTGAGCTGGTTTGGCTGGCTGATTATTAAAATTTTTGCTTCTTTTATCGGTGCATTTTTTATCATTGGCCTATTAAAGAAACTGCGTTTCTTTTATGTGCGCTTTCAGTCTTTTGTGCTGAAATTTGTCGCCTGGCTAATTGCCTTTATCGTGATCTGGTCGGGATTAACTTACTGGCAGCATGATTTACGGAATGACCGGGATGATGCTTATCAGCAGGTGGTGTATTACGATAGCAATATCAATGACAGTGAAATTGCACGATACCTCGCCGATTCAGAGATTGCCGCACCGGTAAAATCTTATTTACTGGCACAAACAGCACTTTTGCATAAACCGCAAGATTTATCGGCTGCAAAACCTTATGTATTCAATCTGGTAGAAGCAGAAAAGCAGGATGCAAAATTTGAGCAATATGGCTTTAAGCCGGAACAACTCTGGACCATGCAGCAACAGATCTATGGTCAAGCCATGACACCGGTTGCCAAGAGTGTAAATACGCAAGTACAACAGGCAAACCAGTTGAGTCAGATCACCTATCTGGTGATTATTGGAGTGGCCATTTTATCGGCATTTCTGAGTTTGGTTCTGTTCTTCTTGGCCAATTCAATCAAAGGCCGATCCTTGCGTATCGAGCAACGGATAAATTAATATTTTAGAAATGCTCCTGTTTAGGAGCATTTTTTATCTGCTGATGAAACAGTATAAAAATTAAAAATTAAAAGTTGAAATACCAAAAATAATTATCAAACCATTGATCTAAAAAAACGATTTATAATATAAAAACAAACTGTTTTACCTATTTTGATTTATGCACTAATATCGCTTTATCAAATAAACATTTACTCCTTTGGAGACGTTAGCCATGTTAGACCAAAATACTTCAGCTCAATTAAAAACACTACTCGAACGTCTGGAAAGCCCGATTGAACTGGTTGCGACTTTAAATGATTCCGACAAATCTGCAAAAATCAAAGAACTGGTTGAGGAAGTGGCTGCATTATCTGATTTAGTCACTGCACGCTTTGACGGTACAAACCAACGTGCTCCAAGCTTTGGTATTGCCAAAGCAGGTGAAGAGCCACGGGTCTACTTTGCAGGTCTGCCAATGGGGCATGAATTCACCTCACTGATTCTGGCTTTACTGCAAAGCTCTGGTTATGCACCGAAAGTATCTGCTGAAGTTTTAGAGTCGATTAAAGGCTTAGGAATCAAATCTGATTTTGATGTATTTGTATCACTCAGCTGCCATAACTGTCCGGATGTGGTTCAAGCCTTAAACCTGATTGCAATTTACAACCCGGGCACAACAGCCACCATGATTGATGGTGCCTTCTTCCAGGATGAAGTGGAAGAACGCAAAATCATGGCGGTGCCGATGGTGTTCCAGGACAACCAGCATATCGGTCAGGGTCGTATGACTTTGGAAGAAATCGTGGCAAAACTGGACACCAACTCTGCAGCAAAAGAGGCTGAAAAGCTCAATGCCAAAGATGCCTTTGATGTACTGGTGATTGGTGGTGGCCCTGCAGGGAATACCTCTGCGATCTATGCTGCACGTAAAGGCATTAAAACTGGAATCGTGGCTGAACGCATGGGCGGTCAGGTCATGGACACCATGGATATTGAGAACTTTACCTCGATTCAGAAAACCCAAGGACCTAAGTTTGCTGCTGAAATGGAAGCACACGTACGAGAATACGGTGTTGACATCATGAACCTGCAACGTGTATCCAACATCAAAGGTGCTTCTGAGACTGCAAATGGCTTGGTTGAAGTCACTTTAGAGAATGGTGCCAAACTGGAATCGAAAACAGTCATCCTGTCTACAGGTGCACGCTGGAGAGAAATGAATGTTCCGGGTGAGCAGGAATACAAAACCCGTGGTGTGGCCTACTGCCCACACTGTGATGGCCCTCTGTTTAAAGGCAAACGTGTTGCGGTAATCGGTGGGGGTAACTCAGGTGTTGAAGCTGCGATTGATCTTGCAGGGATTGTAGAGCATGTGACTTTGGTTGAGTTTGATAGCAAACTGCGTGCGGATCAGGTATTGCAAGACAAATTAACAAGCTTGCCAAACACCAAGGTGATTAAAAATGCCTTGTCGACTGAAGTGGTGGGTGACGGTTCACAAGTGACTGCACTGAAATACAAAGACCGTGTAACAGATGAAGAGCACACCATTGAACTTGCAGGAATCTTCGTACAGATTGGTTTGTTGCCGAATACCGATTTCTTAAAAGCAACAGCGGTAGAACTTTCAAATCGTGGTGAGATCCTGATTAACGAACGCAACGAAACCAATGTGAAAGGTGTATTTGCGGCGGGTGACTGTACTACTGTTCCGTATAAGCAGATCATCATTGCCACAGGTGAAGGCGCGAAAGCATCACTGTCTGCATTTGATTACATCATCCGTTCAGGTCAGTAAAAAATAACACCAAGGTTCCCCAAAACCTTGGTGTTCGATCTCGATTATCTTTGTTATACCTTTTTATAGGAACTCCGGACGCTAACACCAGAGTTCCTTTTTTTATTGTTATATTTGCTTCCTTTTTTAGATCAGCCAGAAGCATCCCCAATTGCTTCTGGCTGTTTCTTTCCTCTGTACTGTTTTTGTTCTGACTCTTATTATTCAGCCTTCCCCAAGGTTGTCTTTATTCAATGCAATATTTATTCCAATGTTTGATCAGTACTTAAGACTGGAACAAATTCAAGACTTTAAATTTTTCTAACAGTTGCTCTTGCGTCTCTACATGCTCAGGATGTGGCACAATGCACTCAATTGGGCATACATCTACACAGGTTTGGCGCTCATAAAAGCCGACACATTCCGTACAACGGTTCACATCAATCTCATAGACTTTCGCACCCTCATAAATCGCATCATTTGGACATTCTGCTAAACACATATCGCAATTGATGCATTTGTCGGTAATCAGCAGCGCCATGTTTAACTCGCCTGATAAGCCAGTGACGATGCCGAAATATCTATAGTCGATGTCGGCAGATTGCGGATGAGCAGTGCATATTGCATATCTACATCTGCTGGAACCGGAATCTCGACGATATGACCTGAGCCTTTAGCCTCAGAAATCAGATTGCCTTTTTTGTCTTTCATTTCGGTTAAAAAAAAGCTGATATTGCCTTGAGTCGTCATCAGCTCTAAGGAATCACCCACGACAAAACGGTTTTTTACATCAATTTTGATGGAGTTACCGTTACGTTCTAAGACTTCACCGCAGAACTGTTGATGGTCAAAACTTGAAGAGCCATTTTCATAATTGTGATATTCACTGTGCACATGACGGCGCAGGAAACCTTCGGTATACCCACGATTGGCCAGACCTTCTAATTGCGTCATCAATGCTGGGTCAAATGGTTGGCCCGCAAGCGCATCATCAATGGCCTTACGATAGATTTGTGCGGTACGGGCACAGTAAAAATAGGATTTGGTCCGGCCTTCAATCTTCAAGGAATGTACCCCGACCTTGATCAGACGATCGACATGTTGTACCGCACGTAAGTCTTTAGAATTCATGAAATAAGTGCCATGTTCATCTTCTTCGGCAGCAAACATGTCTTCATCATTACGTTGTAATAATACCGGTTCATCAAATTGATGCTGTGCTTGCATATGTGCTTCGTCGGCATCTTGAGAGCAGCAGCCTGAATCCAGATTTTTCACTGGAATCACATCACCAGTTTCATCTTCCTTCGCATCCAGAACTTTGTACTCCCAGCGGCAGGCATTGGTACACGCACCCTGATTGGCATCACGTTTATTCATATAACCAGACAGCATGCAACGGCCGGAATAAGCCATGCACAGCGCACCATGTACGAAAACCTCAATCTCCATATCCGGTACTTGCTGTTTAATCTCAGCAATTTCTTCAATCGATAATTCACGTGACAGAATCACGCGCGTGAGTCCCATATTTTTCCAGAATTTTACCGTTGCCCAATTCACTGCATTGGCTTGCACAGACAGATGAATATCCATTTCTGGAAAATGTTCACGCACCATCATGATCAGGCCCGGATCAGACATGATCAGCGCATCCGGCTGCATCGCCACCACAGGTTCCAGATCACGAATAAAATTTTTCAGTTTGGAATTATGCGGCTGGATATTGACGACCACATAGAACTTTTTACCTAGCTCATGGGCTTCTTGAATGCCAATCGCCAGATTGTCATGATCAAATTCATTATTACGAACGCGCAAACTATAACGCGGCTGACCTGCATAGACTGCATCTGCACCATAGGCGAAGGCATAGCGCATATTTTTCAGTGAACCGGCAGGTGAGAGGAGTTCAGTAACGGTCGTCAGGCTCATGATGGAATCGAAAGACATATAAAAAGTACGGCTTTATTCTAACCATCTAAAATTTGGATTCAACCCAGTAAATTACTCGGAAATAAGCCATTTAGAATAAAAAGAATGTTTTATTTTGAGTGAAATGAAGCACTAAAATTATTCAATATTCAATTATTTTCAGTCTGTTCGAGCATTTTTAAAATCTGGCAATGATCAATGGTGGTCGGGACATTACAACTTTTGCGAAGTGCAATCAGCTGTTGTTCGAATAGCTGTAATTCCCTAATTTTTTTGGAGATATCTTCTAAATGCTGGTCGATGAGCTGATTCACTGCACCGCATTCCTGCTGCGGATTCTGTTCGAGTTTAATCAGGGCTTCAATCTCTTTTAAGGACATGTCCAAAGCACGACAGCGTTTGATAAAAAGCAGCCTTTTCAGGGCTTCTTCACCATAATAACGATAGCGATTACTTGCTCGAAAATTCGGCTGTATCAAGCCTTTCTTCTCATAAAAGCGAATGCTATCTGTGCTTAAAGCAGTCTTTTTGGCTATTTCTGAAATTAAATAGACCGACATTGCTCGCTCCTGCTTGACCTTGGAGTTAGTCCATAGTTTCTAATTATTTTAACTCATTTTTTGCACGAAAGTATGGAAGATCAACATGGCCTGTAGCTGTAGTCATGAACCTGCTCCACCCAAACCTGACAGTAAGTTTAGAACGGCGTTATGGATTGCCTTGGTGGTGAACCTGACTTTATTTGTGGTAGAACTGATTGGTGGGGCCTATGCACATTCATCGGCTTTGTGGGCCGATGCCTTGGACTTCTTTGGTGATGCCGTCAATTATGGCGTCTCTTTGGCGGTCATCGGTGCAAGTCTGTACTGGCGCGCAACAGTCGCCTTGCTCAAGGGAATGACCATGGCCTTATTTGGCTTGGTGATCATGGGCAAAGTCATTTATGCCTATCTGCAAGGCATTCCGCCAGAGGCACTGACCATGGGCTTGATTGGCGTACTGGCATTGCTGGCAAATGTATTTACGGCAGTCATTCTCTATGCTTTTCGCGAAGGTGATTCCAATATGCGGTCAGTCTGGCTGTGTAGCCGAAATGATGCCATTGGCAATGCTGCCGTGATTCTGGCAGCAGTCGGGGTTTTTGGTACAGGCAGTCTGTGGCCAGATATAATAGTGGCGATGATTATGGCGAGTCTTGGTTTAACTGCGGGTTATCAGATTGTGAAGCAGGCACTGGCAGAACGGGCATTAGGACATGAGTCAGCCTGATTCTGAATATTTAAGTTTAATCATAAAGAAGCTGCTTAACGGGCAGCTTTTTTATGGCCTGTATATTTTAAATAGATGAAAAATAAAGCTTTACAAATCCACTAATTTTAGAAAGAATCATCCGCGAAATTTATAGAATAGCAATATAACTTAACCATTTAATTTTTATTGTTTTTGAGGGGGGACAATGAACTTCATAAAACTACTTTCACTTGCGGCCATGGTGCTGATGACGGGCTGTAGCTCTATGGTCATCACTTATGATGCCACCGGTCAGGTGATTGGATCATGTAAAGCAACCCGCGGTCTGCTTTCAACTGCAAGTGCCCATTGTGGTGGTTCAGGTAATGCGATGGGTGGGAATTACAATAGCGTGGATGCCAAGACGGGTTTGTTGCCAGCACTGCCAAGTCAAAACCAGATTAATTTAAAGCCATAAAGAATACAGGGGAATATCATGAAATTATCAGCACTTATTGCACTGGCACTGGTATTAACAGGCTGTGCATCGACAGTGACTACATTTGACTCACATGGCCGTATGATCGGTTCATGTAAGGCAGAAAGCGGTTTTATCATTGGTGGTGGCGCAGGCTGTTCTGGTTCTGCCAATCAGGAAGGCCGTGATCGTTAATTTTTAACCCCGATCCAAATAAAAAACCGAAGCCTGAAGCTTCGGTTTTTTGACTCTGAATTTTTAGATCAGATCTTATTTTTCAACGAATGCACGTTCAATCACATAATCACCCAGAACACCCATTTTCGGTGATTCTTTCAGACCATGCTGGTCAAGCAGCGCAGCTACATCGTCCAGGAATGCTGGGCTACCACATAGCATGGCACGGTCAGTTTCCGGGTTGAAACGTGGCAGACCAATTTTTTCAAACAGCTCACCGGTTTCAATCGCAGTCGTTACACGGCCCTGATTCGGATATTCTTCACGGGTTACAGTCGGGTAGTACACTAATTTTTCTTTCGCGCCGAGTTCAGAGAAGAATTCGTGATTTGGTACTTCATTCAGAATCAAATCTTGATAAGCCAGTTCAGAGATAAAACGGGTACCATGAACCACAATGATTTTTTCAAAACGTTCGTAAGTTTCAGGATCACGAATCGTTGCCAGGAATGGCGCCAGACCTGTACCAGAAGACAGCAGGTACAAGTTTTTACCCGGATTCAGGTCATCGAGTACCAATGTACCTGTCGGTTTTTTAGAAACCAAGATTTCATCGCCGACTTTTACTTTCTGTAAAATCGAAGTCAGTGGACCATCAGGCACTTTAATCGAGAAAAACTCTAACTCTTCTTCGTAGTTGGCGCTTGCAATTGAATATGCGCGCATTAACGGCTTGCCATTGACTTCAAGGCCGATCATTACAAACTGACCGTTTTTAAAACGCAAAGCAGTGTCGCGAGTCGTTTTAAAAGAGAATAAAGTATCATTCCAGTGGTGGACGTGAGTAATCTTTTCGACGTTAAAAGCAGCCATTAAAGGTCTCAATAAATTATCAAATTAGAACAGCTTGCTATTCTAAACTAAATCCATTCTCTATAAACTGAATATATTTAATTGAGCTTATCAAAAAAAGTGATGATGAATGAACTCACACTGCCGATAATTGGCTATATGCATTCTCCCTACCAAGAAAAATTTGGCATTCCTCGTCAGCCCAATCTGGTTCAGGTTGAAAGCTATATTGAAATGGTCGGTCCCTATAATGACCTGTTGGCATTTGAAGGAATTGAGGCCTTTAGTCATCTCTGGTTGATCTGGCAATTTCATGAAAATAAACATCAGGATACGAATAAATTCCGTCCTCAGGTACGTCCACCACGTTTAGGCGGTAACCAGAAGATCGGCGTATTTGCCACCCGAAGCATGTATCGCCCGTCGCCCATAGGTCTCTCCGTGGTGCAACTTAAAGAAGTTAAAAAGGTCGGCAAGAACGTACGGGTTTATCTGAATGGAAGTGATTTGCTGGATGGAACGCCGATTGTAGATATCAAGCCTTATATTCAATATTCAGATGCCATAATTGATGCACAGAGTGCCTATGCGCAGGATGAGCCTGATCGTAAGAGCGTCATCTGGACCGAACAGGCAGAGCAGCAGAAACAGCAGTTACTGTTAAATGGGAAAATTTCTGTACAGCTTGTTCAAGAACTTGAACAGGTTTTGTCTTTAGATCCAAGACCGGCTTATCAGGATGATGAGGGGCGGATTTATGGAATGAAATTTGCGGATTTAGATGTGAGGTTTTTGGTAAGAGAGTTATCTGTTTATATATCAGAAATAGAATATATTGAATTGTGATTGAAGAAACTAAGATAAGCGTATCTTATATACGCTTATCTCTAGTCATATTTTACTTCAATTTACGATATTTATCAATTTCTTGACTAGCAGTAGAGTTGAAAACAGTACATTCTTTTTGTAAAGATTGAATATATAACTCTTGTTCTAAAATTTCCTCTGCATCTGTAAGTTTATCAGACTTAAGGTCTTTTAAAATTTGTGTTTCAATTTCAATTTCTTTATTTAAAGAGTAATAGATACCTGATTTATTGTACTCGCCCATACGATATTTATTATCAACTTGCACAAGAGCACTAATATATTCATTTGGGTAAATTGAATTCGAGATGAAAGCGTTATAACTACCTAAATTTATAGTTTTATATCCTTCAGAGAATATGTTCTGGAAACTATCATAAGTCTCATATGGATTTTTATACATCATAATGAAGTCTTTACTCGAAGATAAACTTAATCCTCTTAAGCACTTTGAGCCATTTGGAAATGTCTTGCCTTTAAGTTTGGAAAGATAAAATTGTGCGAAATCACCATAATTATCCAGCTTAGGTTCTAAAGAGACTAGATACAGATGAGTATCTATGTATTCACCCAATAGTTTACCCGATAGATCGACTAACTCATATTTTTCAGTTAATTGAAGGCCTGTATGTCCAATTTTAGAGGATGGAATATAAGTTTTCTCAGTCACCGAGTTTTTTAGAAGTGATCCAATTTTATAGCCTAATTCAGGATCTTTATTTAACTCTAATTCGTACAGACCTTCATTGGTTAAGTAATCACCAAAAATATACAGTTCATTTATATCAAGATTTTCCATATCTTTTAGGTTGCTTAAATAGTCTACACGGACATACTGCGTATCTCCTTTACTCGTAAAAGTGAGTTTGTCGAATAAATAATCGGAGCCAGTAAAATATGAAGGAGAATAGGCAGACCATTCAGAATCATTTGTTGTAGTATTTCCAGTTCCAGTTCCAGTTCCAGTTCCAGTTCCAGTTCCAGTTCCAGTTCCAGTTCCAGTTCCAGTTCCAGTTCCAGGGTTTGAATCAGAAGAAGAGGAGCCCCCACCACAAGCACTTAGCATGAATGCACTAAAAATTGCGAGTGATAAATTCTTAAATTTCATAAAAATCCCTATAAAAAATCGTAGTAATAAAATTGTTTTTTAAAATAAAGCAGACTAATTATAGCGAATAAATATCAAAATTAAATTTGCAAAATATATAAAAATTAAATATTTAAATATACTTAACAATCAAAATACCATCCACCACAAAATACCAATCAACACCGCCATATGCAAAATCTGTACTGGCGCAAAGTACAGGGAAAATTTGAAACCACCCGTTACAGCAGCATTGACTGACTTGGCTACAGCATGTGCGCCCAGCCCCAAAAGCAGGGCATAGATCAGCCGGGTATTGGATGGATCTCCTTGAATGACCACGCTTGCCATTGCGGCATGAATTTCAAATAAAGATGCGAACAAGGTACCTGCCAGCAAACCCGCATCTCCTAGTAATAGCTCTAGCCCATAAATTCCAGCCTGAATCAATGTCAAGGTGACTGCAATAATTACCGCCTCCTTCAGGCTAAACATCTGACTATCTTCTTCCTTTGCACAGTTCTCCGCTGGCTTGGCTTTACGTAATAGCAGAAATGCACAAGCAGCCAAAATGGCCATCGCAACCAGAGAGGGTAAAATCAGAATTTTCAACCAGCTCCACGACACCCCTCCAACGACAATAAATAACAATATCAGGGTCGAAATACAGGACATGAGTGCTGCGCCTGCATTGGATTTAGCATCGACCTCACCTTTGCGTACCTGTAGACCTAAATGGGCAATGGTCGCAGTACTGGAGACAAAACCTGAAGCAAGGGAGGATAGCATGAGGGCATTTTTACTGGATAAAAGCCGTTTGGCCACGTGAGCAAGTGCCTGTACCACCAGAATTAAGCTCAATAGTCTTAAGATCAGGTGCGGGTTGAGGACTTCTCCCCATAAAGGCGTGTCGGGTGTTAGTGGCAGGCCGATCAGAATCAGGGCAAGTAATAATAGCCCATCTCTAAACTCTGCTTCGGTAATCCATTGTCCGGCAATATTATGCAGGGAGTGTTTGGCCATCAGAATAGTCGTCAGCATGACCGCGAGCCCTGCGGCCAAGGGGATATTCCAAAGACAGATTGCCCCAATAAAATACGTCATGAGAAAGGCGAGTTCTGTGGTAATGCCAGGATCTTCAGGCTGATTTCGGATTGAAAAAATCACCATGCCACCCACAATCAGCGCACCAGCAAGCCCAATACTCATACCGAACAGGAAGCATAGCGCACCCAATAAGGCACAGATGGCAAAAGAGCGTAAACCGGCAAAACTGGGTTGATGTTCACGTTGTTTATGACGCTCTCGTTCCAGGCCAATTAACAAGCCACAGCCTAAAGCCGCCGTCAGGATGGCCAGAAGCTCCTGAAAAGAGCTACTGCTATTCAGGGGTACCGCGCTAAAATCCAAGTTTCACCTCAGCCACCTAACAAAACATGCTGTTTGAAATATAGGCGATTCTTCTAGAGCGCGGCAAGCTGGAAATACAGTAAAGATTGAATAACGGTCGAGGCATCCCAGTATTTTTAAATCCATTCAGCAAAAGTCACTGACATTGCTAACTGGGTAATGCGAAAAATAACAAAAACTTGTTATAGTGAAGGCAGATTTGGGGATTGATAACAATGAAATTTGACTTTGAAATTGATACTGCCTGGTGTTTAGACCAACTGTTTAAAGATGGTAAAATCAGTGAACGTGACCGGATGCTGGTACAGACCACCCATCGTCAACGTGAACAATTAAAATGGCATCCTTTACAGTGGCTGGCCAACTTCAATCTTATTGATCAATCCCATCCGCAAACCACATTGACCTTGAACCGCTTATGTCAGTGGCTGGCCGAAAAAACCGGATTAATGTTCTATATCATCGATCCTTTAAAAGCGGACGTACAGGCATTGACCCATGTCATGTCACAGGAATATGCACTACGTAACCATATTCTGGCCGTTGAGATTCAGGCCGATAAAGTTCTGATCGCGACCGATCAGCCGTATAAGACTGAATGGGTCTCTAATCTTGAACAGAATATTTCCCCGAAAAAAATCCAACGGGTGCTGCTGAATCCAGAACAGTTACAACGATATATTGTCGAATATTATCAGGTCAGCCGTGCAGTCAGTGGCTCACAAAAATCCTCGGCCTATGACCGGGAAAATAAAGGCGTCGAAGCCTTGCTACAACTGGGTGATTCGCAAAATCCGGATGCCAATGACCAGCATATTGTCAAACTGGTGGACTGGGTGCTGCAATTTGCCTTTGAACAGGGTGCCAGTGATATTCATATGGAACCGCGCAAAGGTACGGGCAAGATTCGCTTTCGAATCGATGGGGTGTTGCATACCATTTATAACATGCCGGCCAATACGCTGACAGCGGTAATTTCCCGGATCAAGATTCTGGGCCGGATGAATGTGGCAGAAAAGCGTAAACCACAAGATGGCCGTCTGAAAACCCGAACGCCGAAAGGACAGGAAACCGAATTGCGTCTGTCGACCTTGCCGACCGCATTTGGCGAAAAACTGGTGATGCGGATTTTTGATCCGGAAGTTCTGGTCAGAAGTTTTCAGCAACTCGGTTTTGAAGGGCATTTACTCAATGACTGGAATAATCTGACCAGTCACAGTCACGGCATCATTCTGGTCACCGGGCCAACTGGTTCTGGTAAAACCACAACACTGTATTCGACCTTGAAGCAGCTGGCGACGGAACAGGTCAACGTCTGTACCATTGAAGATCCGATCGAGATGCTGGAACCGAGTTTCAACCAGATGCAGGTCAATAACGGTATTGAACTGGGCTTCGCCGATGGCGTGCGCGCGCTGATGCGTCAGGATCCGGACATTATCATGGTCGGTGAGATTCGTGATCAGGATACTGCCAATATGGCGATCCAGGCGGCACTCACCGGGCATCTGGTCTTATCTACCCTACATACCAATGATGCGCCGTCGAGTCTGACCCGTTTGCATGATCTGGGCGTGCAACCTTTTCTGACCGCAGCCACCATTCTCGGGGTATTGGCGCAGCGTCTGGTGCGTAAACTCTGCCCACACTGCAAGCAGGAAAGCTTCCTGAATGAACAGGAATGGCAGCATCTGGCGGCAGACTATCCTTTACCGCGTCCGGAATTTGTTTTTAAAGCCGTAGGTTGTGAGGAGTGCCGTCATACCGGTTATAAAGGCCGGATTGGTATTTACGAATTTATGCCCCTGAGTCTGGAAACCAAGCAGCTGATTGGGGCCGACGCTAACTTAAACCAGCTACGCCAGCAGGCAAAAAAAGAAGGGGTAGAACCGCTGCGTATCGCGGGTGCGCGTAAGGTCGTAGAAGGAATGACCACACTGGAAGAAGTATTGAGAGTGGTACCTTTAAATTAATTTTTAAAGATGAAGCAATCTTAAGTTTCAATTCATCTTCGGCTGTTTTAATAGCATTATCGAAACAAAGCACAGATACACAAAGAGGTATACGCCATGAAAATGATGATGAATACAGTTTTAGCAGCCGCACTGATGGGTTCAATTGCGACAGCCGCAGTTGCAAGTAATGAAGCCGTGAATCAACCCGTGGTAAATCAGGCTGCTTTTGCGAAAACGATGACAGTGCAACAGGCCTTGGGCATGAAAGATGATAGCAAGGTTCAGCTTAAAGGCTATGTGGTTAAAGCGGTTGGTGATGAAAAATATCAGTTCCGTGACAGCACAGGCAGCATTACCGTAGAAATTGATGATGAACTGTGGCAAGGCAAACCGATTTCAGCCAAAACGCCAGTGACCATTATCGGTGAAGTGGATATTGACTATAAACCGGCAAAACGAGTTGAAATTGATGTCGAGCAGCTTCGTTTCTAATTCTAATATGAGCAGATGAATTGAATCTGAAGCTTGCTCTGGATTCAAAAACTGTAAAAAACCACATGCAAATCATACAAAAAAGCATGTGGTTTTTTTGAGTCTGGAGATTTTTCAGGGCAAGATAGAGAGATTGGCAAAGCGGAGCACAGCATGCGTATTCTTTTGGCAGAAGATGATCAGTCTCAGGCAGAAAGTATTCAGACCTGGCTGGAAATGGACGGCTATGTGATTGACTGGGTCGAGCGTGGCGATCATGCCATTTTGGCCATCGAACAGCATCAATATGACTGCGTATTACTGGATCGCGGACTACCACATGCGACTGGAGATGACATTCTAAAAAGCTTACGCAGCACACAGAAAGATACACCGGTGATTTTTATTACTGCCCGGGACAGTATTGATGACCGGGTTGAAGGTCTGGATTTGGGTGCCAATGATTATCTGGTCAAACCTTTTAGTCTGGAAGAGCTTTCTGCCCGGGTGCGCGCGCAGTTAAGACTGAAACAGCAAACGCCAAATCATATTCTGAACTGGCAAGATTTAAGTCTGGACACCCAGGCCAAGGTGTTGAACAAGGTCGGTCAGGTGATTGATCTGACTGCGAAAGAATTTCAGATTTTATATAAACTGATGCAGCAGCCAGAACATGTCATTACCCGCGAGCAACTGGAGGAATCGCTATATGCCTGGGGGGATGAAATTGAAAGTAATGCCATTGAAGTGTTTATTTACCAGTTACGTAAAAAAATTGGCAGCCAGATGATTAAAACCATCCGTGGTTTGGGTTATCGCATGCATAAACCCGAGGCATAAATATGTCTGCACCAGTCTCCCTGCAAACTCGCCTGATCAAGAATGCCATGCTGAGCTCCATGCTGGCAGGATTGTTGGCGTGGTTGCTGTTACTCGGGGTTTCAAGTTATCAAGCCATTCAGCTGCATGATGATTTGATGGAACAGATTTCCGAGCTCTTACTTGGTGATATCAGACAGGCCAAAGGTGATCAGGTCGATGAAATCAGCGAGCAATTCGATATTCAATATGCGCTATTGCTCAATCAGGATATTTTGACCACGTCCATCGATGATGATTTGATTAACAGTGTGCGGGTTAATGAACACAGTGGCTTTCAGTTTGCTTATGAAAATGGCCGTTTTATCCGGATTTTAACTGCTAAAGAGGATGGCTTGCAGGCCAAAGTACTGCAGCCTTTATCGGTACGTTTTAACGAGTTATGGCAAACCACCTTCAGTTTTGCCGGAATTTTACTGATACTCTGGTTATTGCAATGGCTGATTTTACATGTGGTCGTGAAACGTCAATTACAACCTCTAAATAATATTTCCCGCGCCATAGGTTCCAAGTCGGCCGAAGATTTAAGTCCGGTCAACAGTCCAGATCCTGAAATCACGGAATTGCAACCAATTGTGCAGCAGTTAAATGCCATGCTGAATCGGCTGGAAAAATCACTGCTGGCCGAACAGCGCTTTACTGCCGATGCATCGCATGAATTACGCTCGCCGCTTTCTGCCATTCAGATGCGTTTGCAGGTATTGAAACGTCAATATCAGCATGATGCCCAGTTGCCGCAAGCCCTGCAACTGATTCAAAATGATGTCAATCGTGGTACGCAAGTGCTGGAGAATTTACTCTTATTGGCACGTCTGGATCCTGAAAAAGCAGAGCAGTTGCCGCAACAGGCCGTAAATCTGAAAATGATTGTTCAGGAGGTATTACAGGCCTTGCAGCCTTTTGCCGCAGAGAAACAGATCAAATGGCAGCTGAGCATAGACGATGGCCAGATCATGGCAAATGCAGAATTAATTTTTAGCTGCATTCGTAACTTGGTGGATAATGCAATTCGCTATAGCCCAGAACAAGGTAGGATTGAGATAAAAACCGATGTTGATGCCGCAGGGCGTTTGCGCTTAGTGATTGAAAATTCGGGAACAGGCATAGCAAGGGAAGTATTGGTACATCTGGGAGAACGGTTTTATCGTGCTTTAGGCACACGTACCTCAGGATCGGGTTTGGGGCTGTCGATTTGTCGTAAGATCATGCAATTACACGCAGCAGAAATTGAGATTGCGGCCTCTGATTTGGGCGGACTGAAAGTTATACTCAGTTTTGCCAAATCGTAATTCAGTTCGCTAAAAAAGCAGTATGCGCTGATTCATACTGCTGGTTCCCACGTTTATTATGATTAGAGTGTTATCGTTATTTTGTGAGGATCAGGCGATTATTACGGGTCAGGCGTAAACGGTATTCTTCACCAGCATGCATGATTCTAATTTCACGCCCAAGTGCGAAAAGATTATTTGAGTGCAGCATGGGTAGTGCATGATGGCTATCGTTATTACGGCTAAACAAGCTAAAAGGTGCGTTCATTCCATCGACTCCGTGGTATCTGTTTTGGATTGATTTAAATGATAATCATTATCGAATAGGTCTGTCAATGAATAATTCTGTAATTTATAAAATAGAGCAATTTGCTTACAATCTGTAAAACTTCGAGTGCAGTAAAATGATGTCTAAACCCAATATTCATGTTGCGATTTCAATCTTATTTCATAAAAATCAAGTGCTTGTGGGGTGGCGAGAAGCCAGTCAGCATCAAGGCAACAAATATGAATTTCCAGGTGGAAAAGTAGAATCGGGTGAGCAACCGGTTGAAGCCTGTCGACGTGAAGTGCTGGAAGAGGTCGGGATTGATCTGGATCAGTGGCATGCATTCGATTTTATCTGTCATGAATATGAAGATGTCATTGTCAACCTACATATATTTCATGCGTCAGTGTCTGAGTCACAATTGTCAGGAATTCAACCACCCTGGAGCTGGTATGCGCGTGAACAGCTGAGCAGTCTGAATTTTCCCAAAGCCAACCAGTCCATGCTGCAAAAGCTGCAATGGCCACAACGTATCAAGATCGCAGATGATCTGGCGATTTTACATCAACTTGATCCAGATCAGATGCTATATTGGCGCGTTGAAATCACACCTGAACGGGTCATACAATTACAACAGCTTCCGATTGAGCTGCTTTCCAAGCTAATAATTAATCAGGAGCTCTGGTCACAGCTTAACGAATTGCAACAGCAAACGATTCGCACCCTTCACCTGAAACAGTCCCAGTTAGTGGCCTTGCAAGCCGGTCAGTTACTGCGAGGCTATCGTTATATTGCAGCTTGCCATGATCTGGCGACATTACAGCAGGCTGAACAGATTGGCTGTGAGGCAGCTTTGCTCAGTCCGGTGCTGGCGACACCGACACACCCGGGTACTGAGACATTGGGCTGGGAGCAGTTCCAACAGCTGGCAACCCAGGTACAAATTCCGGTATTTGCCTTGGGCGGGCTGAAAACAGAAGATCTGAGCTATGCACAAGGCCGGCATGCTTATGGTATTGCAGGTATAAGCAATATATAAGTAAGCTGCTTTTTATTGGTAAGTTATAATTAAGATATTAAAGTTTTTTTAAAGCCTGCTGGGCATTTTGAATGGCTTTGGTGTCTTTTTGCTGTTGTGCAGCCTTTAAACGAACCTGCCAGAGCTGTTTCTTCATCGCATTTGATTGCGCATAGCTCAGGCCACGTAATGCAAAAGCATCTGCACGTGCAGGCTGATTTTTGCGGTTCGCAATCATGCCCAGGTACAGATAAGTTTCAGATGCTTGAGGTGCCAGGCGCTGGGCTTGTACCGCTGCTGCTTCGGCCTGAGAAAATTGCTGTTTGGCATAGGCCTGCTGGGTTTGCTGCATAAGACGCTTGAAAGCAGGCAGATTACGGCCATCATCAAATTTCTGGTTTTTAGGCTTTTGCTCAGGAATTACAATTTTCTGGCGTTTGATTTCAGGACGGTCATAAGGCGTAATCACGATGCCGTCTGGGGTCTGTGGTTTAGGCTTTTCTGTTGCAGGTTTGGCTGGAGCAGCTGGCTCTGGCTCAGGAAAGCTTTGGCAGCCCATCAAACTGAGGATGAGCAGGCCAGGGATGATTTTTTGTAACATAAACATAGACTCAATTAATGGCTATAACTTCCACTCGAGATAATACGGGTTTCATTCGCGAGATCTCGTTCTATTTCTGTTTCACTTTCTTGTATATAACGACTGATATCGTCCTGTTCGGCATCAGATGACTGAGGTTCTGAATCGATATCGTAAGGTTCAGTCACATATTGGGAGATACCGCAGGCGGTGGCCTGATTTGGCAAGGCATGACGTGAAATCGGAATATACATGGCACCTTCACAACCTTGGGCAGATAAATGACCGGTATAACGATCCAGCCAATGCCATTGAATTTCATTGGGTTGTGGCAGATTGACAGGTTTCTGGCGGAGCTGTTTCATGACATTGATCCAGACCGGAAGAGCACCCGAGGAACCGGTTAGGCCAGTGACTTTATTGTCATCCAGACCGAGCCAGACCACCGTCATATAGTTACCTGAATAACCGGCAAACCATGAATCACGGCTATCATTGGTGGTGCCTGATTTACCTGCAAGATTCAGATTACTCGGCAGACTGTTATAAGCTGCGCGGCCTGTACCACTCGACATGACCTGTTGCAGGCCATAATTCAGGGCATAGGCTGAAGCCGGGTCAATGGTCGGTTGTACGCTTAAGCTATAACGGTCGAGTATCCGTCCATTGGCATCGACCACAGAACGAATTGACTTGGTTGGATATTTAAAGCCACCTGTGGCGAAGTTACCATAAATATTCATCACCTCCATTGGCGACATATCCACCGCACCTAAATAAATAGACGGATAGGATGGAATATCGGAAGTGACACCAAATTTTTTCAGATGATTAATGAAGGTAGACAGACCAAATTCTTGTCCTAAACGTACAGTAGACAGGTTATAGGATTGTGACAGCGCTTGTGACATCGGTACGACACCATGTCCACGGCCACTGTAGTTTTTCGGCGTCCAGGTCTTACCATCACTTTGCACACTAATTTCACTGTCTTCAATCGGACTGGCCCAATGGTAACGATTTGATTCCAGTGCACTCAGGTAAATCACAGGCTTTAATAATGAACCCACCTGACGTTTGGCATCTACTGTACGGTTAAAGCCGGTAAAGTCTTGAGTCGAGCCGACTGCTGCAACCAGTTCACCATTTTCCGGATGCGATACCAAAACTGCACCCTGCAAGTCTTTTAAACGGCCCGGATTAGATTTGGTTAAACGTGCGACTGTCTGCTTAAAACTGTCCTGAATTCGGGTTTGAGCCAAAGGATCCAGCGTGGTGAAAATACGCAGACCCTGATTGGTCAGGTCAGTTTCCTGATAGTCAGTGCGTAATTGACGACGCACAATATCCAGGAAGTCCGGGAAACGTGCAGGGCCCAAGGTTGGTTTTGAAATCACGTTCAATGGACGTGCGGTTTCTTTTTCATATTGTTCTTGGCTTAGATAGCCCATCACCAGCATATTATTCAGGACGATATCACGGCGTTTTTTCGCACTTTCAGGATTACGCCATGGGTTATATAGACTCGGGCCTTGTACCAGACCGACTAAAAAAGCCTGCTGGGAAATATTCAGTTCACGCAGTGGCAGACCAAAATAAAACTGAGAAGCCAAGCCATAACCATTAATTGAATAGTTACCATTTTGGCCGAGATTCACTTCATTTAGATAAGCTTCCAGAATTTCATTCTTGTCATAATGTAATTCAACCAGCATGGCCATAAAGGCTTCATTGACTTTACGCTTTAAGGTACGCTCAGGCGTTAAATAGAAATTTTTCACCAGTTGCTGGGTTAAAGTCGAGCCACCCTGACGTTTGCCACCGGTAATATTACTGACAACAGCACGTGCAATACCGCGTGGAGATACGCCATGGTGTTCATAGAATTTACGGTCTTCAGTTGCGATGAGCGCTTCGATCAATGGTTTAGGCACTTTATTCAGTTTGATCAGTACCCGGTCTTCGTTATGCTGTGGATAAATTCCACCAATCAATAAGGGTTCCAGTCGGGCAATACCGCTAGAAGATGGCTTGGTGGCGCTGACCTCAGTCACTTGGTTAGCATTAAAACTCACTTTCAGAACTTGTTCCGGTTCAACCCGATCACCAAAATCAAAGCCACGGGTATGTACATATAAAGTATTTCCCGTAGTGACAAAATTGCCCGACTTGGCATAACTATCCGAGTTTTTATAACCGAGTAATTTTAATTCTTGTTGGAAATCCTGCTGACTGACTGGGGCATTGACGTACACTTCCATTGGACGTGCGAAAACTTTCGCCGGAATATCCCAGCGTTGACCTTCAAATTTTTCGCGTACAATATTATCTAATTTAATCAGGTAAATACTAAATACGACAAAGATGGAAATGACTAAAATCGAGAAAATTAAGGCAAAAAACCCCATGCCACGTTCAGATTTCATAAATACTTATAAGATCCTGTGAAATTGTGCTAATCATGCGAAGCTTTTAATCATTTTGCAATATTTAATCAATAAATGCGCTTAAAATTAAAATCAAAGCCCACAATTTCTCCTTAATTCAAATATATTTCAAATAATTTGCGACGAGCTAGCATCCTGTTATAAATTATCATCCAGGTATAGCTTAATGCTATGATATGCAAGATCCGTAGCGGAGCGACGACACTGGTGCAAATTTCCCATAAAACCTTTCGAAATATCGGGTTAATAGGACGTCCTGATAAATCATCGGTGGTTGAAACCTTATGTCTTATTCATGATCATCTTCTGAATTTAGGCTTACATCCTGTTTTTGATGCAGCGACAGCTGAACTCGTTCCATATAACAATACCCAAACTGTCAGTCGTGCTTTACTTGGTGAAGTCGTTGATCTGGTCATTGTGGTAGGAGGGGATGGTTCGCTTTTGCATGCAGCACGCGCACTGGTCAAGTACAATACTCCTGTGATCGGCGTTAACCGGGGGCGTCTGGGATTCTTAACCGACATTAAGCCAACCGAAGTCATCTTTAAGTTGGATCAGGTGTTAAAAGGTGATTTTCAGACTGAGCGACGTTTTTTACTCGAAGTCGAAATTCGCTCCAAAGGCGAAGTGATTTACGATGCGATTGCACTGAACGATGTGGTACTGCATTCAGGAAAATCGGTGCATATGATCGATTTTGAACTGAATATTGACGGACAGTATGTCTATCGTCAGCACAGTGATGGCCTGATTGTATCGACGCCGACCGGCTCTACGGCTTATGCACTTTCTGGGGGCGGGCCAATTGTCCATCCGAGTATGGATGCGATTGCGCTGGTGCCGATGCATCCGCATACCTTGTCTTCACGCCCGATTGTGGTCGGTGGACACAGCGAAATTAAATTACTGATTCGTGAAAATCGCGTACTGCCGATGGTCAGTGCGGATGGACAACACAGTGTGTCTTTGAATGTTGGCGATAGCGTCCATATTCGCAAGCATCCCTTTAAACTGAATCTTCTGCATCCACCGGGCTATGACTTTTATAATGCCTGTCGAACCAAACTGGGGTGGAATCAGGACTTTGATTATTTTAAGCAGGATTAAATCATGAATATTGAACAAATGCTTGCCGTACTCAATCCTGAGATTGTTGAACGCCTAAGAACAGCAATTGAAATTGGAAAGTGGCCAAATGGTGTAGCCCTAACTCAGGAACAACGCCAGACTTGTATGCAGGCAGTCTATGCCTGGGAAATGAAAAACTTGCCTGAAAATGAGCGCAGCGGTTTTATCGATCGCGGTACTAAAGAAGAAGGCGAGGAATGTGATGATGATCATCACAAGAATGAACCGGAATTCAAGCCAATTCGTTTTGTCTAAGCACTGAGGTCGAGTCAGTCGAAAGATATTTAAAAAAGCATTGTTCAATGAAGGAACAATGCTTTTTTTCTACACATTTCAAAGTTTAAACGGTGTGACGATTCACCCATAATTCTTTGGCTTTTTGCATCGCAACTTCATAGCTTTTACATGCACCCATGCTATACAACGCAATGCCCATGGTTTCCGTAACCGCAATCTCGCCATATTCATGGCTTTGCTGACCATCCCATACTGCTTTAAATAAGGCCAGATCCAGTTCTTCCTCAACCGGACTACGATTGTCAGTCAGTTTCGGTAGTTCATATTCGTACAGTTCGCCATCTTTAATACCGCAGATCAAAGTTTTGGCATCCGGATTACGCTCAAATTCGCCCCCTTCACCTTTAATTACCGCACTATTTTTATAACCTAAGCGGAAAGCCGCCTGTTGGTGCGAACCCCGATACGCCGGATGGAAAATTGCTTGCAGCGTTGCTTTGGCATTAAACGGGTTAATTAAACGAGCCAGCGTATGAATCGGGGAGCGCAGTCCCATTACATTTCGTAGGCCAATCAGATCTGCCAGAATCGGAGAAATCACCTCTAACGGGATATAGGCAAAATGTCGTTGCTGTAATTGCTGCTCCACTTCATCATCATTTTGACAGATTGGATAGCCTAAGCAAGTTAACACTTGTTCGGTATAAACCCGGTTCATGGTATGACCAGCGGCACCATGCATCACAATAGTATAACCATGCTTGGCCAACGTCAGTGCTGCCAGAATAAACCATGGATAATGCTTGCGCTTGCCTGCATAAGAGGACCAGTCCAGATCGACATCCAGCTGCTTAAATTCAAGCTGGTCGCGTGTGGCCTGAACAAAACCGGCTAACTCATCTACAGACTCTTCTTTGACCCGCAATAACATCAAGAACGCCCCTAGCTGCACATCGAGCACTTCATCTTTCAGAATCATGCTAAAGGCTTGATAGGCTTCATCATAGCTGAGGGAGCGGGCGCCATTTTTTCCTTTCCCCACGATGCGTACATATTGGGCAAAGGGATGTTCGAAATCTTTATAAATATTTCTTTTGGTATTCATAACTTATACAGCTTGCAGCAAATATTGGGGTCAATGAGGAGGGTCTAAAATTAACAAAGCTTTCAGTATACGGAAAACAGGCATTTAAATCTGATTATCGACTAATGTCTAATTCAATGCGAGCAAAAAGCAGGCAATTGCATAAGACTTTATGCACATTTAATGGGATTTTTCAGTAAAATTCAGACAATTTTTAGAGTTTGTTTAAGTTTTCTTAATCTCTTTCTCCCATTTAATACTTTGGTCTGATGCTGCGCGTCAGATTGAATGCGTGGCTGATTTTCATTTTGAACATTCTCTTGAGCCTATTGAGATTTGATCCAGTTCATCTTCAGAGCAGATGAACAGATCAGTGCATTTCTCAAAATGGTCTTTTTATTTTCAGATATCGTTCAAGTAGATTTATTATGGCGAAAAAACCGATTTATAAGTCACTGTATTTTCAGGTGATTGTGGCTATTATTGCAGGTATTCTGGTCGGGCATTTCTCGCCGAGTGGTACGCAAATTATCAATGGTGTAGAACAGTATGTTCCTGGCTTGGGTGAACAGCTTAAACCGCTGGGTGATGCATTTATCCGCCTGATCAAAATGATCATCGCACCGGTGATTTTCTGTACCGTGGTCAGCGGTATTGCGGGTATGGAAAGCATGAAATCAGTGGGTAAAACTGGTGGTGTTGCTTTACTTTACTTCGAAATCGTCTCCACGATTGCGTTAGTCATCGGTCTGGTGGTGATTAACATCGTCAAGCCAGGTGTAGGCATGAACGTTGATCCTGCATCACTGGATACCACGGGCATCAGCAAATATGTCGCTACAGGTGAGTCACAGTCGACGATCGACTTCCTGATGAATATCATTCCAAATACGGTGGTAGGTGCATTTGCGGAAGGCGAAATTCTACAGGTTCTGTTGTTCGCGATCATTTTTGGTTTCGCGCTGCATAAGCTGGGTGATCAAGGCAAGCCAGTCTTGAAACTCATCGACCAGATTTCACATGTATTCTTCAATATTGTGAACATGATAATGAAACTTGCGCCAATCGGTGCATTTGGTGCGATGGCCTTTACCATTGGTAAATATGGTATTGGTTCGCTTGCTCAGCTGGCACAGTTGATCATTTGTTTCTATATCACCTGCGTACTGTTTATTTTCATCGTACTGGGTTCAATTGCGCGTTTTGCGGGTTTCAGTATCATGAAGATGATTCGCCTGATCCGTGAAGAACTGCTGATTGTACTGGGTACTTCTTCTTCAGAATCAGTATTGCCACGTATGTTGAAAAAACTGGAACTTGCTGGTGCTGAAAAATCAGTGGTAGGTCTGGTGATTCCAACCGGTTATTCATTTAACCTGGATGGAACTTCAATCTATTTGACCATGGCTGCGATCTTTATTGCGCAGGCGACCAATACACAACTTGATTTGTCTCATCAGATTACCCTTCTTCTGGTACTGTTGATTTCATCTAAAGGTGCGGCAGGTGTCACGGGTTCTGGCTTTATTGTGATGGCAGCAACCTTGGCTGCTGTGGGCAATATTCCTGTTGCAGGTCTGGCCTTGATTCTCGGTATTGACCGTTTCATGTCTGAAGCGCGTGCCTTGACCAATCTGGTGGGTAACTCTTTGGCGACTTTGGTTGTTGCAAAATGGGTAGGCCAGCTCGATATGGACAAGCTGAACTATGCATTGGCAAATCCATCAGAAATTGATGAAAAAATGGCGCAAGAAGGCAATAACGCCCATTAATTCTAATGTTTGAAAGAAAAAGGAAGCTTCGGCTTCCTTTTTTATTGACTGCAAAGTTAGTAAAAGATAGATGCCAGTACATGACAGTAAAGCTGAAAGTAGATAGTCTGTAAAACAGGAAATAAAACGATAAACAGTATAAGGACAACCGAATGCTTGCCTACGATGCCGATCTAGAATTATTCCGCGACAATTTTAAACGCTTTATGAATGAACATGTCGCACCGTATTATCAACAATGGGAGCACGAAGGCCTGATGCCACGTTCAGTCTGGAATGCACTTGGTGAAAATGGTTTCTTGTGTGTCGATGTTCCGGAGGAATATGGCGGCTATGGGGTGCCAACCGATTATTCATTGATGCTGATTGAAGAGTCTGCACGTGCCGGATACAGTGCCATTTCTACAGGATTGTCCTGTCATTCGGATATTGCTGCACCCTATATCTTGCACATTGGAACTGAAGAGCAGAAGAAACACTGGTTGCCGAAAATGGTGAGCGGTGAAGTGGTCGGTGCGATTGGTATGACCGAGCCAGGTGCCGGCTCAGACTTGCAAGCCATGCGTACCAGCGCTATCTTGCAGGATGAACATTATCTGTTAAATGGCTCAAAAACCTTCATCTCCAATGGTCAACATGCCGACCTGGTGGTACTGGCGGTGAAAACCGATCCACAAGCCCGTGCCAAAGGCGTTTCTTTGTTACTGGCCGACACGCATCTGGAAGGCTTTAAAAAAGGCACTAATCTGGACAAGATTGGCCTGCATGCGCAAGATACTTCGGAACTGTTCTTTGACAATGTCAAGGTGCCGAAAGACCAGTTACTCGGTCAACCGGGGCAGGGTTTTGCTTATTTGATGCAGGAATTACCGCGTGAGCGTACCGCCATCGCAGCAACAGCCTTGGGTGCAATTCGTGGTTCTATTGATGTGACCACGCAATATGTGAAAGAGCGTCAGGCTTTTGGTCAGGCCATCGGTCAATTCCAGAATACTCGTTTTGTTTTGGCACAAGCGAAAATTGATGAATTGGCGACCGCAGCTTTTTATAACCAGAATCTTGAGCTTTATATGCAAGGGAAACTGGATGTCGAAACTGCAGCGGCATTGAAAAGTTTTTCTACCGATATGCAGATGAAGATTGCTGACAATCTGCTTCAGCTCTTTGGTGGTTATGGCTACATGACTGAATATCCAATTTCACGCTTCTTTGTCGATGCCCGTATTCAACGGATTTATGGTGGTACCAATGAAATCATGAAAGAAATTGTAGCGCGTGGTCTGTTAGGACGTTAATTTATTGATAAAAAAAAGAGTCCTGTTAAGGACTCTTTTTTTACAGGCAAAGTATAGCAAAGAGACAGTGATTCTGTTTTAAATTTTATGATTTTAAGACATTCAAACATTCATGAATAAAAATGGGCAAATCGTTGGGCAGGCGCGATGAGATCAACTGGTTATTATCATTTACCAGTTCTACATCATAATAGGTTCCACCCGCATGCTGTACGCGACTCGCGTGCGCCCGGATACTGGTAATAATCCGATTTTTCAGCACATCTGCTTCACACAGTAATAAGGATGCATCACATAAACTGAAAATAGCTTTTTGGGCCTGATTGAAGGCATGGATGAACTGTAGCACCCGAACATCGGTAGAGAGAGAAACCGCAGATTCGCCCCCTGGAATCAGCAAGGCATCAAAGTCATCAATACTGATTTGTTCGATGCCACGGTCGATGGTCACGGCAGAACAGCCATGCAGCCCATAGACCACTTTGCCTGCGTTAAGTTCGATATTGCAGACGCTATGATGGGCAGCCAGCAAGGCAGCCACTGGCTCCAGGTATTCTTGGTCTTCAAAATTATTTGTTATAAGTACCGCTATTCTTTTTGGCATGATTGATCCCCCCAACTCATGATTTAAATTAGACTAGCTGTTAAAGGTTGAAAAAACGTCTCTGCTTTGTAACAGAGTAGTAATTTCATGTAAAAAATCTAGGAAAATCAATATTAAATAAGAGAAATGAGCGTGAGGAGCGTGCATTTTATTGTGAAAGATATCTCAGATTTTAATAGGTCAAAAAAGACATGTACAAAGCTATTATTTTAATTTTCTTATGCTTAAAACCGCTATATAGATTAAGAAATAGTGATATTTCATATTCATTAAAATCAGTTAAGATGGAGAGGCTAAGTTTACAATTTGATAATGTAAATCAAGCCAGAATGCTGAACTAAATGTTACCAGATATGACTAAAAGCGATGAGTGGTTAAAACCAACTGTCTGTTTTTAAGACTTAATCTAGCAATGTCATATTGCGTAACATTTTAAAGCTCACTATTGTTATACTGAACAGATAAGGTTTATGAAGGGCGACATAACAATGATCAACGACGATCAAAACACCACGACTTCTCTTGATTTGGCAAAAATTCGTGAGGATATCGATTCTGTTGATCAGCAAATCCAGCAATTGATTAACCGCCGGGCACGTTTGGCTGAAGCAGTTGCAAAAGCAAAGTTTGCTTCAGAAGAAAGTCCGCTGTTTTACCGCCCAGAACGTGAAGCACAGGTGTTGCGCAATGTCATGGAGCGTAATGAAGGGCCATTGTCGGACACCACCATGGCACGTCTGTTTCGTGAAATCATGTCCGCTTGTCTTGCGCTTGAAGCTCCGCAAAGTATTGCGTTTCTAGGGCCAGTCGGAACCTATACCCATTCTGCGGTACTCAAGCACTTTGGTCATGATGCGGTGGTTCGACCTTTACCGACAATTGATGAAGTCTTCCGTGAAGTCGAGGCGGGCAGTGCCCATTATGGTTTGGTGCCGGTGGAAAATTCCTCTGAAGGTGTAGTCAATCATACCCTGGACTGTTTTAAAACCTCGAACCTGAATGTGATTGGCGAAGTTGAATTGCCGATTCATCATCAATTTCTGATTTCTGAAAATACCCGTAAAGACAGTATTAAACAGATTTATGCACATCAGCAGACTTTGGCGCAATGTCGTAAATGGCTAGACGCGCATTATCCGGGTGTAGAACGTGTGGCTTTAAGTTCTAATGCTGAGGCTGCGCGCCGTATTCAAAATGAATGGCATTCTGCTGCGATTGCTTCTGAAATTGCATCGAGTATTTATAATCTTGAAATTATGCATGGCAATATTGAGGACAATCCGGAAAATACCACACGTTTCTTGGTGATTGGCCGTGAAAAAGTGCCTCAAAGTGGCAATGATAAAACCTCATTACTGATTTCTGCACATGACCGTGCTGGTGCATTGCTGGAAATTCTGGCGCCATTTGCCAAGCACAATATCAGCTTGACCAGTATTGAAACGCGTCCAGCACTTCCGGAAAAATGGGCTTATGTGTTCTTCATTGATCTTGAAGGTCATATTGAGCAGGAACATGTCAAAGCTGCAATTGCAGAAATTCGTCCTTTAGTTAAAGAAGTTCGCGTGCTCGGTTCATATCCTGCAGCTGTACTTTAAGTCAGCTATCCGTGGTCAGGGCGAGGGTGCTGACCACTGTTTTATACCTAAAATTGGAAGTCTAAAATGTCGTTTGTTCCAGCCAATTCAGGCATCTCAAAATTAAAGCCATATCAGCCAGGTAAACCGATCAGTGAACTTGAGCGTGAGTTGGGTCTTACCGATATCGTCAAGCTGGCATCCAATGAAAATCCACTGGGTTGTTCAGATAAAGTCAAAGAAGCAGTCGCTGCGGAAATTGCTGAAATTGGCCGTTATCCGGATGGAGGTGGCTTTATCCTGAAAGATCAGATTAAAACTCAGTTTGGTTTTAATCATGATCAGATTACGCTGGGCAATGGTTCAAACGACTTGCTAGAAATGTTTGCCCGCGCATTCGTTTCTTCAAGCGATTCTGTGGTGTATAGCCAGCATGCTTTTGCAGTTTATGCATTGGTGACTCAAGCCATTAATGCACAAGCGATTGAAGTACCTGCCAAAGGTTTTTCACATGACCTTGACGCTATGGCAGCAGCAATTCAGGACAATACCAAACTCGTCTTCATTGCCAATCCGAACAATCCGACCGGAACCTGGTTCGAAGAAGCCGAATTTGAAGCTTTCATGCAAAAAGTCCCTGCAAATGTAATTGTGGTGCTAGACGAAGCGTATGTGGAATATTTCCCGGAAAATTTCAATAGCCTGAAATTCCTGCAACAATATCCAAATCTGATTGTCAGCCGTACTTTATCGAAGTGCTATGGTCTGGCTGCACTGCGTGTCGGTTTTGCCTTGGCATCGGTTGAAGTGACCGATTATTTAAACCGTATTCGTCAGCCATTTAACGTCAATCATTTGGCCATGGTCGCTGCGGTGGCTGCACTGAAAGATGAAGACTTTATCGCGCGTTCTCGCGAAGTAAATAAAGCCGGTATGGCGCAACTTGAAGCAGGTTTTAAGGCTTTGGGTCTGAACTATGTGCCTTCTCGTGCTAACTTTATTCTGGTTGATGTACAGGCAGACCCCGCAGCAACCTTTAACGGTTTGCTGAAACAAGGGGTCATTGTACGTCCGGTCGGTATTTCCAGCCACATTCGTGTATCGATTGGTACTGAAGCAGAAAACGCGAAATTCTTAAGCGCGCTTGCTACAGTATTGGGTTTAGAGGCAAAAGCTTAATTCATGTCGCAGCCATTGTTTGAAAAAGTTGCATTTATTGGGCTTGGACTGATTGGTTCAAGTCTGGCGCGTGTCATTCAAGCCGAGCACTTGGCCAATGACATTGTGGCATCGACACGTTCGTCCAAGACTTTGGAAGATGCCAAGGCACTTGGTCTGATTTCTGCAGGCTATGCCGATCCTGTAGATGCAGTCAAAGGTGCAGATCTGATTGTTCTGGCTTTGCCGGTACGTGCCACACAAAAAGTACTTGAGCTGATTCAGCCGTATTTGACGGAAAATGTCATTATTACTGATGTGGGAAGTACCAAAGGTAATGTGGTCGATGCGGCTAAAGCGGTCTTTGGTGACCAGCTTCCAGCAGGTTTTGTGCCGGGTCATCCGATTGCAGGTGCAGAGCATACCGGTGTACATGCAGGAAAAGTCGATCTATTTGCCAATCACAAGGTAATTTTGACGCCACTGCCAAGCAGTAGCGATTGGGCCGTGGAGAAGCTGATTCAACTGTGGCAAGCGGCCAAAGCCGAAGTGATTTGCATGGATGTGGACAAGCACGATGAAGTGCTGGCACATACCAGTCATCTTCCGCATCTCATGGCATTCAACTTGGTTGAACAGCTGGCCAAACGTGAAGACAACTTAGACATATTTCGTTATGCTGCCGGTGGCTTCCGCGATTTCTCGCGGATTGCCGCCAGTGATCCACAAATGTGGCATGACATCTTTTTTGCCAACAAAAAAGCAGTTCTGAATGCCGTAGATGGCTTTGAACAGCAGCTCGCGATGATTCGCAAATTGATCGAAGATGAAGATTCCCAAGCATTGATGGGCTTATTGGGTCATGCGCAGGCAGCTCGCCAGCATTTCAACCATATGCTCGCCAAGAAACCTTTCATGGAGAAAAATAAAGTGACACAACAATTTACCATTCAGCCGGGTGCCAAGACATTTCAAGGTAAATTTACCGTGCCAGGTGACAAATCTGTGTCACATCGCTCGATCATGTTTGGTGCCATCGCTGAAGGTACAACACATGTGACTGGTTTCCTTGAAGGTGAAGATGCACTGGCAACTTTGCAGGCTTTTCGTGATATGGGCGTCAGCATCGAAGGCCCTAAAAATGGTGAAGTCACCATTCATGGCGTCGGTATGCATGGTCTTAAAGCGCCACAGTCTGCCATTTATATGGGCAACTCAGGTACTTCAATGCGTTTGCTGTCCGGTATGCTGGCAGCGCAGAAATTTGATTCAGTGATGACCGGTGATGCATCCCTATCTAAACGCCCAATGGAACGTATTGCCAAGCCTTTACGTGAAATGGGTGCACTGATTCAGACCACGGGTGAACGTGGAACTCCGCCTGTCTCGATTACAGGCAACCAGCAACTACAAGGCATTCAGTACGATTTGCCAATGGCATCAGCGCAGGTAAAATCAGGTATTTTGCTGGCGGGCCTATGGGCAAATGGCGAAACCGCAGTGACTGAACCTGAACCAACCCGTGACCATACTGAGCGTATGTTGCGTGCATTTGGTTATGAGGTGAAAACCGAAGGCAATCGTATTTCATTACAAGGTGGTGGAAAGCTGGTCGGAACCAATATCCAGGTGCCATCTGATATTTCTTCTGCGGCCTTCTTTATGGTCGGCGCTGCGATTACTGAAAATTCGGATGTGACCTTAGAGGCTGTTGGTATCAACCCGACCCGTACTGGCGTGATCGAAATCCTGAAACAGATGGGTGCGGACATTACCGTTGAAAATGAACGCATTGCTGGCGGTGAACCGATTGCAGATATCCGTATTCGTGGTACGCGTACGCTTAAAGGCATTCATATGCCTGAAGATCAGGTGCCATTGGCGATTGATGAATTCCCGGCGCTGTTTATTGCTGCTGCCTGTGCCGAAGGTCAGACGATTTTGACCGGTGCTGCCGAGCTTCGCGTAAAAGAATCGGACCGTATTCAGGTGATGGCAGATGGCCTGCAAACCATGGGCATTGACTGTACCCCAACTGAAGATGGCATTATTATCGAAGGGAAGGGCAAATCAGGTGACTGGTCGCCAATCTTTACCGGTGGTGAAATTGAATCGCATCATGATCATCGCATTGCAATGAGTTTTTCGATTGCCGGTTTACGTAATTCGGAGCAGATCAAGATTGTCGGTACGGAAACGGTAGCCACCAGTTTCCCGACCTTTACAGAACTGACCTCAATTGCAGGTTTGCCTATTCAAGTTTCAGAATAATTTTTAAAATTATGTGAAACAGCCAAGCTTTTGCTTGGCTGTTTTGTTTATATTGCTTATGCTAAACCCATACAAGAAAAAAGCCATTAGGATGTAGCGATGCGAAAATTAAAATTCATGGCCAATACACGAAGCCAGCAACCCCGGGATGGTCAGGAAACCCAGGAATATGTAGCGCATTTTCTTGCCGAAACATTAGGTAAACATGGCTTTCAGACCTTAAGTCAAAGTGGTGCTCAGGTTGCCGTGAGCGTGGATGAACATGCTTTGCCCTTATCTGTGAGTTGTGAAACCAGAGATGAGCAGGGGCATCTGGTCTGTGAAATTGCCTCATATCCTGAAGAAGAACAAGATTGGCTCGATCGTATTACCGAACGAAGTCTGCTCAATCAGCTAGCACAAGCAGTAGAAAGCTCGCTCAAAGAGCAGGAAAGCTTTAGCGAGTTTGAATGGAAGAACTAATTCATAACTCCACTATAATTTGATCTCAACGCCAAAGTGAGTGTCTGATACTCAGCTATTTTCGTGCATCAGATGCATGAGAAGCTTATGCCGCGATTATCCCAAGTTTGACGCGTTTTATGACATGGGGGCTGCTAGAATCTGAACAAGCATTTGCAACAGGATGGCAAAAATGGCTAGAGAATATGGCAGCTCATGAAGAATATGTGTTTTTGACAGCCATGCGGAAAGTCTGGAATTTATGGGGCTTTGTGGTTTAGATCGTTTAATGGGTGAAGTGCCACAGCTTGGAATTTGGATCAAGGAAAGCCAGCATGGTCATAAATATGGTTGTGAAACGGTTGATGCTCTGGTTGGTTATGCCCTTGATGACTTAAATCGTCAGCGATTGATTTATCCTGTAGTCGAAGAAAATTGAGCGAGCCGAAAAGTCATTGAACGTTTGGGTGGAAAGATTGTTGATGTTGATATAGTACAACAAGCTAAATGTCGGGCAATGATTTATCACTTAGCTGAAAAACTGCTGTGAGAAGCATAAAAAAACCCATCATCTGACGGGTTTTATTATTTAGCCAAGCGCTAAGTAGCGGGTCATTGCAATCCGCAATTGCTTTAAATAGCCAGTAAAGAAATGATTGGCACCAGGCAATACGGTCACTAAATGACGCTGTGGTTTTGCCCATTCAATCATATCCGACAGCAGGGTTACTTCATCACCCTCACCATGAATGAACAGAATATCACCTTTAATTGCTGGCGTAACATAATGGCGAATACCGGCAACTGTTGCAGTTGGCAGTCCACATAAAATAGTTTGTTTGGGTTGCAGTTCTACAGGTAAGGCTGCATAGCTCTTTGCCATGACATGCGCACCAAAACTAAAACCGCCCGCATAAAAAGACAGCCCAATATGCTGACTGCGAGCAAACCGAATGATTTCTAATACATCATCCGTCTCACCGAAGCCCTCGTCGTGTATACCTTCACTTTGACCAGAACCGCGAAAACTCGGACGATACACAACACAGCCACGTTCCATATACATTTGTGCCAATAGAACGGGAACCTTGTGTTGGGGCGTACCACCTTGCAAGGGATGGGGGTGACAAACTACCGCGAATCCTTTCACTTCACCCTGAGGATAATCCACAAAAACTTCAATCTGACCCGCAGGTCCTTGAAGGAAAATTTGCTCGGACATATAAATACCGATGATTAACAGGAGAATCGCGCATTTTAACGATTATGGTGAATAAAAACATGAATTGGAATTAAAGTAAGCAGACTGATATAGTTTGATTAATCATTTTTTGACCAGGTTGCCATGCTCGCTTTAATTTCTCCAGCCAAAACGCTCGATTACGATACCCCATTACCCACTGACCAATTTACTCAAGCCAGATTATTAGAACATTCGCAGGATTTGATCAAAGCTTGTCGTACACTTTCTGCAACAGAAATTTCCAGTTTGATGAGTGTCAGTGAAAAAATTGCCAATTTAAATACAGCACGTTTCCAGGACTGGCAACCAGATTTTAATTTAGCCAATGCACGTCAGGCTATTTTTGCCTTTAAAGGAGATGTCTATACCGGTCTGGATGCTTATAGCTTAAAGCAGGAAGATCTGCACTTTGCACAACAGCATTTGCGTATGTTGTCTGGTTTATATGGGCTTTTGCGTCCCTTGGATCTGATGATGCCCTATCGTCTGGAAATGGGAACCAAATTGGCCAATTCTCGCGGGCATAACTTATACGACTTCTGGGCACATCACATCACTGATCTGATCAATCAAGATTTAGCAGCAGCCCAGTCTGAGATCTTGGTGAATATTGCTTCTGATGAATATTATAAATCGGTGAACGAGCGCAAAATTCAGGCAGAGATTATTAAGCCAGTATTTCTGGATCAGAAAAATGGCAAATATAAAGTGATTAGTTTCTATGCTAAAAAAGCACGTGGTTTGATGGCACGTTTTATTGTTGAAAATAGAATTGAACGTGCCGAAGAACTCAAAGCATTCAATACCGATGGCTATTATTTTGATGCCGATAGTTCACTTAAAGGTGAATTGGTATTTAAACGTGATGAACAAATCAGTGCATAAATAACGTTATTCCGCTACCGCATAGAATAATTGGTTTCTAGGCGGTATTGGGAGCTATGAGTATTGAAATTTTATTTATCCAGCTTTAATCGTTTTTTAAATATTGAGTGCCAGGGGAGTTGATTGGCTGCACTTCGGTACAAATGTGGTTTTTAGCGTCTTTCCCAAATTTTAAGTTAGATAAAAAATTAGAATTATCGCTGAACTCATTGAAATAATGCGTAAAATCTCATCTATTGAATTGTTTTTTACAGAAAATTGAAACTGATATTTCTGGGAAAAGCTGAATAAAATAGCTCAAGTTAATATATTTTAAATCAGGGAATTTTCATTAATTTTTATATTTTTCTTTCCAATAGAAATTTTTATTTAAATAAATAAGTATTTAATATTCAAATATTTAATTTATTAACTTTGGGGAGTATTTAGCGCAAGAGATTTTTTGAGAAAGAATGAAAAATTAATTAAGTAATAATAAATAAAACGATAGAAAAATATCGCTAAACGGTTTAAGAAGTGCATTCTATCGGGTTAAATGTAAAGTAAGTCACAAGTTTATTAGGTTTTTTGTTAGCATAATTGCACAGTGTTACAAAGCAGAATAATAAAAATGAAAATACATGCTATTCCTGTTTTTGTGTTAATGGTCAGTGTATTAGGATTCTGCGTGCATAAACAGGCAGAAATCAGAAAATACGAAAAAATCCGTCATGTCTTGAATGAAGCGCGTGACTCCAGCAAATTGTTAGACTCTAATCGGCATCGACATTAACACATGCATCAATTTTCTTTTTTTTCAATTTAGCGTAATTAATAAAATTAACTCAATAATAAATATAATAAAATATTAAAAATATTCGAATTAAATAGATTGATTTTAAATAAAGTATAAAATCAAAGAAGCAATCAGAAATCAATGTGTTATAATTTGCCACCTATAAAGATGAAGCAAACTTCATCTTTCTAAGCATTTGATTTATATCATTAAATAAAGCTGCATAAAAGTTATGCAGCTTTTTTGTTTAGATTTTTTGGGGTTTTTATAGCATAGCCCTGGGGCTGTAAGCTGTTCAAACATTTGAACCCGTCAAATGGCTATACTGGCATATTCGTTGCTAACACATCCTCAAAATAAATGAATTTTTTGTGAAATTTCATTTATTTGACGGCGTGCTTGAAGCATAAAGTTTACTCAATAGGGGCTAGGTCATGACGACTCCTAATCCATCTTCAGAAAATATGCTTGAACGTCTGTTTAAACTGAGTGAAAACAAAACCAGTTTCCGTACAGAAGTTCTGGCTGGTGTAACTACATTCTTAACCATGTGTTACATCATTATTGTCAATCCAATGATCTTGTCCGAAACAGGGATGGATCATGGGGCTGTCTTTGTAGCAACCTGTCTTGCAGCTGCGATTGGCTGTTTAGTCATGGGCCTGATTGCGAATTATCCAATTGCGCTGGCACCAGGCATGGGCTTAAATGCCTTCTTTACCTATTCTGTATGTCTGGGAATGGGGGTGCCTTGGCAAACCGCCTTGGGTGCAGTTTTTGTTTCAGGTCTGGTCTTTATTGCCATTAGCCTGTTTAAAATACGTGAAGCCATTGTCAATGCAATTCCAATGTCGCTCAAGCTCGCGATTGGTGGTGGTATTGGCTTGTTCCTGGCATTGGTTGCACTGAAAAATGCCGGAATTATTGTGGATAATCCAGCCACACTGGTGGGCTTGGGTGATCTGAAACAACCTTCTGTATTATTAGCACTTTTTGGCTTTTTGTTGGTTGTGGTAATGCACCAGTTTAAAGTCCGTGGTGCGATTATCATCAGTATTCTGGTGGTGACTGCCATTGCAACGGCACTAGGTTATAACGAATTCCAGGGTGTAGTGGGTCATATTCCATCGCTGGCTCCAACATTCATGCAAATGGATTTTGAAGGCCTCTTTACTGCCAGTTTAATTGGGGTGATTTTTGTTTTCTTCCTGGTCGATCTGTTTGACTCTACCGGGACGTTGGTCGGTGTTTCGCATCGTGCAGGTCTGTTAAAAGACGGGAAATTACCACGTTTGAAGAAAGCCTTATTTGCTGACTCATCAGCGATTGTTGCTGGTGCGGCACTGGGTACTTCTTCAACTACGCCTTATATTGAATCTTCTGCGGGTGTGGCAGCAGGTGGTCGTACCGGTCTAACCGCCGTGGTGGTTGGATTACTATTTATTGCCTGTTTATTCCTGGCACCGCTTGCACAATCAGTTCCGAGTTTTGCCACTGCGCCAGCATTGTTATTTGTTGGTGTGTTGATGATTCAGGGTATCGTCCATATTGACTGGGAAGATATTACTGAGGCAGTACCGGCATTTTTAACCATCGTATTTATGCCATTTACCTATTCGATTGCGGATGGTATTGCGATGGGCTTTATCAGCTATGCACTGATCAAGTTGTTGACTGGTAAGGCTGCGACTGTACCGTATATGGTCTGGATTATTGCTGTTCTATGGACGCTTAAATTCGCACTGTTTGGTGGCTAATTTTTCTACATTCAGAAAGGGTGTAAACTGAGTTTGCGCCCTTTTTTATTATTTAAAGGTTTCACGAGGAGAAGTGATGAACCGTCTTGAGTTGATTCGCGCTTTGCCAAAAGCCGAGCTTCATGTTCATATTGAAGGCACTTTTGAGCCTGAGCTAATGTTTGCAATCGCTCAGCGTAATCAGATTGCCATCCCGTATAAATCTGTCGAGGAAGTTAAGCAGGCTTATAATTTCCATAATCTTCAGTCCTTCCTGGATATTTATTATGCCGGGGCCAATGTACTGATCCATGAACAGGACTTTTATGACCTGGCTTGGGCCTATTTTGAAAAATGTGCCGAAGACAATGTGGTGCATACAGAAATGTTCTTCGATCCGCAAACGCATACCGACCGTGGAATTGCTTTTGCGACCGTCATCAATGGCCTGCAAAAAGCCTGCGATGATGCCAAGGCCAAGCTTGGAATTAGCTCACATTTGATCATGTGTTTCCTGCGTCATTTAAGTGAAGAGGCGGCCTTTGAAACGCTGGAGCAGGCATTGCCCTATAAAGACCAGATTATTGCGATTGGTCTGGATTCAAGTGAAGTCGGGCATCCACCTTCTAAATTTGAACGTGTCTTTGCCAAAGCGCGTGAAGCAGGGTTCTTGGTCGTAGCACATGCGGGCGAAGAAGGCCCGGCAGAATATGTCTGGGAAGCTCTGGATTTGCTGAAAGTTAATCGTATTGATCATGGGGTGCGTTCAGAAGAAGATTCTGAGTTAATGCAACGGTTGATTCGCGAAAAAATGCCCTTAACGGTGTGCCCGCTGTCAAATCTGAAGCTTTGTGTGGTCGAGGATATGCAGCAGCATAATATCCGTCGTCTCTTGCAGCAGGGTGTCCATGTTACAGTCAACTCAGATGATCCATCCTATTTTGGTGGCTATATGAATGACAACTTTATTGCCATTGCTGAAGCGCTAGACTTGAGTAACGAGGAATTAAAGCAGTTGGCAATGCACTCCTTTGAAGCGTCGTTTATTCCAGAGGCTGAAAAAGAGAAATGGATCAACCAGATCCGTGCCTTGGTTTAAGTTTTTACAAAAGGCAGAGTTCGCTCTGCCTTTATCATTTTTATAGGCCAATATGAAATTGAAAAGTTTAATTCTGCTCCTCAGCATATTATTGATTTCTGCCTGTTCTAGTGCGGATATGACATTGACACAACGTACTTTAAAACCTTTGATTGAATATCAATGCAGTAAAGAGCTGCAAAATTCCAAAGTTTGGAAAGTTTCGACCTACTTAATGCAGGACACCAGTAAAGTTGAACTTGAGAAAAATGTGTGTTCATGTGTAGGTGAGCATGCGTTAAAAGATGTGCCTGCCAAAACTTTGTTAAAAGCCACAGTTGATGAAGCAGCCAAAAAAGAACTGACGCAAAAAGCGATTGCAAACAGTCTCAGAAGTTGTCTCAAGGAATTTATTTAATAAAACAGTCTGCAAGCACAGACTGGAAACATTATTTAGCCCATATTAATGGTCTAATTATTTATCTTGCTGGGTCATACTTTTTAATACATGATCTTTATCGATAAAATGATGTTTAAAGGCTGCGGCAATATGGCTAACCAGTAGAATGCCGACTGCCCAGGAAAGCCAGATATGCAAGGGCTTAACAATAGCGGTCACAGCCGAGTTTTCGGCAATGAGGGGTGGCAGGTTAAATAAATACAGCACCGGTGCTGGATAACCCAAACTCCAACTATACAAACAACCTGTAAGGGGTAGGGCAATCAGCATGAAATACAGCGCCAGATGACCAGCATGTGCCAACGTTTTCATCCGCGGTGACATACTCTCAGGCAGTGACGGCGCCGGATGAGTATAGCGCCAGAAAATTCGAACAACGAGCAGGAAAATAATGGTGGTTGCAATATTTTTATGCAGTGAAATCACATCACCCTTAAAGCTGCCATCAACGTCATAACTTAAAAAATTACCACTATAAAAACCGATGAGCCAGGCCGCAATAAAAATAACCGCCATGATCCAATGCAGCCATTGCGCTGTTCGTGTGTAATACAGTGATTTATTCATCTAGATATTCCGTTGCTCTTCAATAAGGCCGAACCTTAGCAAAGGGTGAATCAATTCAGCAATTCCAAATCTGCAACGCTATGGTGGCTTTCATGCAACATCTATTAAATTGGTTGGCTGTAGATTAAACATGCTTAGTGATTTTTAGATTTCTTATTCAGGTGAATTTCGGCACAATAGCGACAGTCTTCATCTATGAATGAATAAGGAATATATCTGTGAAAAAATTATTGGCTGTACTTGCGCCACTGACTCTGGTTTTATCAGCGTGTACAGCGACAGGCACTTCTGAGGCGCCAAGTACCACTCAACAACTGGGCGGCACTGCGCTTAAAATCGCGATCAATGCAAAATGCACCACTGAACTGAATAATATTCCAGCGTGGCAAACGGCAACACGTTTAATGACCACAACACAAAAGCAAAATATCCAGTCTGAAATTTGTGGCTGTGTCAGCGAAAAAGCACCGCAAAATGTGACAGCGGTTGATTTGGCGACTGCTGCGATTGATCCGGTGGCACGTACCACAATCGTGGGCAATGTGGTTGCAAAAACCATTAACGCTTGTGTGGCTGAAGCTGTAAACTAAGCCAGGATTAAATTGAAATAGGCTGACAGGTTCAGTCTATTTTTTATGGGAAATGACATGAAAATTGCTGGTGTAGATGAAGCAGGGCGTGGACCGCTGGTCGGTTCAGTGGTGGCGGCCGCGGTAATTTTAGATCCAAATAACCCGATTGAAGGTTTAAATGACTCTAAAAAACTGACTGAAAAGAAACGTGAAAAACTTTTTATCGAAATTCAGGAAAAAGCGCTGGCTTGGGCAATTGCTGAGGCGTCAGCAGCAGAAATTGATGAGCATAATATTCTGCAGGCATCCTTACTGGCAATGCGCCGTGCTGTAGAAGCTTTAGCGATTCAACCTGAGCATGTGCTGGTCGATGGCAATAAAGTCCCTCAGGGGCTAACGATGAGCTGTGACGCGATCATTGGTGGCGATGCTTTGCATGCAGAAATTTCTGCTGCCAGTATTCTGGCCAAAGTTACCCGTGATCATCAAATGATTGAGATGGATCTAAAGCATCCACAATTTGGTTTTGCCAAGCACAAGGGCTATCCAACCAAAGCACATTTTGAAGCGATTGCCTTGCATGGGGTGATTGATGAGCACCGTCGTAGTTTTGGGCCGGTAAAAAAGGTAGTTGCAGCATTGCTGGAACAGCAGGGCGCAGAACTTTAATTCTTATTTAATTTAAAGGTTCTGAATATTGAAATGTGTATTCATTAAAGTATAGATCAATTAAAAGCGGCTTCAAAGCCGCTTTATGATTTACACAAAAATTAACGGTTAAAGTTATTTTGTGTTTGGTTTTCATCTTCATACGAAGGTTGGAAATCCTGATCGATATGCTGAAGATGTTCATGCATTGCACGTTCATGCTGGATACGCTGGTAAATCTCTTCACGGTGCACAGAGACTTCTTTCGGAGCATTGACCCCAATACGAACCTGATTACCTTTTACACCAAGCACAGTCACGCTGACTTGGTCTCCAATCATTAAAGTTTCCCCGACACGTCGAGTCAAAATCAGCATGTTTCTCTCCTTGCAAAATGCAAAACCTGCAATCTATTGAATATAAAACAAAAACACAACCAAAAATTAAAAAATAAAATCTGGATAGAAATTCTGTCATCTGGGTGAAAGATTTTAATCTATCTCAGTTTTTTAAAAATCCTCAGGCTTAATATAACAGAGCCACTATAAAAAAAACTATAGTGGCTCTGAATTTTTGTAGAGATTTATAGAATACTGTCAAACAATGACAATATTTTGTCATTCCTCTTAAGCGCGTACGCTTGATTCACCTTGTTCGCGGTCTAGACCGAAGGCGGTATGCAGTGAACGAACTGCAAGTTCCAGATAGTTTTCTTCAATAATCACTGAAATTTTGATTTCAGAAGTAGAGATCATCAGGATGTTAATACCTTCAGCTGCCAGTGCGGTAAACATTTTGCTTGCAACACCTGCATGTGAACGCATGCCTACACCGACGATAGAAACTTTGACGATATCTGAACGGGTAGCGACTTCACGTGCACCAATTTCCTGAGCGGTTGCTTCAAGAATGGCTTTGGCCTTGTTCAATTCGCTGCGGTTGACTGTAAAAGTAAAATCAGTCGTACCATCTTCTTCAACGTTCTGGATAATCATATCCACTTCAACATTGGCATCACCAATCGGGCACAAAATTTTAGAGGCGATGCCCGGTTCATCAGGTACACCTAAAATCGTTAATTTTGCTTCGTCACGGTTAAATGCGATACCGGAGATAATTGGCTGTTCCATATTGTCTTCCAATTCAGTCGTAATAAGTGTACCCACGTTTTGCTTAAATTCTTCGTCGAATGCGCCATCATTGTCATTGTCGAAGCTGGATAATACGCGTAAAGGTACTTGATATTTACCGGCAAATTCAACTGCACGAATTTGCAGGACTTTTGAACCCAGTGACGCCATTTCAAGCATTTCTTCAAAGGAAATACGATCAACTTTCTTGGCTTTGGGTGCAACACGTGGATCAGTGGTATACACGCCATCAACGTCTGTATAAATCTGGCATTCATCGGCTTTTAGTGCAGCAGCAATCGCGACACCTGAAGTATCAGAACCGCCGCGGCCTAAAGTGGTGGTATTGCCATGCTCGTCAAAACCCTGAAAACCTGCAACTACAAGTACACGGCCAGCATCCAGATTCGAGTTCAGGACTTCAGTATCAATTGATTCGATACGTGCCTTATTGAATGAGCTGTCGGTTTTCATGCCAACCTGGCGACCTGTCAGTGATTTTGCTTCAACGCCAATAGAGTTGAGCGCCATCGCTAACATAGAAATCGTAACCTGCTCACCCGTAGAGACCATCTGGTCTAGTTCACGTGGGTCAGGGGTTTCGGTAATGGCTTTCGCGAGAGCAAGCAGACGATTGGTTTCGCCACTCATCGCTGATACAACCACAACCACCTTGTGGCCATGGTCATGCCAGCGTTTCACACGACGAGCAACATTTAAAATGCGCTCGGGAGTACCCATAGAGGTACCGCCATATTTTTGAACGATTAGTGCCATAGTTGTTCCATATAAGCCATGACCCTGATAGTCCTATCAGGGTCAGTTACACAAAATTGAAGTTTTATTTTGCTGCCAGCCAGGCAGTTAAATCTGCCATCACCGGAGCAAACTTCTCGTTAAGTGGCGCGCCACCTTGTGCCAAGTCAGGTTTACCACCACCTTTACCACCCAGCTCAGTTGCCAGATGTTTGATGATGTCACCCGCTTTTATAGATGCAGTAAAGTCTTTTGCTACAGATGCGATCAAGCTCACCTTGTCACCCTCTACACCTGCAAGCACAATGACTGCATTTTCTAATTTTGATTTCACACCGTCATGCAGGTTGCGTAGTGCTTTCGCATCCATATTTTCAACGGTTGTAATCAAGGTTGCACGACCTGCAATGGTTTGAACTTGGCTTAGAAGTTCACCGGCTTGCAGGCTAGCAAGTTTCTGATTCAGTTGTTCGATCTGTTTTTGCAAGCTCGATGCAGTATCAACTAACGCTTCAACTTTTTCTAAAGTCTGGTCTTTTTGCGCTTTGAGCAAACCGTTAATCGTATTGATGTCACGATCGGCTTTTTGTGCAACTTCAACTGCTTTAGTGCCTGTCACTGCTTCAATACGACGTATACCTGCTGCAACACCACCTTCAGAAGTGATCTTGAACAGACCGATGTCACCGGTACGTTTTACGTGAATACCACCGCAAAGCTCGATGGAGAAATTTTTCTCTTCAATCACTGACCCCATTGACAATACACGGACTTCGTCACCGTATTTTTCGCCGAACAGCATCATCGCACCTTTGGCTTTGGCAGATTCAATATCCAGCAGTTCAGTAGACACCGCAGTATTGGCAATTACTTCAGCATTGACCAGACGTTCAATTTCTTGCAGCTGTTCAAAGCTAACCGGTTGATCATTGGCAAAGTCAAAACGTAACACATCAGATGCGACCAATGAACCCTTTTGTTGTACATGTGAGCCCAGAATTTGACGCAGCGCAGCATGTAACAAGTGAGTCGCAGAGTGGTTGCGCGCAGTTGCTGCACGGATGTCTGCTTTCACAGTCGCTTCAACAGATTGGGTTGCTTTTAAGCTACCCATGGTCACGATGCCTTGGTGTACAAATGCACCACCAGATTTTTTCGTGTCCTGAACTTCGAAAATCCCGGTATCGTTTTTGAAAATCCCTGTATCACCGATTTGACCACCGCTTTCTGCATAGAAAGGAGTCTGGTTGAGTACGATTAAAGCTTCGTCGCCTTCAACGACTTCATCTACTTGCTCGCCATCTTTATAGATTGCGATGATTTGGCCTTCGCCTGCAGTTGCATCATAACCATCAAATTGAGTTTCGCCTTCAACTTTGACAACACTGTTGTAGTCGATTGCGAATTTGCCTGCATCACGCGCACGTTGACGCTGTGCTGCCATTTCAACTTCAAAGCCAGCTTCATCAATCGTTAATTCACGTTCACGTGCGATATCCGCAGTTAAGTCCGTCGGGAAACCGTAAGTGTCGTAAAGTTTGAAAACCACTTCACCCGGAATCACAGAACCTTTTAACTGTGCCAATTCGCCTTCAAGCAATTTCAAACCTTGCTCAAGTGTTTTGGCAAATTGTTCTTCTTCTTTGAGCAGTTGAGCTTCGATACGTGCTTGTTGTGCTGCAAGTTCTGGATATGCTTCGCCCATCACTTCAATAAGCGGCTGCAACATTTTATGGAAGAATGAACCGGTCGCACCCAGTTTGTTACCGTGACGCACTGCACGGCGGATGATACGACGCAGTACATAACCACGACCTTCATTTGAAGGATTTACGCCATCAGCAATCAGGAATGAACATGAACGTGCATGGTCAGCAACCACTTTAAGTGAAGCAGGGTATTGTACAGGTGTGCCTTTTTCAGCCGCTTCAGCTTCAAGTGCAGTAGTATCCAGACCAATGATCTCAGCCGCAGCTTTAAGTAAATGCTGGAATAAATCAATTTCGTAGTTTGAGTTGACATGCTGTAAAACTGCAGAAATACGCTCAAGACCCATACCAGTATCTACAGAAGGCGCTGGAAGCGGATGAAGTACGCCATCACTCGTGCGGTTAAACTGCATGAAAACGTTGTTCCAGATTTCAATGAAACGGTCGCCATCTTCTTCAGGTGTGCCCGGCAGGCCACCCCAGATGTGATCGCCATGGTCAAAGAAAATTTCAGAACATGGACCGCAAGGACCGGTGTCGCCCATCGCCCAGAAGTTATCTGATGCGTATTGACCACCTTTGTTGTCACCAATACGGATAATGCGAGATGCATCTAGGCCGATTTCTTTGTTCCAGATGTCGAATGCTTCGTCATCGGTATGATAAACAGTGGCATAAAGCTTATCTTTAGGTAGCGCTAACCAGTCATCGCCCGTCAAAAAATCCCAGGCAAATTTGATCGCATCACGTTTGAAGTAATCACCAAATGAAAAGTTACCTAACATTTCAAAGAAGGTATGGTGACGCGCGGTATAACCGACATTATCCAAGTCGTTGTGTTTACCACCTGCACGTACGCATTTTTGTGATGATACGGCACGGACATAATCGCGTTTTTCTAGACCTAAGAAGCAATCTTTAAACTGGTTCATACCCGCATTGGTGAACAGTAAAGTTGGATCATTGGCGGGTACTAGTGAACTCGACGTGACACGTGTATGCCCTTGCGATTCAAAGTAACGCAAAAATGCTTCACGAATTTCAGCTGATGTCATAAAACGAGTACTCACAACCAAGTCACTCCATAATTTCCGATTTGGCTAAAACACCACAGTCTGACAAGCACATGAGAGCTCTGCTGCAATGCGGGGCTTAAAAATTTAAAACGCCAAATTATAACGGAAAAAGCGGTATGCACCAATCATTTTAAAACCAATTGCCAAGGAATTATTGACTCGGGTTTAGTGCTGAATTCATAAAATGAATTTTCTATTCAGAACAATTCGGTTATATCCATCTATTTACACAGCATCAGAATTTTAAAAGATCTGAATACTGGGCGATGTATCAGAAATAAAATAATCGAAAATCAATATTTTCACTGAAGTTTTTCATGTACTGCGCAAGAAATCCTTTAACATAGAGGAGTTTTAAAATAGGCATATAAAAGGTTGAGTCATGCAACGAGTGGCAATCAATGGATTTGGGCGTATTGGACGTAATGTATTGCGTGCCTGGTTTGAAAATCCGAAAGATTTTAAATTTGAAATCGTTGCCATTAACGATATTGCTGATGTTGAAACCTTAATTCATCTGTTTAAATATGACTCAACCCATGGCCGTTTTCCGGGACAGGTAGACGTCAGCTATGATGCCGAACATATTTATCTGCATCTCAGCTATCAGGATGCCAGCTTAAAAGTTCAGGTTTTGTGTGAAGCCAACCCGGCGCAGCTTCCCTGGCAAAAACTTGAAGTAGATGTAGTGCTGGAATGTACCGGGCTGTTCCGTTCCCGTGCAGCTGCGACCCAGCATATTGAGGCAGGGGCGAAACGGGTGATTATTGGAGCAGCACCCTTTGATACTGTCGATGCTGCGATTGTGTATGGTATCAATCATCACGAAGTTAAAGCCACCGACCAGATCATTTCCAGTGTGTCCTGTACCACTCAGGCCCTAGTACCGCTGGTCAAAATCCTCGATGATGCTTTTGGCATCAGCAGTGCGTTAATGACCGAAATCCATGCGGTGACCGCAGATCAATCTGTGCTGGATCAGGCGCATCGCGATCTGCGTCGTGCACGGGCAGCAGGACACAATATTATTCCCACCACATCTAGTGCGCTGGGTGCATTAAAGCGGGTTATGCCAAAAATGGAAGATCGGATTGACGGTTATTCAATTCGGGTGCCGACCATTAATGTCGCAGCAATTGATCTGACCTTTGTTTCCCAGTCACCGATTACCGATCACAAACTGAATGAAGTGTTAATTAAGGCGGCGCGACAGGATTTTGCCGAAATCATGTCAGTAACGGATGAACCTTTGGTGTCGAGTGATTTTAATCATTCCCCTTATTCCTTGATCGTTGACCTGACCCAAACCCTAGTGGTGGGGCAACAGGCCAAGGTCTTTGCCTGGTATGACAATGAATGGGGTTATGCCAACCGCTTGCTGGATTTATGTGAATCTTTTCATTAAGTTTGACTTTGCTAAGCCTGAAAAGTGCCGATATACGGTGCTTTTTTTGCTTTAAACATTCTTGATATGCGTTGTTTTGATAGAATTTGCGCGTAATTGATCGAAAAGCAGCGCGAGTGTTTGAATTATTTGCATCATCTGCATGATTTTTCGTTAAGATAAAGCCAATAAAATGAAATAAGAGCAAGCATATGATGTTGGTTTGGGGATTTATTATACTGCTCACATTGGCAGTGATTTTTCTAATCTGGCTGCAGTTCAATCAGAATGATGGTTCAGGTGTCATGGAGGGCGTGCCGGTAGAAGAGAAAGTCGCGCATCTGGAAGAAAATTTAAAAAAGACCCTGGAAATCATGCAGGACTTGGCTAAAAAAATGCATGTACAGCAGGAAGTGCTGGATCAGACTACAACCAAACTGCAGCAGGTCGAGTTGCAAAATGCAGAGCTGGTCAGCCTGCTCACCAAGGTCGTAGACCCACAGAAATAAACAGAATCCCTTTAGAAATCATATAAAGGATTCTGTTTGAGGGCTAGACAAGAAAAGTTCTTAAGACGGCTGCAGACACCATGCTGATGGCAACTGTGGGGAGCAAGCCAAAACGCGTAGCGGCAAACAGGGTTAAAGCCAAAGCGATCAGATCTGCAGGGTTGTCGCGTACAAAATACGGTGCGATGACTGAAATCAGGACACAGCCGGGCACAACGTCCATGATTTTACGCTGACGTTGTGTCAGCGTTTTATTTTTTAATAAGACATAGCCCAGAATCCGGGTCAGATAGGTGGTTGCCGCAATCAGCAGGATGGCCAGTAATGTACTCATCTCAATCATGCTTCCTCCTCACCAATCAAGAAAAAAGCAGACACAATGCCGGCTAGGGCACCTATCGGCACATACCAGCCAGCAGGCAAATATAAATAAGCCAGGGCAGCACAGATCAGGCTTACTAGCCATGGCCGGGCTGCACTCAAGCCTTTCCACATGCTTCGCATCAACACCAGAAATACAGCAGGAAAGGCCATATCAAAGCCCCAGCGGTTGATATCGCCTAAAACAGGTCCAAGCATCGCGCCCAGTGTGGTAAAACCGACCCACATCAGATAAAGACAGAAACATAAACCGGCATAGTAGGGCATGCTAAAAGCAGCCCGATAACCCCACTGCGCCTGTTTTCTTTGCGCATCCGCCAGACTTAAGGCCCAGCTTTCATCAACCATAAAAAACAGGGCCGGCAATACTTTGCGATTCGGGAGATGTTTTAAATACGGGACTAGGCTTGCACCCATCAGCAAATGCCGGCTATTCACCAAAAAGGTAATAAACAGCAGCATGAATAAATTGGGTGGACTGGTCCAGACTTCCAGAATGGCAAATTCAGAACCGCCGGCAAAATTGAGTCCAGTCAGCAAAGGCACTTCCAGCACACTGAAATTTTTCTGAATCGCAGTCGCACCTAGCACCAAAGCAAAGGGAATAATTCCTAAAAGCATAGGAATAGAATCTTTCATACCGCGCTGAAATTCGCTGAAATCTGTATGCGCGAGCGCGGGCGTGCTGCTTTGTCTGAGCAAAAGCATGTCAGTGACCTGAGGACTTCAATATTGAACCGTATTTTATAGCGATAATCGGGCTATTTGCTGTTGTAGTGCATGCAATTTAAATTTGATTTGGAATTAAATTGCGCTAAATTGGCTTAAAGGGGTTTTAAATACTAAAGTAACAAGATGGATCAAATTGATAAACGCATTTTGCATGAACTGCAAAAGAACGGAAAATTGCAAAATAATGAACTGGCTCAATTAATTGGCTTGTCGCCGTCCCCCTGTTTAAGAAGAGTCAAGCAACTAGAAGATGATGGGGTCATTGAGCAGTATGTCGCCTTACTCAATCCGCAAAAAGTCAATCTGGCAATGAGTGTATTTGCACGGGTTTGGCTTAAATCTCAAGAAGCCGCCGTGGTCGATCAATTTGTTGAAGCCATCAAGGAGATGCCGGAAGTGGTGGAATGCCAGTTAATGGCGGGAGATTGTGATTTCTTTTTAAGAATTGTGGTGGCCGATCTGGATGCCTATCGTAAATTTCAGATTCATCATTTGACTCAAATTCCCTGCATCCAAAGTGTAAAAACCGAAATTCCATTGCAAACGGTAAAAAGCACCACCGCATTGCCATTGGTCTAAAATGATTTTTTGTTTATAGCGCGTGTTGGTCATACACGATAAAACGCTGATAGTTGACGCAATTGTGGCTCATTGCATAAGAGAGTAAAAATTATAAAATTTTGCGATGCACAGCCAAAACTATCGTGCTAGACTAGGAGAAATCGGGTGTGCTCCCGATTTTTTTATGCGGATTCGTTCCGCGCTGACAAGAATTTAGGTTTACAACATGCCCATTTCAGAGACATGGTTATTACCTGATGGTGTAGCTGATGTATTACCAGAACAAGCGCAAGTCATTGAAAGTTTGCGCCGTAAATCACTGGATTTCCTTGCATCTCGAGGTTATCAGTTGGTGTACACGCCATTCATTGAGTACATCGAATCTCTCTCTTCTCTCTCAGAATCGAATCAAGATTTAGACTTAGCCACTTTTAAAGTCATCGATCAGCTTTCTGGTCGTTTGCTTGGTGTGCGTGCCGATATGACACCACAAGTGGCGCGTATTGATGCACATGTACATCCAGTGGAAGGTGTGGCGCGTTACTGCTATGCAGGTACCGTTCTGCATACCAAACCACGCGGTTTTAATACCTCGCGTGCGCCTTTGCAGTTAGGCGCCGAACTGTTTGGTTCAGACAGCATCGATGCCGATGTAGAAATGGTCGATTTAATGATCAGTCTGATTCAGGAAACAGGTCTGGCAGACGGAATCCATCTGGACTTGGGTCATGTCGGCTTATTCCGCAGTCTGGTGGCTCAAGCAGGTTTGAACAAAGTTGCTGAACGTAAACTGTCTGATTTATACCAACGTAAGGCCTTGCCAGAGTTGGAAGAATTTACGGCAGAACTGAAATTTGGTCAGGACTTTTATGCACTGGGCCGCTATGCCAGCGATCTGGACGCATTACAGGCAAATTTAAGTGCTGAAGTGTTGGCGAATCCAGCCTTCAAGCAAGCTTTTGATGCCTTACAAATTACCAAAGATCAGGTTCAAGCCCGTTGGCCAAACTTGAGTATTGGGATTGATGTGGTTGAATTGCGTTCATACCATTATCATACTGGTCTGATGTATGCAGTCTATGCACCGAATCGTGCAGCAGCACTGGCACAAGGCGGTCGTTATGATGGCATTGGTGAACATTTCGGTCGTGCGCGTCCTGCCACAGGTTTCTCTTGTGACTTATATGCGTTAAGCGCAGGTCAGTTTGACGCTGTACACGTGGTAGTTGCACCTAAAGGTGTCGATGCAGAACTTCTGAATGCGATTCAGAGTATTCGAGCACAAGGCTTAAGTGTAATTCAGTTACTCGGTAATGATGATTTAAACTCAATTCCATATGCGACGCACCAGCTGGTGAACGTAGATGGTGAGTGGACAGTCAAAACGATTTAAATTGCTTGGCTCAGTGTTCATGTCACTGAGCGGGGCTTTCAACTTTAACAGCATGATGCAATGAGGCTATTATGGGCAAGAATGTTGTGGTACTTGGTACCCAATGGGGCGACGAAGGTAAAGGTAAAATCGTCGACCTGCTCACAGATCAAGCGGCAGCGGTCGTTCGTTATCAAGGCGGACATAACGCAGGTCACACTCTGGTGGTGGGTGGTAAGAAAACTGTCTTACACCTCATTCCATCTGGTATTTTACGTGAAAACGTATTGTGCTTAATTGGTAACGGTGTTGTTCTTTCTCCTGAAGCGCTCATCAAAGAGATGGACATTCTTGAAAAAGAAGGCGTTCCTGTTAAAGAGCGTTTACGTATTTCTCCAAACTGTCCACTGATCCTTCCAAACCACATCGCACTGGACCAAGCACGTGAGAAAAAACGTGGTAATGCGAAGATTGGTACAACAGGTCGTGGTATCGGTCCTGCATACGAAGACAAAGTGGCGCGTCGTGCAGTTCGTGTTGCTGATCTGGTACGTGGCGGTGAACATCTTACTGCCCAGTTAACTGAGCTTCTGGATTACCATAACTTCCAGCTTACTCAATACTATGGTGTTGAAGCAGTTAAGCTAGAAGACGTACTGGCACTTTGCGACGAATGGCGTAAGGTTGTTGCGCCGTTGGTTGTAGACGTAACAACTGAACTGCATAACTACCGTAAAAACGGTGACAACATCATGTTTGAAGGCGCGCAAGGTTCACTTCTTGACGTTGACCATGGTACATACCCGTATGTGACATCTTCAAACACCACTGCTGGTGGCGTAAGCTCAGGTTCAGGTCTGGGTCCTTTGCACCTTGATTATGTACTGGGTATCACCAAAGCCTATACCACTCGTGTCGGTGCAGGCCCATTCCCAACGGAATTGGTTTATGACGCTGCAAACGATGTGGGTGATGCGGTTGGTAAACACCTTGGTACCATTGGTAATGAATTTGGTGCGTCTACTGGCCGTCAACGTCGTTGTGGGTGGTTCGATGCTGAAATTCTACGTCGTTCAGTAGATGTAAACTCACTGTCTGGTATTTGCCTGACTAAACTTGATGTTCTTGATGGTTTAGAAGAAGTGAAAATCTGTGTCGGTTATGAAGCTGCAGATTCTGGTTGTGTCGGTTCTTCTGATGCGCTTGCATTCGAAACTTTAAAACCAATTTACGAAACAATGCCAGGCTGGTCTGAGTCAACTTTCGGTGCAAAATCGCTGGATCAGTTGCCACAAGCTGCATTGAACTATGTAAAACGTCTTGAGCAACTGATTGAATGTCCAATCGACATCATTTCAACCGGTCCAGACCGTGAAGAAACTATCGTTCTTCGCCACCCGTTCGATGCTTGATCTTCATTTGATTAAAGTTTGAATGATAAAACCCATCTCCGGATGGGTTTTTTATATCCAAAAACTATAAATTTGGCTCAAGACTAAAGTTGCATCGGTGCTGTGACAAAATGTGCTTTAACATAGCCATATATAAAGAAAGAAAAAATGAGCGAAAGGATGCAAAAAAATATATCGGCGACCATGTTTTATTCATTGTTGTTCGCCATGGGCGGGGCACCCACCATCGCTATGATGATTATTCGCGCGCAAACTCAAAATCCTGAGATTATTTATAATGCACTGGTCGGCCTGAGTGTCATTATTGCCTGTGTGCTAGTGCCTGTTATTTTATTGCAAAACGCCTATTTATTTTTTAAACGTAAAGATGAAATTCTGGAACAAAAAATAAAACCCTTAAGCCAGGTTTATCTGGGCTTGAACATTATCTGTCTGATTTATTGGTTGGCGATACAGTACTTGGCTTAAAAATTACAGAATTTATAAGAAGATGGAGTAATTAAGCGTTTAGCTCCTGTATGCTTTCACTTATAATTTTTACAATGTAAATTAAGCTTGGGCTAAGGTAGAGTTGATTATAATGAAGAATAAATTTTTATTGAGTATGGCGGCTGCCGCAGCCGTGACATTGTCGGGTTGTACCACTATTGCGGATATTGCCGGGGCTGATTCTGCGACCTTAAATGCATCTGCGACACAAAGCTATAATGCTATGGTGACTGATGCCAGAAATAAAGGTCAACTGGACACCAGTTCAGCGACCTATAAACGTATTAATACCGTATTTAACCGTTTAAAGCCGATTGCGAACCAAATGAACCAGACTGGTACAGCATTCCAGTGGCAATTGGCTGTGCTCAAGTCCGATCAGGTTAATGCCTTTGTTGCACCGGGTGGTAAAGTGGTATTTTATACCGGTATTGTGAATAAGCTGAATCTGACCGATGCTGAAATTGCAGCAATTATGGGTCATGAAATGGTACATGCCTTAGAAGAGCATTCTAAGCAGAAAATTGGTGCCCAGGCGCTCACCGACCTGGCTTTAGGCATTGGTCTGAATGCAGCTGGTGTGGGCCAGGGTGGCGCAGCAGCAGCGCAATTAGGAAGTCAGATCGGGATTGGCCTGCCATACTCGCGTAATCTGGAAAGCCGTGCTGACCAGGGTGGCTTGATGCTGATGGCACGTGCAGGTTATAACCCGAATGCAGCGATTACCTTGTGGGAAAAAATGAACAAACTCGGTGGCAGCAATGGCGCAACCTTCCTGTCTACGCATCCATCGAACAGCCAGCGTATTGGACAAATGCGTCAACAGTTACCAGCAGCCATGCAGATTTATAATCAACGCAAATAATCGAGCGATTATTCTCTAAAGGGATCTCTTGATCGGATTGAAACAGCAGGGCCATGGTCCTGCTTTTTTATTCTCCATTTTAAAATGAATATTTTGGCGGCAATAAAAAAAGGCAAAGTTTTCACTTTGCCTTTTTTACACTCGATCAGAAGATCTTAGTGCTGGTGACCACCTGCACCGTGTACATGACCGTGATCTAATTCTTCTTGAGAAGCTTCACGAATCGATACAATTTCAACTTCGAAAGTCAGGTCTTGACCAGCAAGCGGGAAGTTCGCATCTACAACAACATTGTCGCCTTCAACTGCTTTAACAGTTACGATTTGCACGCCGTCATCAGTTTGAGCTTGGAACTGCATACCTGCTTGAATGTTGTCTACGCCTTGGAACATTTGCGCAGGAACTTCTTGTACGAGGTCAGGGTTATATTCGCCATAACCTTCAGCAGCAGGAACATTAACAGTGAATTTTTCACCCACAGTTTTGCCTTCTAACGCGTTTTCTAAACCTGGGATGATGTTACCTGCACCGTGCAAATAGGCAAGTGGTTCACCTTGAGATTGGTCGAGAGTTTCACCCTCTGCGTTAGTCAATGTGTAGTGGAAAGAAACCACGAGGTTATTTGCAATAGCAGTCATGTGAATTGATCCATTCAATTTTTTAAGGGTACATCATAAAGTGAAATTGCATTTTTGTAGACTAAAATTAGCAAAAAAACGCAATTTGACAATTTTATTGACGATTTTTTCATTGATTGGGCCAAATTCTGGAATTTCAATGCAATTTCAGCTTTGGAGAGATTTTTCGTGTAACTAAATCTTTTGCAGTCAGAATACCGGCATGTGCATAACCATGAATGGTCGCCTGATGAATCCGGTATAAAGAGACATACATGGTTTTGGCGACAAAGCCTTGCACATTGACCTGACCCAGCAACTCCCCCACAGCTTTATTCTGACTTAAGGAAATCAGTGAGCCCTTGTCAGAAAATTTAAACATCGGCAAATAGCTATCTCCATTGACATGGGCTTTTAAAGCATTGGCCAGAAAGCTGGCTTGCTGGCTGGCCACTTGAGCACGCGGCCCTAATACCGGTTGATCTGCCGCAGGCTGGCAATGCGCACAATCACCAAATGCAAAAATACTTGGATCAGATTTGGTTTGCAGCGTGGCATAAACTTTGAGCCGATGAATATGGTCTTTTTCCATGTCGTCGAGTTGTGCCAAGACTTCCGGTGCTTTGATCCCTGCAGCCCAGACTTTGATTTCAGCATCCAGACTGGAACCATCGGCAAAATAAATCTTGTCTTCATCGACCTTGGCCACTCGATGACTGGTCAAGACTTCAATACCGAACTGTTCTAACTGTTTCATGGTATTTGCAGCAACTTTAGGCGAGAGTGCAGTCAGAATACGATCCGCGGCTTCAATCAAGGTGATTTTGACTTTGTTGGGATCGACCTTGTTTAAACCATATTGAAAGAAATTCTGTTTGGCTTCTACCAGCTCCGCTGCCAGTTCTACCCCAGTCGCACCGGCACCAATAATAGCAATATTCAGCTCACGGCTTGAAGTCTCATGTTGAGCATTTAAATACAGGTGCAGCAGATCCTGCTGAAAGATATCTGCCTGCTGACGGCTGTCGAGAAAATGACAGAACTGTTTGACCCCTTCGGTATTAAAGTCATTTGAGGTTGAACCTAAAGCCAGTACCAGTGTGTCATAGCCAATGCGCTGATTTTTCTTGGGCTCACTCTTTTTAGAGAAATATTCTGTTTCGACGATGATCTGTTTCGCTTCGCGATCCAGACCGGTGAATGTCCCCAAAACAAACTCATAATGATGCGCGGCAGAATGGGCAAAATAATTGGTTTCTTGCTGATGTGGATTTAAGGTACCTGCGGCGACTTCATGTAGCAGCGGTTTCCAGAGATGTGTCAGTTTTTGATCGACCAGAATAATCTGGGCTTTGCCGTTTTTACCCAGGCTATCACCCAGTTGTGTCGCCAGTTCCAGACCACCAGCGCCACCACCCACAATCACGATTTTATGTACTGTCATGCGTTCTTAACCTGTTTATTTTTTTAATAAAAATAAGAGAAATAGAGAGAAAATATACTATGGCATGTGCTAAATCGCGTCTTGATTAAAATTGTTATACACATTACAAAACGTAGCAATTCTGTGAGAGCGGGTAATAATTGCTGCGTTCCGGGCGGGGTGCCTCATTTGGGATGAATCATGAATCATGAATCAGCTAGAAGATGAGAGAAGATGTCTTCTAGCTTCAACAGGAATTGCTGGATATTGAGAGGGATTATTGATTTAGAGGATACAGTTTTACGCCGGGTGTCGAATCTGAAAAGAAACTGAATAAACCTTGCAGCCAGCTAAAGAATTTCTGCAACGGGTTGGCTTCTTCAATTTCGACATGATCTTCAATTTGAATGGTGCGAATTAACTGATTATTTTGATAAATCTGAATCGTGGCCAAAGGCATCATGCTGGCTAAGGGCGCAATGAGTTCAGATGCCTTCATTTCAACATTGATATGGGTCTGGGTTTCCTGAAGTGGCTCGATACTTTTTAAAGCGCCATCACCTGTATTTAGCATGACGCGCTGATGGGCCTGATCAAACTGATTCAGGTCAATGCTATAGCTCTGATCATAAAGCGAGGTAGTAATAATCTGCGGCTGCTTGGTTTGCACTTTAAACATTTTTAAAGTGGATTTAATCACAGGCAACTCAGCCAACAGTTGCTGATCTTTGATCGCGACTTCATTGCGGGTATAGGTATAAGCCAGATTCATCAGTTTATGCGATATCTCAGCGCGCTTTGTGGCGCTTTTAGTGCCTAGCACTACCACAATCAGACGGCGCTTCGGCATTTCAAAGTCTGCTGTAACACGATTGGCGGTCAGCGCCAGGTTATAACCGGCCGCACGGGTAAAACCGGTTTTTAAACCATCTACGCTTGGGTCGACCTGAAGTACACGGTTGGTGGCACGATGAAAATGCTGGTTATAAGTGAAACTTGGCTGTTTGGAATAATACAGATAATCCGGGGTCTCATTTACCACCGCCATAGAGAGTCGGGCCAAATCGGCAGCAGTCGAATAATGCTCGGGCATGGTAATGCCGGCCGGATTCTGGAAATTGCTATGCTGCATGCCCAGTGCTTTGGCTTCCTGATTCATCCGTTCAACAAACTGGGGAACACTCCCCGAGATTTTCTCAGCCAGCGTCAACGCTGCATCATTGGCAGACATGATAATCAAGCCTGCCAGAAGCTGATCGACTGTAATCAGATCACCTTCTTTCAGATACATCTGTGACTCATCCCACATGACATTTTTAACCACAGATGTGGCAGTTAAAACTTCATTTTTATCTAATTTTCCGGCCTCAATTTCCTTTAATGCAATATAAGCCACCATCATTTTGGTCAGCGAAGCCGGTGCACGTTGCATGTCGGCATTGTGCTCTGCAATGACTTGACCAGACTGTGAATCCAGAATAGTCCAGGCTTCAGCTTCAACGCTTTCAGGCAGAATGTTGAGTAAGGCAGCATGTGAAAATGCAGAAATAAATAAGCTGAATACCGCAATCAGTGAGATGATGTATTTCAAGGATGTTCCTTAATAACCCGTCGGGCGTTGAACGATTAAATTTTCAGGCATGCTATGCCTTTTTTATACAGATAGCTAGTCGTAAATGTAGACAAATAAGACAGCTAAACCATCTTGGCTTAAAAAATGCTAAGCTAAGCTATACCTCATTTATTTTCATTTTATATCGCCCATTATGTTGCATTATCAAATCGAATTTGACGATTATCGTCAGCACCTTATTCACGTGACTGTTCGCTTTCTGGCAGACCCGACGCAGATCTTATCATTACCGACCTGGATTCCGGGAAGTTATTTGATTCGAGAGTTTTCCAAACACATTGAGGCGGTCAAAGCTTATGATGAAGATGGACGTCAACTGCAAATCCAGAAATTTGAAAAGAACAAATGGCGTTTATTCAATACCGATCATGAGCTGATTACGGTTGAATATGATGTCTATGCCTACGACCTGTCTGTTCGTGGTGCATATGTGGATCAAAACCGTCTTTATGTCAACCCGGCCTGTGCATGCTTGGGGCTAGAAGGTCAGGAAAATAAAGAGATTGAATTAGAAATCTTCCTGCCAGATGAGTTAAAGCATTTCCAACTGGCAACCGGCATGCAATCCAAAAGTCTGGTCAAGGGCCGTTTCACCCTGAAAGCCAAAAACTATGCTGAATTGATTGATGCACCGTTTGAACTGGCAGAGCAAACCCGTTTCAGTTTTGAAGCGAATGGTATTCCGCATGAGTTTGTGGTGTCCGGCAAGCATGCGATGAATGCAGCACGTATGCAGCAGGACATTGAGAAAATCTGTAGCACAGAAATCTCCATGTTCGGTTCAGCGCCATTTGCTGACTATACTTTTATGACCATGGCAACCGGAAATAGTTATGGTGGTCTGGAACATCCAAACTCGACCAGCCTGATTTCACCGCGCGATGACTTGCCGAAGGCCAATGAGCCTGAAGAACCTTCCAAAGATTATCAGCGTTTCCTCGGCCTATGTAGCCATGAATATTTCCATTCTTGGTTGGTAAAATTTATTCGCCCTGAAAATTTTGTCAATTATGATTTGAACCGTGAAGGCTATACGTCTTTGCTGTGGATCTTTGAAGGCTTCACTTCTTATTATGATGATTTGATTTTGCTACGCAGTGGCGTGATTAACCAGGAATCATATATTGCTTTATTAAAAGCGCAGATTGATCGTTACTTGCAGAATCCGGGTCGTGCGATTCAGTCGGTGTCTGAATCCAGTTTTGATGCCTGGGTGAAATTCTACCGTCAGGATGAAAACTCGAATAATGCCGGCACCAGCTATTACAACAAAGGTTGTTTGGTTGCATTGTGCCTAGACTTAGGTTTGCGTTTACGCGGTTCAAGTCTGGATGCCTTGATGCGCCGTTTGTATGAAAATGCACAAAAGGGTGTTCAGGTACATGAGCGGACGATCTTTGAATTATGCAAAGAGCTGACCGGTGATGATTGGTCAGAGCAGATTAATCACTTGATTAATACCACAGATGAATTGCCACTGGATCAGTTATTGCCTGAGTTTGGTATCGGTTATAACCTGAAAAATGACAAGTCATTGCCTTTTGGTTTAAAACTGGTAGATAAGCCGGAAGGTGTATTGGTTCAGTCGGCGCGTCGTGATAGTACTGCTGTAGTAGTTGGCCTTTCTGCCAATGATGTGATTATTGCCGTTGATGGTTTAAAAGCAACGATGAAGTTAATGGAAAGTTATGCAAAACAGGAAGGTGTTTATACCATGCATGCTTTTCGTCGTGACGAGCTGATGAGCTTTGAAGTTCAGGCAGCTGGTTCTGAACTGACCGAAGTTGAACTGAAAATTGAAGATCAGACTAAAGCTGAAAAGTGGTTGAAAGCTTAATTAAATTTCAAACTTTAAAAACCGATGCTTAGGCATCGGTTTTTTATTGCATCAAGTTTTGAAAGTTATCTGATGATCAGTCGAGACGTACCACGGAACTCTGCCACAATTTGATCATGCTGATTTATCACCTGAATATCGTAAATTCCGCTACGGCCACTGCTGGCCCTATGTTCTGCTACAGCAGTCAATGTATCGCCAAGAACTCCTGATTTTAAATAATGAATTCCACAATGCTGACCAACAGCCGGATGTTCACCTGTATTACAGGCAATGGCAAATGCCGCATCTGCAAGCGCGAAAATCACTGCGCCGTTACAGGTCTTGTGACCCTGTAAATGTTGTTCAGTGACTTTCAGCGAAATTTTTGCGTGATTGTGACTATAAGCAACAAGGTGTGCACCAAGATGCTGGATTAATCGATCCTGATTAAACATCTGGTTGACTTGCTGATCCATTGCAAAGCTCCTTGTTTGAGATACGTTTTATTTTTAAATTCATTTAATATGAGTCATGAATAGCATTCCAGCACAAGAATAACAAGTAAAAGAATAAGGCCCAATAAGATGGGCCTTAAGTGAAAGAGCTTAGTTACCGCGATAAGTCGAATAACCATAAGAGCTCAATAACAGTGGAATATGATAATGTTCTAAAGCGCCATCAATCATAAAGACTACCGGTACTTCAGGGAAGAATGTCCGCTGATTATTGGCCTTAAACCAGTCACCCGTTTTAAAGGTCACTTTATAAATACCCTTTTGCAGATTGGTATCTTTTGGATATAGCTCTTTAATACGGCCATTTTGATCTGTTTCAGCTTCATTGAGCTTGACCCATTTCTCACCTTGCTGTGCTTCCAAAGTAACTGCAATATTTGCGGAAGGTAAACCTGTTTCCTGATTCAGAACATGCACACTAAGTGGATTCTGTGCAAAGGAAAGCGTGGCTGCGGTGCTCGCAAGGGTTGCTAGCAGGATTTTTTTCATGTTGTATTCCTCAGTAGATGGATGAAGTAATATTGAATAAAAGAAACCAATAAGACTTATTTAAATAGATTAAAGCTGTTTTAAAGTGCTTTGAATGCCGCTATTGGCACATTGATGATCCTGCTCCGAACCGCCTGCACCCGCAACACCTACAGCACCTAAAATATGATTCTGGTACATAACAGGTACACCGCCGCCCAGTAACAGCAGTTCAGGCAAACTATTCAGGTTCTGTGCGTCCGGATTGTTCTGGGCATTGCGCATAAAATCCAGCGTACTGGTTTTCGTTGAATACGCGGTAAAGGCCTTGCGTTCTGCTGCGATCAGGTTGTGAATGCCGACAGATTCATGGCGTTGACTAGCCAGCAGATTACCACCCTGATCCAGAACCACGACTGCTGCGGGCTTGGCCTGTTTCTGGCAGGCCAACATGACATTGCTGGCCATAAGCTTTGCTGCTTCTAGCGACATGACTGGTGCTGTTTTTAATTCTGCATGTGCCAGTGAGCTGAGTAGTAATGAGCTGCTGAACAAGGCTAGGGTTGTTTTGGCGATTGAATTTTTCATACTTGTCATTCATGCAATTGAATACTGTTGCTATTGTAGAAAGAAATACGCCAGTGCAGCATGACAATCAGATTACCAATTTGTAATCTAGGCATAGCTAAAAACAGCTAAACTACTGACATGCATATTTTAATTGTAGAAGATGAAGTCAAGATTGCTGAATATCTGGCAAAAGGACTGAGTGAGTCAGGTTATAGCACGGCCATTGCTGAAAATGGCGTGTTGGCATTGGCCTGTTTGCAGCAACAGTCATTTGATCTGGTACTGCTGGATGTAATGCTGCCAGATCTGGACGGCTGGCAGGTGCTGAAAACCTTGCGAACTTTTAGCCAGATTCCGGTATTGATGCTCACTGCACGCGATCATGTGCTGGATCGGGTGAAAGGCCTGGAGCTTGGCGCCGATGATTATCTGACCAAACCTTTTTCCTATATTGAGTTACTGGCCCGGATCAAAAGTCTGTTGCGCCGTGTGCCGCGACTGGAGCAGGAGGCCTATCAGGTTGCAGGTCTGGTATTGAACCGCCTAAAGCATGAAGTATATCGTAATGAACAAAAGATCGAATTAAGCCAGAAAGAATTTGCGCTGTTGCAACTGTTGATGGAGCATCAAGGGCAGGTGATGACCCGGAGCCAGATTGCCTCCATGGTCTGGAATATCAATTTTAATACCGATACCAATGTGGTGGATGTGGCCATTCGCAGGCTGCGGAGCAAAATTGATGATCATTACACGCCAAAACTGATTCATACCGTACGCGGTATGGGTTATAAACTTGATGAATACCCATGAACAATCCTATCTTATTACCGCTGGCAACACGCTTGAGTATTGCGTTTGCATTGGTGTCCTGCGTGGTTTTTTTGAGTGTGGCGTTACTGTCTTATCAAAATATGCAACAGATGATTCAGGCTCAGCAGGATCAGGCACTGGCTGCACGTATTTCCCGAATTGAAATATTTCTTGAAGATGCCCAGAGTTTCGAGCTTTTGGTTCAGCATCCCAAATTATATGAAAACATGCTGGGGCAAGAAGATAATCTACTGCTGCTGCAACATCAGAATAATCGCTTGATTGAAATCAATCCTTTGCAGATTCATATTCCGGCATTGCACTATACCTCTGCCTTACAGTTTCAGAATAATCAGGCTGAACAGCCTTCGACACGACTGGCTTTTAAACAGGTGCAGTTTGATGGTCGCAGTTATCAACTGGTGGCTGGTAAGCAGCTGGCAGAGGGACAAAGGATACTGGCAAGCTATTTATCAAAACTGGTGCTCTATAGTCTGCTTGGCATACTGCTCTCGACCTTGATGGCCTGGCTGGCAGGACGCTATATTCTCAAGTCCATGCGCCAGTTGATGCTGGCTACAGCACAGGTCAATATTCAGCAGCCCAATCAGCACATCGATGTTCAGAGTAATACGCTTGAGGTTCAAGAGCTGCGTCAGGCCATGAACGATATGCTCGCTAATATTCAGGCTGCGTATCAGCAGCTGGCACGTTTTTCTGAGGATATTTCACACGAACTTCGCACCCCATTAAACAATTTAATCGGGCAGACACAGATTCTGTTATCGCGGTCGCGCGAACCTGCTGAGCTGGAAAATCTGCTCTATTCCAACTTGGAAGAATACGAACGCCTGAGCCAGATGATTGAAAGTATGCTGTTTATCGCCCGGGTAGAACATGGCGGATATGCGATTGAAAAACAGCGTTTCAATCTAAATGACATGCTGCAAGAATTGCTTGAGTACTTCAGCTTTCTGGCCGAAGAGAAGCAGATGCATTTAAAAGTGGATGTTCCGCCAGATTTAAGTCTGACAGCCAGCACCGTATTGTTACAGCGCGCAGTCGCCAATCTGATCAGCAATACCATTACTTATGGTCAGCCTGGGAGTGAGATTATTGTGTCTGCACAGCGACTCAACCACAGGATTAAAATATCAGTGTTGACGCCAGAAGTCTGGATTGCAGAGCAGCACCATCCGCATTTATTTGAGCGTTTTTATCAGATCGATGACAGCCGGCACGAAAAAGCCCAGACGGGTGGTCTGGGCCTTGCCATTGTACAGTCGATCATGCAGCTCCATCAGGGGCAGACAACTGTAGAAAATACACCGTCTGGCGTGATCTTTAGCCTGTCCCTACCTGATGAGCAGACTGGGTTTTAACCACGACCGCGTCCGCGACCACGAGGTGCTTTGGTATTTGGACGAGTTGTACCATTGGTACGACGTTTCGGCTTTTCGCTTTCGTCCATTTGCCAGATACGTTTGGTACCTGATTTTTTCACTGAACCATCTTTGTTCTTGCGAACCATTGGCTTACCACCCGTACCACCCGGTTTTTTCACATAAGAACGTGAACGGTATGGCTCTTCAGCAGGAACATTCTGGAAATCTGGATAAAGTAAAGGTTCAATTTCCTTGGTTTCACCCGGTTTAATATCCATACGTACAAGGTCAATATCACCAATTTTAGTACGGATTAAACGCAGTGTAGGGAAGCCCACCGCAGAGGTCATACGACGAACCTGACGGTTACGGCCTTCACAAATCGAAATCTCAACCCAAGACGTTGGGACAGATGCACGGAAACGTACAGGAGGATTACGCTCCCACAACCATTCCGGTTCAGATACTTTTTCAGCTTTGGCTGGAAGGGTCATGCCATCTTTAAGTTCCACACCTTTACGAAGCTGCTCAAGTGCTTCTTCGGTGACATCACCATCAACCTGCACCATATAGGTTTTAAACTTTTTATTGGCAGGATTGGTGATGTACTGGTTCAGACCACCGTGATCTGTTAAAAAAACCAGACCTTCTGAGTCCATGTCCAGACGACCAGCAAGACGTAAATCTTTGTCGTCGATGAAATCAGCCATGGTTTGGTGTTTTTCATCTGGGCGGAATTGGGAGAGGACGTCATAGGGTTTGTTTAAAATGACGATTTTCATAGGAAATAACTTCTATAATTACATAAACTTAAAAAATGTAGAGGCTTATTTTAAAGGGAAATTTGGTTATTTCCCGTATAAATCTCAAAAACAACGAATCTGGATTAGAATATTATGCGTTAAGAACAGTTGAAAGTATTGCCTAATTGGCAATTATTTTTAGGTTTGTCAGTAGCATTCGGAAAAATATGAAGAATAGAATATCAAAAGATCGTAGTACCTGCGGATGGTGCCAAATTACCGTTAATGCAAACCTGTCCCTCAACCTAGCAAATAATCCAATTGTCCCATGTATCAAAGGGAATGAAATTGGTGCTGATATTACACCAACAATGCAGGCTGTGGTAGATGTTGCAGTTTAAAAGCATAGAGTAGTAAGCCCTCAAATGCTTGGATCAGATAGATATCGAATCTGTCAGAAGTAAAAAAGGTTATTAAGTTAATCAAAGAGAAAAAATGGACATGACTAGAATCACCTTGAACTAAATTGTGCGTTAAACATGAACTACTAGAAAGAAGTCCTGACCTGATCATAAAGAAGATTTTAACTATAAAAAAATAGCCAAAGAGCGAACATTCATGCATTTGCGCGCTGGAGGTCAAGCGCAAGACTGCGAGCTTGTTTTGAATTTGATCATCCTACTATTGCAGATATACTTAACTCATTAAAGCCTGATTCTCCTAATTAAAACCTATATTAAGCGCAGGTTTCTCAGGGGGATTAAATTTTCTTAAATTCTGATTGATAAACGCCCAAAAGTTAAAATGAGTATCAAGCTGCAACTTTGCGTAAAGATTGTAGTGAGCCAGAACAGGATTTGTTCTGAGTTGAATCACTTAGCCAACCTATTATTACATTGACGTATTTGGATACAGCTCGATGATTGGCATATTTTCCAAAAACGTTAGAGTGATCAATGGAACTTCCAGTGATAGAGACGTTTCTCCGAAGGAGTACATAATATGGCCAAATCTAAAGCGAAACATAAGCAGGTCCAACAAAAGGACAAGCAGGACAGCGCTCAGAATGAAGAGCAACAACAGCAACAGCAACAACCAGCCAAACCCTCCCGTGCAAAAAAACGTAAGTAATTGCTAGCTACCTTCCATAACAACGCCCTTAAATAAGGGCGTTGTTATATCATTGATTTTATAAAAATATCATTCAAAAAATTACAAGATTACGACTTTAAATTGTGCTGTTCTGCTTAAGATAAAAACCATCTTTCTAAAATAAATGCGAATAATATTGGTGAAATTTTTTCGGATTTTAAGCTTAATTTTATCTGTATGCTTTGTATTGACCGCCTGTCAGCCACCACCTTCAGGTGAAGCAGCAGGATGGAAAAGTCCTTATCTTTATTGGCAACTGAAAAAGACTCAATTAGAAGCACCGTTACAGATTCCGGTCGAAGGTATTACAGTCCGTCAAATTAATGATACGTGGGGAGCCGCGCGCAGTGCAGGCCGTAAACATGAAGGGACAGATATTTTTGCTAAGCGTAGCACACCTGTCTTAAGTGCCACCCAAGGGATTGTACGTAAAATTGGCACCAATAATCTGGGCGGGAAAGTTATCTGGGTGACAGGGCCTGATATGAGTCAGCATTACTATGCGCATCTGGATGATTATGCTGAGCATATTCAGGAAGGCGACTGGGTGGAAGCGGGCGAAGTGATTGCCTATGTCGGCAATACTGGAAATGCTGAAAATACTCCGCCACATCTACATTACGGGATTTATCTGAGCGGGCAAGGGGCGACCAATCCATATCCTTATTTAGAGCCTTCTCCTTGAGCAGAAACTGGATGGGAGTGTGTTTCAGGAGTGAATCTGGCAGGACGGGTACACCAGAATAATTGCAATGTTCCTAATAAAAGAACAAATGCAGCTAATATGAACTGTTGATGATAGCTCAAACCAAAATATTGCAGCGCACTAAAACTGAGTCCGCCAATCAGCTGAACAGAGGCGAAACACAAGGTGGCAATGCTCCAGAGTTTTTTATACGCCAGCCCATACAGTTGCAAAATGGTATAAGAGGTCAGGAAGACCACAGCAGGGTTTAGCATGCCGGTCAAAAAGGAAGAGCTCAACGTGAGCAATGCTTGGCCCTCTAGAGTCGCAATAAAAATAGCCACAATATAAAGACTATAAAGAATTTTTAGGGCAGCAAAATTACCGAATTTTCTGGCCAGTGCATAAGCACTGAAGGCACCTAAAGCACTACCAAATCCATAAAGAATCCAGTTGAAGTTAATCCAGAACAAGCTCAACTCCAACTGCTGGCTTAAATAATCAATCCAGAAGAGCGAATGCGGTATATAGGCAAAGGCGCTACACGCGTAGACAGCCAGTAAGCTATAAAAGACGCTACTCAAAGATATCTTGGAGGTAGTCGAAGGTGCTTGTACGGACAAATAAGGCTTAAATTTTTGGATAAGTCCACTTAAACATAGACAAATGAGCAGGGCAAAGCCACATAAGATCAGCCAGGCAGTCTGTATGGAAATCTGATCCAGATAAGGCAGAAACAGGGTTGCAATTAATACACCTAATCCGATTCCGCTAAAACCGATAAAGTTGATTTTAAGACGATCCTGAAGCTCACAGCACTGCGCGACTACACTCGGCGATAAGATCATCATCAGCCCGCCGCTGATTCCTGAAATCACGCGCCAGACGATATACCAAACTTCAGAGAAACCAGAAAATGCACAGCACATCAGACTGAACATACCGGCAAAAGCTGAAATTTGAATATACCTGCTCATACTGCGGTCTTGAGGCAGACGCATGGCGGTATAGGCACCAATTAAATAGCCCAGTAAATTGGCACTGCCCAAAAGCCCGGCAAAATCTGTACTCCAGCCAAAGGCTTCTCGTGTACCCGGTAACAGCGCAGTATAAGAGAAACGAAGAATGCCAATCCCCAAGCACATACTAAGGCAGAGAAACAGGCTGAGTTTAATTGTGTGTGAGGACATCCGTGTGTTCATAAAGTTTTATATTTGGTTAAAAAATAACATGAATCTTCGTGATTAAGGAGAAATCACTTGATAAGAAACCGTTGAGTGCAGGAATTTGTGCTTCAGGAAGTCTTTGTACTTTTTAAAATGTTATAAGTCGAAACTTTGAATATGGAGAGAAATAAAAAAACCGCATTCAGAAATGCGATTTTTTTATGTTGTCTATTTCAGGAGTTAACGCATCTTGGCCAGGAAACGGCCAACACGGGTAAGGGCTTCACGCAGTTCATTTTCAGCCGGCAGGAACACCACACGAAAATGATCCGGTGTCGGCCAGTTAAAGCCTGTACCTTGAACCAGAAGTACTTTCTCGGCACGTAACAAGTCCAGCATCAGCTTTTCATCGTCCTGAATTGGATAAACGTTCGGATCCAGTTTCGGGAAGCAGTACATCGCACCCTCAGGCTTGACACAGGACACCCCAGGAATCTCGTTTAGCATTTCCCAAGCGATATTACGCTGTTCATACAAACGGCCACCCGGACGAATCAGGTCATTAATGGACTGATAGCCGCCCAGCGCAGTCTGAATTGCATATTGCGCCTGATGGTTGGCACACAGGCGCATAGATGCCAGCATGTCCAGACCTTCGATATAGTCTGCTGCACGTGTTTTATTGCCAGTAATGGCCATCCAGCCAGAACGGAAGCCAGCAATACGATAAGCCTTTGATAACCCGTTAAATGATACACAAATCTGATCACCTGCCAAGGCAGCTACAGCGACATGCTCGATACCGTCATAGATGATTTTGTCATAGATTTCGTCAGCAAATAAAATCAGGTCATACTTCTTGGCCAAGTCCACGATCTGTTGCAAGACATGACGCGGATAAACCGAACCGGTCGGGTTGTTTGGATTAATAATCACAATACCACGGGTATTTGGCGTGATTTTACTTTCCATATCGACAATGTCTGGATACCAGTGATTTTCTTCATCACATTTATAATGAATCGCCGTACCGCCAGACAGATTGACTGCCGCAGTCCAAAGCGGATAATCCGGCATTGGAATCAGCATTTCATCGCCATCATCCAATAGACCCTGCATGGCCATGACAATCAGTTCAGAGACACCATTACCGATATATACATCATTGACGTGCATATCCAGAATGCCTTTTTGCTGGTAATACTGGCAGATCGCCTTACGTGCCGGGAAAATCCCTTTAGAATCTGTATAGCCAATGGCATTTGGCAGATTTAAAGCCACATCATTGATGATTTCTTGTGGTGCTTCAAAACCGAATGGGGCGGGGTTACCGATGTTCAGTTTGATAATCTTATGACCCGCTTCTTCCATCTCGATGGCCGCTCGTAACACAGGCCCGCGAATGTCGTAGCAAACATGCTCGAGCTTAGACGATTTCTTAATTTCGCGAGGGGTTTGGAGAGTGTTCGGCATTTTGATGTTCTCGGAAAGAGTGGAGGTCACTTTTGCATAACGGTATAAATAACTTTTAAATGTCTCAGTTGTTACCAGATCGAGATGATGTTCATCTCTGAGTAAAGCAACAATTCTTTCATGGGTAAATCCTAGCTGTTGATACTGTCTGATCACAGGAAGTAAATTCTGAAAAATTACGCTCTTTTTTTGCGACATTTTTTAATCCTGAGCAAGAATATGACTAAGCTTAACACTAAATTTGCTCACAAAAAAGCATTTAGTACATAGGTTGCTTACTTTGTTTCTGCATATTTGCTTACTTTTTGCTTTTTTGGCTATTATAGGTCTTTTGTAAATTGTTAAATAAACACTAGAATTTTTAAATTGAATCACGTAAATATAGGATTATCCTATTTTAAATAGCAAGATAAAAAGGTACGCAATCATGGGAAAACTCAATAAAACAGACAGAGAATGGCAAAGAGAGTTATCACCTGAAGAGTTCCGTATTACACGCCAAAAGGGAACCGAACCTGCATTTACCGGGAAATACTGGAATACCAAACAAGATGGTGTTTACGTATGTCGCTGTTGTGGTGAACCTTTATTTACTTCAGAAACCAAATTTGACAGTGGTTGTGGCTGGCCAAGCTTTTATCGTCCCCTGAGCAGTTCAGTCATAGAAGAATTATCTGATACTTCACACGGGATGGTCAGAACTGAAATTGTTTGTCATCATTGTGACGCACATTTAGGGCATGTTTTCCCTGATGGTCCAGAACCGACGGGCTTACGTTATTGTGTAAACTCGGCTTCTTTAGAATTAGAAACACAAGAAAAAAATGATGAGGAAACCTATCCATGACTAGCATTTATCAGTTTGAAGCTGAATTGTTAGATGGTAAAAGCAAACAGCTTGCAGATTATGAAGGTAAGGTACTTTTAATCGTGAATACAGCAAGTAAATGTGGCTTTACCCCACAATTCTCAGGATTAGAGAAGCTTTACGAGAAATATAAAGATCAAGGTCTGGAGGTCTTAGGATTTCCATGCAACCAGTTTGGTGGCCAAGATCCTGGTTCCAATGAACAGATTGGTGAGTTTTGCCAGAAAAATTACGGGGTATCTTTCCCGATGTTTTCCAAAGTGGATGTTAAAGGCCCTGAAGCGCATGCCATCTTCCGTTATTTGACCAATAATTCCAAAGGTATTTTAGGAAATGGGATTAAATGGAACTTTACCAAGTTTCTGATTGGACGTGATGGTAAGGTTTTAAACCGTTTTGCACCGACGACCAAGCCTGAAGATCTTGAAGTTGAAATCGAAAAAGTGCTCTAAACTTTATTTTGAGACATGAAAGAATTTTTGAGTGCTGAATTAAAATTGATCGTATTGCATTTTTATAAAAAAACCACTGTATTTACAGTGGTTTTTTTGATTATGACTTGAATCTAGAGAATCGCTTTTAGACGTTGAATGACTTGTTCACATTGTGCCAGATCAGCAACCAGAGCTAAACGTACATGATTTTCACCCGGATTACCTTGTTGCGTATCACGAGACAGATAACGGCCCGGCAGAACTTTAATATGGGCTTTTTCCATCAGCATTTTGGCAAAGGTTTCATCATTGTCGACTTTGAGCCAGTAGTAGAAACCGGCATCCGGTTTTTTCAGTGGCAGCAGGTGACCGAGTTCTTGCTGGAACAAATCAAATTTGGCGCGGTATTGCACCCGGTTGTCTTCCACATGGGCTTCATCGTTCCAGGCAGCAATAGAAGCCAGTTGGTGCTGTACCGGCATCGCTGCACCGTGATAAGTACGATACTGCAAATACGGTTTTAGCAAAGTTGCGTCACCGGCGACAAAACCTGAACGCATGCCCGGCAGGTTGGAACGTTTAGACAGCGAGTGGAATACCACACAGTTTTTATAGTCATCACGACCGATTTCAGCACAGACTTCCAGTAAACCCGCGGGTGCCTGATCAAACCACAATTCCGAATAGCATTCATCTGAAGCAATGACAAAGTTGTATTGATCTGACAGCGCAATCAGCTTTTTAAACTGTTCTTTAGAGAGTACGGCACCCGTTGGATTGCCCGGCGTGCAGACAAATAATAATGCGGTTTTTTCCCAGACTTCTGCCGGAACGGCATCAAAGTCACCGAGGTAATTATTTTCCTCAGTACAGTTGATGAAGTAAGGTTTGGCACCTGCGAGCAGCGTCGCACCTTCATAAATCTGGTAGAACGGGTTTGGCATGACCACATAAGGCGATTCTTCACGGTTCACCAAGGCTTGTACAAAAGAGAAAATTGCTTCACGTGTACCGGAAACGGGCAGGATATTGCTGTCTGCACTGATGCTATTCAGCTTAAAGCGGCGGCTTAACCAGTTGGCAATACTTTCACGTAGTTCGGGCAGACCTTTGCTGTTGGGATAAGTCGATAAATGTTTGAAGTTATCAATAATCGCCTGTTTCACAAACTCCGGTGCAGGATGCTTTGGTTCGCCAATCGACAGGGGAATTAATGGCATATTTGCAGGCTGGATATCCGCAAAAAGCCGATTTAACTTTTCAAAGGGATAAGGGTGCAATAAAGACAAGCTAGAGTTCATGAAATGTGTTACCGAGCAGAGTGTTAGTGTTGACCGCTGACCTGATGTGAAGCCTCATCCAGGGCAGCTTTGAGTGCAGCTGCAAATTCTTGAGACTCAGTCGGGCTCATCGGGATGCCATTTTTTTTGGTGACAAAGAAAATATCTTCAGCACGTTCGCCAAGTGTGGCAATTTTGGCAGAGTGGATATCCAGCCCTTGCATCATAAATAAACCGCCAATTTTGGCAAGTAAACCAGGATGATCCAGAGTCGCAATTTCGACCATATTCTGATCCAGAGCCGCATTCATCGTAATATCGACTGTATTTTCAATATCGAAATGACGGAGTTGACGCGGAATGCGGCGTTGCATCAGACCCGGATATTCATCTGAATGGCTCAAAGCGTCTTTCAGGGCTTCAATGACGGTGGCTTCCCGTTCAGGGTCGGTGAGTAAGGTACCAAAGCGATCCAGCACCACATAGGTATCCAGACTAAAAGCTTTGGTCGCGGTAATAATCCGCGCATCTTGAACATCCAGATTCATACGATCCAGAATGGCAACGGTGGTCGCAAACAGATTCGGTTTATCCTGAGTATAAATAAAGATCTGTACTGCATCCTGAGCATATTTTCGATGCGCCCGCATCAGCACCAAAGGTGCAGGATTATCGCCATGTTGTAAAATGGCGCGGGTATGCCAGGCAATTTCATCCGCGGTTTCTTTCAGGAAATAATCATCACCCAGTTCCTGCCAGACTTTTTCAACATCATAGAGCGAGAAATGCTCGACCAGACGTTCACTGGCTTCAAACTTGGTGTCTTCAATCAGCATCTGATAATCGACCGGACGGCCAAGACCAGAACGGATCACATCACGCGCCTGCGTATAGAGTTGACGCATCAAGGATGCGCGCCAGGTATTCCAGAGCTTGGGATTGGTGGCATTGATATCCGCAACTGTCAGGGTATACAGATAGTCCAGATGCTCCATATCGCCCATTTTTTCTGCGAATTCTTTGACCACATCCGGGTCGGAAATATCTTTTTTCTGCGCAGTCACAGACATCACCAGATGATTCTGGATCAGCCAGGCCACCAGATTACTTTCGCGTTCGGTAAAGCCATGGCTACGGCAGAATTTAATGGCATCGGCTGCTCCAAGCTCACTATGATCACCGCCACGACCTTTGGCAATATCATGAAAAAGAGCTGCCAGATATACAATGTCACGACGGGTCAGGCGCTGGAACACTGAACTGACCACAGGAAATTCCTTGGCAAATTCAGGTGCTTTAAAGCGATTTAAATTGCGTAGCAACAATAAGGTATGTGCATCGACCGTATAGATATGGAACAGGTCATATTGCATCAGGCCCAGAATCTGCCCAAAGGCCGGGATGTAATTACCCAGTACGCCATAACGCTTCATCGTCACCAGGGTGTCGTAGAGTCGATGCGGTGAGCGGATAATCGCCATAAACAGCGCCTGATGCACCGGATTATCACGAAAATCCTGATCAATGCGTTTTCCTGCCAAGGTCAGCAGGCGTAAGGTACGCGCACGAATGCCCTGAATTTCAGGACGATTGGCCAGCAGATAGAAAATTTCCAGAATCGCGCTTGGATTTTCCGAGAAAATCTTGTGATGCTGAACTGCTAACTTGCCATCGACCAGTTTGAAATTTTCATTAATTTCCTCAATCTGGCGTTCATATTGCGGTAAACGTGGGGTAATCACAGATTCATTGAAGTAGGCCAGCAGCATTTCATTGAGTGTAGAGACTTGCTGTGCGCTGCGATAATAGCGCTTCATAAACTGTTCAATTGGATAGTTCGGATGATGCGCCTCATCACGCACATAGCCGAATTTAGCCGCAATATCACGCTGATAATCGAACAGTAAGCGGTTTTCATCGCGCTTGGTCAGGCGGTGCAGATGATGGCGAATTTCCCAGAGAAAACTTTCAGCTTCTTCGAGCACACCGAGTTCAAATTCAGAAATAAAACCCAGATGTACCAGATCATAAATCCGGTTGACGCGGAAATGTCGTTTGGCAATCCAGCCGATCTGGTTGATGTCGCGGATACCGCCCGGCGCATTTTTAATATCCGGTTCCAGATTGCTTTCGGTATTGTTGTGCTGAGCATAGCGTTTATGCTGCTCATCCATTTTGGCATCAAAGAAGGTTTTATCGGTCCAGGTGCGTGACACGATGCGCCGTGGCCATTTGCACAGGTTCTCATTGCCAATAATCAGGCGTGCTTCGATTAGCGTAGTGGCAACGGTGAGATCACTACTGGCCTGACTGACACAGTCATTGATGGTACGCACGCTGATCCCCGGTTTGAAATTACCGACATCCCAGAGTAATGAAATGAAGGTAGAAATCAGCTGTTCCTGCTCTGGACTAATCTCGTCTTCTGACAGGATCATGAGGTCGACATCAGAATAAGGCAGCATTTCACGGCGACCATAACCTCCGACAGCAAACAGGGCCAAATCTGTTTGATCCAGTTCGGCGTATTTCCAGAGAAATTGCAGTGCTTCATCAATCAGATTGGAACGTGCCAGAATAATATCCCGAATCGACTGTCCATTTTCAAAACTCTCCTGTAGCTGATTTTCGACATCACTACGCCATTGATTGATGGCTTTAATGTCATGGTTACTTTTAATGTAATTCAGCAGAGGTAAGGTATTGATCATGAACAGTGGTCCGTTGGTATTTCAGCTTAGTTTTGATTAATGCTAACTTGATTTGCGACCTGAAGTGCCAGTTCGCGTGCCTGTTCAATGCTTTCAGCACGTGCAGTCGCAACACCCATGCGACGCCGTTCGAAGCCTTCAGGTTTGCCAAACAGGCGCAAATCAGTATTGCCGTCTGCTAAAGCAAGATTCAGGCCAGAAAATGAAAGATTACGATCATCTACCCCGGCATAAATCACCGCGCTGGCAGCCACACTATGCCGTGTGGTATTGACCGGCAGGCCTAAAATCGCACGTGCATGCAATTCAAATTCGCTTTGGAATTGAGAGGCAAGTGTTACCAGTCCGGTATCGTGTGGACGAGGAGAAACCTCACTAAACCATACTTGGTCGCCTTTGACAAAGAGTTCTACACCAAAGATTCCGCAACCACCCAGTGCTGTGGTGACTTTGTGGGCAATGCGCTTAGATTCCTCTAGCGCTGCTGGAGTCATCGGCTGAGGTTGCCAGCTTTCGACATAATCGCCCGAGTCCTGACGATGTCCGATCGGATCGCAATAAGAGGTTTCGATCTCGCCGGTTGCCGGATTTTTTGCACGAACAGTCAATAAGGTAATTTCAAAATCAAAGTCAATTTGCGATTCGACAATCACCGTACCCTGATTGACGCGTCCACCAGTTTGCGCATATTCCCAAGCCGCGTCTACCTCTGCAAAGCTTTTTACCCGAGACTGGCCTTTGCCAGAAGAGGACATGACCGGCTTGACAAAGTTTGGATAGCCGACATCATCACAGGCAGCACGGAAGGACTCTAAACTGTCAGCAAATCGGTACGCTGAAGTTGGCAGCCCCAGTTCTTCTGCGGCCAGACGGCGAATGCCTTCGCGGTTCATGGTCAGATTGACCGCTTTAGCCGAAGGAATGACGGTTGCAATATTTTGTTCTTCAACGTCAACCAGTACTTGTGTGGCAATGGCTTCAATTTCAGGAACGATTAAATGTGGCTGGATTTGATGGATCAATTGTTTTAATTCTTCAGCATCGGCCATATTCAAGGTATAGGAATAATGCGCGACTTGCATGGCAGGTGCATGCTCATAACGGTCAGCAGCATGAACTTCGACCCCAAGACGTTGTAGTGAAATCACCACTTCCTTGCCCAGTTCACCAGAACCCAATAATAGAACTTTATAGGCAGAAGCTTGCAGGGGAGTACCAATAGTCACGCTCATGTGTGTCATCCATGCTTGATTTTATGGACTTTTAGCATAGCAGAACTGAGCCGGCAGTTAAGCCAAGATTCATACAAAATTGTGATATTGTCCAACAGTTTTATTTATAAAGTTTTTCTGGATGTAAGTAAGGCGTAATCGTCATTTCACTGATCTGTCAGACTGATTTGAAGACGGTATATCCTGTTTTGGCAATAGCTTTTTTCTATCTACAACTGGTCGAGTATTAAAAAAGTATAAAAGGATATGGAAATGATTTTATTTTAGCTTTTTCTTTCAGGAAAAATGATAGGGATCAGCTAATTATTTTTATATAATAAAGACCTATGCTATTCCATATAGCATAAGTCTTTATCTTGATTGATCAGTCAGTTTAAGCTTAAAACGTCATCGGCACATAAGTATAAACCAGACCATAGGTCAGTGCTGCGGTCAGGGTCGCCATCACGATGCGTTTGAATTTAAAATAAAGCGCAGTGAGTACGATAAATCCGACCAGCATCGCAATACTTTTATTCGGTGTTTCTAATAATGGCGGTAAGGTAGCAACTACCAGCATGGAGCTGATTGCCGCAATGCCGATTGAACCCAAGGCAATTTTTAGCCACAATGCTCCGCGTTTTTGTGAGCCTTGCTGAAATTTCTGAATCACAAAAAAAGGCCCGAAGCGTGAGACGAAATTGGCGATCCCGACGACAATGCCGACCAGAATAATCTCTAGATTCATGCTTGATCTCCTGCGTGTTCAGGATCTGGCTGTTTTAAGATATAGTGCTTGAACAGGCCGGCAAAAATACCGGAACTGATACCAATGAAAATCGCGGCAGACAGATCAATAAAGTAACAGGCCACAGCAGAAACCAGAATGGTGACAGCCACAACAAAAGTATGTTTCTTCTCAAAAGCAGCCAATAGGAAACTCAGGAACAGCGCAGGTAATAGGAAGTCTAGAGCCGCTTGCAAGAATTGCGGCAGATTGCTGACCTGATCGGCAAATAAACCACCGAGAAAAGATCCCAATGCCCAGGACATCCAGCTAAACAGGCTTAAACCCAGCATCCAGGATTCAGACCATTCCTGACGCCGTTGCGAGAGCTTGATCATGCCGGAAGCAAAAACCTCATCGGTCAGACCCCAAGACCAGATCGCGGTTTTCTTTAAATTCAGCCGGTCTTGAATCAGGTTTTGCAGCGCAGGGCCATAGAGCAAATGCCGAATGTCTAGGGCAATCACCGTTAATGCCGTCATCCAGATAGATGTGCCACTGCCTAAAAGTGCGACCACAAGGAACTGGCTGGCACCTGCATACATCGAGCAGGAAAGAAACAGCGCTTCCCAAGCCGTAAAGCCAAACTGAGTGGCTGAAACGCCAAAAGCAAACGACACTGGTAAATAAGTGAAGATGATCGCTTGGCTATCTTTTGCACCTTGCCAGAAGCCAGCAGGTTGCGTAGCGAGTTGATTCTGTTCAGACACGACACACCTTGAAGGAGAGTTGAACGATGGGTCAAATGAAGATTGTGTATTCTACGTGAATTTAATAGCATAGTGCCGAAATGTTTAAATTGGCGAGCCTGATATGTGGATGTTCAAGACACGTACGATGCTGACAGCTGCTTTAATGAGCACTGCATTGTTGTTACAAGCGTGTGGGAATGACAGTCAATCGACTGATAAGCCAGAAATTAAACCGGCACCTAAACTGACGAATGATGCGACCACCTATGCCAATGCGGCATGGCAACTGATCAATAAAGTCGATCCACTGGTTTATCATAAAGAAGTGGATCAGCTGGAAACCCAGGTGCGTCAACCGGCACGTAAGCTGAGCACAGACTGGCGTATTAATGTCAAAATGACCGATTCGGTGACTGAAGGTAAATATGCTCTGTGTCGTAAAGCCTTAACCAGTCTGGAAATCTGGGCGCGTACCGTGATCGACAATGGCAGCAGTCTGGAACAAAAGCAGGCGGATTATGAGCGGGATAAACTGCAATGTCAGAATGCGATTGATAATCCTGAATTGGGAAATACTGATCCCAAACAAAAAGGCACTGCGATTGCCAATATGTAATAAACCTTTAGCCATTTAGTTATAAGCATAAAAGCCAGTCATTCAGACTGGCTTTTTTAGGATGAGACAACAGCAAGACTCTAAAAAGAGGGTATCCACACATGTTCTAATAAAATCACAAATACACCACAGATCAGGAGTGTGCTGCCAATTATGCGCTTAATCAGAATAGGTGTAGACATGGTCGATCTCCTTAAATATTTAAAGCTAAAGCGTGTTCAATGCTTCCAGATAACGACGATTCACTTCTTGCCAGTTCACGACATTGAAAAAAGCCGAGATATATTCCGGACGACGGTTTTGATAGTGCAAATAATAGGCATGTTCCCAGACATCCAGACCTAAAATGGGAATATTGCCATACATCAGTGGAGAGTCCTGATTGACGCTGCTTTCTACAATAAGTGTTTGATCTGGCGCAACACTCAGCCAGGCCCAACCGCTACCAAAACGGCTCAGTGCTGCCTGGGTAAAGGTGTCTTTAAATGCCTCGAATCCGCCTAATTCATGTTCAATGGCCTTTGCAATTTCAGCTTCTGGATGGCCGCCACCGTCTGGACTCATGACTGTCCAGAACAGGGAATGATTGGCATGTCCACCGGCATTATTGATCACGTTCTGTTTTAATTGCTGCGGTACTTCATTGAATTTGCTAATTAAGGTTTCGACCGATAAATCTTCCCATTCGGTTCCTGCGATCCCTGCATTGATATTATTAATATAGGTTTGATGATGCTTGCTATGATGAATTTCCATGGTCTTGCTATCGATATGAGGCTCTAGGGCATCATAGGAATATGGCAGTACAGGCAGGGTATAGCTCATGGTCAGGATTCCTTTGCTAGAATGAAGTCATGTTATTTTTCATTAGATTTAACATACGCCTGAATTTAATATTTTTATATGAGAATAATTATCATTATTGTTAATATGTGTGAATTATGCGTTGCCTGTAAGTTTTCTACGCTCGGTCATCTTATTTCCTAGGCCATAAAAAAGCCCCAGATGGAGCTTTTTCATACAGTAAATACTTAGACGTTAAAACGGAAATGTAAAACGTCGCCATCCTGAACGATATAGGTTTTACCTTCTAGACGCCATTTACCGGCTTCTTTTGCACCCGCTTCGCCGTTGTACTGCACGAAATCATCATAAGCAATACATTCTGCACGGATAAAGCCTTTTTCAAAGTCGGTATGAATTACACCAGCGGCTTGCGGTGCAGTTGCACCAATTTTCACAGTCCAGGCACGAACTTCCTGTACACCTGCGGTGAAGTAAGTTTGTAAGCCAAGTAGTGAATAACCTGCACGAATCACCACGTTTAAACCAGGTTCTTCCATGCCCATCGCTTCCAGGAATTCAGCACGGTCTTCATCTTCAAGCAATGAAATTTCCGCTTCAATCTGGTTGCAAAGAGGTACGACAATTGCATTTTCTTCAGCAGCCAATTTTCTCACTGCATCCAAATGCGGGTTATTTTCAAAACCGTCTTCAGCAACGTTGGCAATATACATGGTTGGTTTAAGCGTCATTAAGCCAAAGCCACGTACCAGTTTACGTTCGTCATCATCCAGATCCGCTGCGCGAGCCGGTTTGCCTTCATCGAGTAAAGGCTGGATTTTTTCTAATACTGCTTTAGTAGCAATTGCTTCTTTGTCACCACCTTTGGCAGATTTAGTCAAACGGGTAATCGCTTTCGCCACCGCGTCGAGATCTGCAAGCGCGAGTTCTGTATTAATCGTGGCGATATCATCCAGTGGATCAATACGACCATTCACATGAATGACGTTTTCATCTTCAAAACAACGTACCACGTGAGCGATTGCATCAGTTTCGCGGATGTTGGCCAGGAACTGGTTACCTAAGCCTTCACCTTTAGAAGCACCAGCGACCAGACCTGCGATGTCCACAAATTCCATAGACGTTGGAATCACGCGCTGCGGTTTAACAATTGCTGTCAATTTGTCTAAACGTGGGTCAGGAACAGGCACGATGCCGGTATTTGGTTCAATGGTACAGAACGGGAAGTTTTCTGCAGCAATAGCAGCTTTGGTTAAAGCATTGAAAAGTGTAGATTTGCCAACGTTCGGCAAGCCGACAATACCGCAATTAAAACCCATGAAATAACTCACAAAAGCGTTATATAAAAATTGCCCCCGATTTTACATGAAAGCACGGCTAAAGTCAGGTCATGCACTTGTGGTTTATTGCAATCAAATGCTTCTGATAACTTAAAAGCTCCGCTGAGCTTTCCCGGATTTGTTGTGAGTCCGCCGAATATAGAGGAATAATCAGCCAGTATTGTACTTTTGGATAAAAATCACATTGTTTTTCTAAAAGTGAGTGACTAAAGTATCTGAATAAAACAGCGGCCTATACGCCCTGATCCAATAACGATAAACATGGAGCATGCATGCGAACTTTATACCAGTTTCCTTTATCTCACTTTTGCGAAAAAGCACGTTGGATGCTGGACCATAAAGAGCTGTACTATGTTGCTCACAACCTGATTCCCGGCGTACATCGGGCTTTTGCCCGACTGAAAACAGGACAGAATCGTCTGCCTATTTTGCGCGATCAGGACAAATGGATTGCAGATTCAACCCAGATTGCGCTTTATCTGGATGATACTTATCCAGAACATCGTTTATTGTATGCTGAAGGACATTTTCGAAATAAAGCCTTAGAAATTAATGAAATTACTCTGGAGCTGGGTCGTCATGTCCGCCGCTGGATGTTATCTCAAGCGCTGACTTCCGATCATGAATCTCTCGATATTTTAATTGGTGAGCAGGGCTATTTGCGCCAGTTTGAAAAATTTTCTAAACCTTTATTAAAAGCGATGGTCGCCAAAGGTTATGCATTGAATGAGGAAACTGTGGCGGAATCCAAACAGCATATTGATGTCACTGTACAGCAACTCAATCAGATGCTGGTTAGTCAAGGTGGATATTATTTTGTCGGAAATCGTTTAGGTCTGGCGGATATTGCTGTCTGCTCTATGCTTGCTCCATTATTGGCGATTCCGGGGACGCCGTGGGAAAAAGAAAATTTTGAAACCTTGTCCGAAGAATATCGTGATTATCAGCAGCATTTAAATGCGTTGCCTCTGGGTGAATATATTTGTCGTATTTACCGAACCGAACGCAATGCGCGAGTAGACTGGCGTGGTGTATAAGCTTCAAGGCAAATCCTAAAATTAAAAACGCGCATTTGCGCGTTTTTAATGAGATGATGATTAACCCCAAGGATTATTTGGGTCGATATCAATATTTTTACTAAAGTGATTGAACAGTGAACCAAAATCAAAGCTGAAAGCTGGATGAACCACCACCACTGCTGATATTTTGAATCGTATCTTGAATGTCAGGCAGAATAGCAGACAAGTCAATATTGGAATCTGTGGCACCCACATCTTGGACCAGATCACCTGGATCGGGTAATTCAATCGAAGAGCTATTATCAATCAATTGCCCAATGCCTCCGGCAATGCTCCCTGGATCAAACCCGTTTGAAGCAGAGGAAATTCCTTCGATCAGAGTACCCAGATCCAGATCACTATCTAGATTGAGATGACCCAATAATCCTCCTAAATCTATGCCATTTGAGCCATTCGCGATCAGGCCGCTGAGTAAATCGGTAAAGCCATCGAGATCAAAATCCCCCGCTGCATTCTCACCGACAAAACCGCTAATTAAATCTGTGATAGCACCGATATCAAAATCATTGCCTGTATTGCCGCCGATTAAACCGCCGATCAGATCTGCAATCGCGCCGATGTCGATATCACCTAGTGCACCAGACCCACCAATCAGACCACCAACCAGCTGAACGATTTGTGCAATATCAATCTCGCCATTACTGCCGATGAGGTTGCTGACCAGATCTGCAATTGCAGCAATGTCGATATTACCTAAACCACCAGAACCGCCGATCAGGCCGCTGACCAGCTGAACGATTTGTGTAATATCAATCTCGCCATTACCGCCGATGAGACCGCCGACGAGTTTGGAAATAGCACCAATATCCAGATTGCTGCTATTGTTCGCCATTAGGCCATTCAACAAATTGGTGATCTGGCCAATATTAAAACTGCCCCCATTGGATTGGGTTAAGCTGCTGATCAGACTCTGAATATCTAACTCCGAAGCATTTGAACCAGACAACTGAATTAATAAATTGCTCAGATTTGCGCTGTTCAGACTATGTCCAGAGAGAAGGCTGTTTAATAATGAGCTCACGGAAGGTTGTGAATTAGAGCTGTTTAGACTGCCAATGAGATTGCTAAGCGTACCTGAGGCTGTTCCAGCGAATAAGCCACCTAACAGGCTTTTAGTTTGTGTTTCAGCCGTTAAGACAGGACTCACCTTGGTTTTAATCAAACTTAAAATTTTAGAAGCCATGAGCATTCCTTATTTAATATTTTTGAAAAATGCTATTTTTATTTTTAGTGCGGCTTTGTTTTAATCTATTTCTATACACTTGTAAAAGATAAGTGGCTGAACTGTGCGGGTACTTGAAGGTCTGGCTTGTATTTTGCTGGACTAATTAAACTTAAACTATTAAAAAATAAATAATTAATAAAAATTACCATTGGTCATTTTTTAGAATTATATGATTAAGGGTTATCTGGTTCAGGATTGAAAGTTACTTTATAAAATGGCAGAAGATTTGGAAAATATTTTCAGAATATGAAAACTTTGTGAAAAATAAATAAATATTGTATAACAGGGAGAGCGCAATATTTTGCTATTTTTATTGATTATTAAGAAAGAGTATAAAAATGGAACTGGATCGTTTCGATAAACATATTCTAGAAATATTGACCCATGAGGATGTCAATCTGAATGAACTGTCAGAGCGGGTAAATTTATCTGTGAGTTCAGTCCATCGCCGGATCAAACACTTGATCGATCACAATATTATCAGTGGCTTAAAGCGTGAAATTAATTATCAGAAATTAGGTTTCACGCTGCATGTACTGTTACAGGTGTCGCTAAGTAAACATGATAGTGATACTTTTGCTAAATTTCTGGAAGAACTGGAAAGTATTCCCGAAGTGATTAATGCCTTTTTGGTCACCGGCCAGTCTGCGGATTTTATTGTCGAAGTAGTGGCGCGAGATATGGAAAATTATAGTGAAATTTTACTCAAGCGTATCGGGAAAATTGAGCATGTGGTTGCACTGCATTCGAGCTTTGTCATTAAAGAATATAATGTCTTTAACTGTAGCGGACTACTCAATAAAGTTTGATCCTATGCGAGAGTAGCAGACAGCCATAAAAAAACGCACCCAAGGGTGCGTTTTTAGTTTTGATCAAGCTTAAGCGTCTAATTGCGCCATCACTTCATCGGTAAACTCTACGTTGGTATATACGTTTTGAACATCATCTAAATCTTCAAACATATCGATCATTTTCAGAATCATTTTGGCTTGATCAACATCTGTAATTTCAGCTTTGGTTGAAGGGCTCATCACCACTTCAGCATTGTCAGACTTAAGACCTGCTGCAGTGAGCGCATCCTGTACATCACCAAAGCTTTCAGGCGTGGTAATTACCAGAATTTCATCTTCAGCAATTTCAATATCTTCCGCGCCTGCTTCCAAAGCTACTTCCATGATTTGATCTTCTAAAGAAACATCTTCAAAAGTGATCTCGCCACGTTTGGTAAACAGATAAGCCACTGAACCGGCAGTACCTAAGTTACCATTGGTTTTTGAGAAGCAATGGCGAACATCAGGAACAGTACGATTCAGATTGTCTGTCATGGTCTCTACCAGAACAGCAACACCACCTACACCATAACCTTCATAGGTCACTTCTTTCAGGTCGTCGTTATCTTCGCCACCCGCACCACGTTGAATGGCACGGTTGATCACATCACGTGTCATATTTACAGATAATGCTTTTTCAACCACCGCACGCAGACGAGGGTTGCTACCTGCATCTGGACCACCGAGTTTTGCCGCAGTGGTTAATTCACGAATATATTTGGTAAAAAGCTTACCACGACTCGCATCTTGTTTTGCTTTACGATGCTTAATATTGGCCCACTTGGAATGACCCGCCATGCGAACTTTGCTCCTTGTAGATTGGCTGTATGCCTATCAGAATGCCGAAATTCTACCATAAGCTTTTTTTTAAAAAAAAGTGTCTGGATTTGAGATTTCAGGATAAAACAAAAAAATTGTATTAAATTGATAGAAAAGGGGAATGCTATAGTGCAGTTTTTTGATTTTATTTTTCAAATTTATACAAATGCTTTAGGAGGACATGAACAGCAAAGGATCTGTTCATGTCGAGCACTGTTACTGAGCTTATTCCGGAATGACAATATCCAGATCCACTTTATCTTTATAGAGCTGTTTGATTAAGGCCAGATCTTGAGCCAGATCTGTTGGATAGATTTTGCCTAAAATGCCACCTTGTTTGGTTCTGGAATTGGCATATAGCAACACAATCGGCACATTGGCAGCTTTGGCAATATGCCAGAAGCCGGTACGGATCGGTTTACGTGCTTCACCTTGCTTGGCACGTGTCGCTTCTGGTGCAATCACCAGATTAAACTTTTCATTATTCTGAAAATGCTCCACCATCTGGGTCACGATATCTTTATTGGCCTTGCGGTCAACAGGAATACCGCCGACAGCTTTTAATAGCGGTTTGAAAGGTCCTTTAAATAGTTCTTTTTTGATTAAGGTATGAATTTTAAGATCATAAATCTGGAAGAGGGCAATCGACAGCACTGCATCCATCATTGAAGTATGTTCAAAGCCAATAATGACCTGTTTGTCTTCGAGTACATCTGGTTCGACATGATATTGCCAACCCGCAAGTTTAAATGCAGATTCGCCAATGAATTTATTTAGCATAAGCACAGATTAAGTAAAAGCCATATGTGGAGAATTGCATAATTTCTTCTTGTTCGACCATTCAGTCAATAGGCTGGCAAATAAAACGTGTAAATAATGTAGAAATCTATAATTTCTTGATCTTTTTAAACTGAAATATTAAGAGCTAAAATGTATAAATAAAAAATATTGATATTAAAAAAGTATTATTAGATATAAAAAAAGTCTTAAAATGGTGAAAAAATGACTATCCAGAGCAAAGTTTAGTTATTAGACTTTTGTCGAAGAAGAGAAGGGGTGTTAATCCTTTCTATTTTGTTGTTCTTTCTACTCTGAGATTGAAAACTATGACATACATTACAGCCTTTGTAGTCTCTTTATTGATTTTAGTGCTTATAATTGTATGGTCTTTCATCGAAATTAAGCAGGATTTGCGTAAAGAAAAGGAAATGAAGTCTCAATTCTAATTTTTCTTTATTGTGCAGCTCATATACTTTTCCATCATTTTTAATGTTTTATCAAATATTTTTTGATACTTTATAAATATACTGAGACGTCAAATCTATTAAATGTATGCTTTATTCTATGAGGTTGACGTCAATATTTCAGGCTAGGCTGCCTAAAATTGATCTGCATATATCCCATTTTTTGTATGTCTTTAGACTGAAGTCTTAAAGAACTAGAATTTCTGTCGAATCAAGTCATGATGATTGCTGCCTAAGTGTTCAAGTGGTTATAAAAGTACTTGTCTTTCAAAAAAATCTTAGCTAGTATTCATGACGCTTGAACTTATTGATAAATAAAGTTTTCAGCATGTAGGGCCTATAGCTCAGTTGGTTAGAGCAGCGGACTCATAATCCGTTGGTCGACAGTTCAAGTCTGTCTGGGCCCACCATATAAAACAACCACTTAGGTGCATTAATCCTAAGTGGTTTTTTTGTTTTTAGATTCTGGTAAGCAAATGGTAAGCAGCTTAAATCAACATTATTTTTAACAGGCTTTGTTGTATAAAGACTTTAAAGATAGAATTTACTGTAATTACTCAAATTCAAGTGAAAACGTGGGTATGGGGGCGATCTAATTCTGTAAATTTATTTAAGACGGCTATACGTGCATTAATCTCATTGATCTGACTGTCAAAATTCCTTGTGCTGAGTTTATCGCCTAATAATTTGATGCAATGCATCTCGGTTTCGACCAAGTTATCGCCGTTGATGCCATAGACCACTTTTTCCAAATGCTTATCACTAGACGCTTGACCATTTCAATAATTTATTCCTCTCTATATATTTCGTTCACTTGCCTTTCCAAAACTTTAAACTTTTCCTTAGTAGAATCACCGTATGTGTTTTTAGGTCTAAAATCACGTGTTGGGAGTGTTTAATGTCATAAGCCTGTCTGTATAGGCAGAGTCGATATCTATAGGAATTTGAGCAAGTAAGTTTCTAAATGCTTGTGAATCACTGACATCGTTGGCAGTTACTGTACAGTACTTGTTTCCAGGATTTTAGCATCTATATCGATATGTAGCTTAAGCCACTGCCGCTGATATTAAGGCTGATGCTTCGTACGTTTCCAATTGCTTTTACTTAAAAATTTCAAGTCAGTACAATCGACAATTAGATGCAGTCCATTGCTGCTTTTTTAATAGTTAATTGCAATATCAATATGCTTTTGTTTTCTACATAGGGTGGAGTATCTTGCGTTGAAAAATTCAAGCTAGATAGCCTAATAAGCTTTGAACCAAACCCAATTGAGATATTCCCTAAACCGATTCAGAGGAGATTATAAGAGTGTCAATTGCTTGTATGATAAATTTTAGGTGTGAGCTTATTCATTTGGAAATAGTATTGTTGAATAAGCTCCCAGAATGAGTTTATGCGATAAAGCCACTCTATCCTAGAATCTGTTTATATAGATTTACAAGGTTCTCATCTATGCAAGGAATTAAATGATTGATTTTAGGGTGAGCAATAAGATCAGCTTCAGTTCTTTTAGATTTTTCTCGAATTTCAATAGTCCAATTCCTATCTCTGTATTGTCGCCAATTTAATTTAATTTTAAGAGGACGATTATAGCCCTTTAACTCCATAATGAATATCTGATCACATATTTCATCGAATAAAAATATGTGTGAGCGCTCAAGATAATCATGTCTTTTTAGCAGCAATTCCAAAGTATTTATAATAAATGAACAGCAATCATTTACTAGACTTGTACTGCCAATACTATAACCCCATTGATGTAATAAATATAATGCACACAGGCTATCTAAAGATCCATATTGAGCTAATTTTTCTAAATCAGATTTATTAAAATCTTTTATATGTCCATTTATTATTAAATTTTCAAATATATAATTAGGAAGATTATTTAACTCTATTAAAATTAACTTTTCTTCTGTAGTTCGATATTTTAAATTTTTCCATATTGAGTGATTGATGATATTGGATGAGCCAATACATTTCGAATCAATAATATCAATCCATTCTTGCTGTGGGGTAGATAATCCAAACTTATATTTTTTAAATAAATTTGATTCATGACTTTTTTCAGTATCTTTACATAATAACTTTGCTAAACCGAAATCATTCTTAATTTTCCCAAAAGCTATTAATTGATTATGAAAGAAATCATACCAACTCAATGTTTTAGCGAAATCTATCCTAGTTCTTAGTGGGCGTCCCATATATCTCTCTTTTTTATTTAAGCTCATAAATATCTTAACCCAAATTCTGGTAAAGAAAAAATAGATTTTAAGACAATTTCATTACCAATTTATTTATGTTTTTATAAGTTGAAATCAACTGGAATTACAAAATATGGTACTTAAGCACAAACAAAAGCCCATTACAGATGATCGGCTTTTGTTAACAACTAAGGAAACAGCTAGGTTGCTGGGATATGCAGAACAAACATTGCGTAAATGGGCACTGTATGAAAATGGACCAATAAATCCTATTAGACATGGTCGTAGTCTTCGATGGAGTAAAGCAGAAGTCTACAAATTTGCTTGCTCACAAGAAGACTAAATTTGAAGATGATATGAGCTAGTTGCTCATATCTATTCATTAGACTGCTAGGCGAGTTAGGTAATGTAATAACGAATTATCTACAAGCCAGCAGAAAGTTTATTTGGGTTGTATAAATTTTATTTAAAGAGAACAATTACTTGAAGCTTTTAATTTGTGATTGATTGGGTGGGGTTAGAAGGCTTTAAAGCTTAACTCTGAATAATTTTCACTTTTGAAAAAATTCAATGCTTTCAGACTGTATGAGCACAAACTTCAAAGCTATCATCCTGCAGGTAAAAAAGTTAATCACAAATATACTTATAAATAATTGTCCTACGTTAAAGGATCAATAGTGTTAAAAATGCCAGTAGATGAAAATAAAATAGAATCTAGATTAAGAAGTCTTTCTGAAAGTATTGCTCTTATGCATATCGATTTTGCAGGATTTTTTGAGGAGTATAGCCTTAAAGAATCAATAGACAGTATAATGTTAAATTATGAAAGTGGTTCTTATACTAGTGCGATAAAATCATGTTCAGAACAATCATTTTTAATAAAAAATAATAAATTAATTGATCTATATAAAGCTGAATATGGTAAATCCTATTTTTCAAATTTAATCATTGAAAGCAAAATTGTATTTGAGTTGAATGTTGTTATTTCATATATTGCTCATAATTTACAAAAAAAAGGTTATAGTGAAAGCCATATTTCAACACTTTACTATTACTTTTATTTGTTACTAAAATTGATTTCACCGAAAAATTGTGAATATCGTGATGAAGATGGTTTTAGTGAGATTTTGGAATCGATTAATATATTTTTAATAAAATCATGTGAATCAATAGCTGATGATTTAGATGAAAAATTTGTTTCAGATTATAATAAAAAATTTAATAAATTATTTTTCTCGGTTACTAATATTGATAAAATAACTATAGTAAAAAAGATTTTTGAATATTTAAAAATATTCATTGTAAAAATAAAAAATATCGAAAATTTAAAAAACAATAAGAAAAGCACAAAGGCTAAATCAAAATTCAAAAGAATTAAAGTTAGTGACCCTAGTCCACAAGAGGCTATAAGTATTTGTGTTCCAGAAGGATCTTATGATTCTATTGAGGATGAAATATCTGAAGACGATACTCAAACAATCCTTAATGTTAAAGCTGATAGTGTTGCTGGTAGAGTAAGTGGGTATGTACAATCAGATAAAAAAATAGCTGAAATTATAATCAGGAGAAATTATCCTACAGTATCAAATCCTTCGTTTTTAGAACAAATTCTATTACGAAAAGTATTTCAGGTACTGATAGATAAATTTCAAGCTCAGCCAGACTCACAAGAAAGTGCTATTGCTGCAATGTTCTTAATGTCGTTATTTACTGGGGTGTCAGCGACACATTTTCTTAATATAGACCTTCTCTTAGAAGATCAGCGAATTTCTAAAGCTAAGGATGCAGATGGTTATCTTTTTAGATATTACGTTGGTTTAGATAATACTGAAAAAAGTAAGAATAGAACGCTAATCAACCAACTTTGTCTTACTACAGCACAGAATTGGGATATTCATGTTCCAGCTTCGTGGGTAGACACTATTTTAAATCATCAAAATTTGTTAATAGTGGATTTGAATTTGAAAATTAAAGACTGGTTCTCCAGATATTGTTTAGGTGTAATAAATATTGGTTCTATAGCGCAGCAACTACATTTCCATATGGCACGCATTGATCCTAAAGGCCTTTTGAAAGAATTTATTAAAAATAAAAAAATTCATCATGAACCTGAATTAGCCTATGCTGTTTTCAATGCCATTGAAATGAATAAATATTATCAAAAATATCTTGAGAACGTCACTGACGTACAATTCCAGTCTAGTGATGATTCTAGCTCCGATAAAGCAATAGATTATCCTGTCATTTGGGAGCGAAACGAAAGAAAAATTGGGAGTAGGAAACTATGGAATACAAAAGATGCTCGGAATTTTATTCATAGATTAAAAAGTGATTTGGAGTCAACTCTCAATAATGAAAAAAAATCGCTTTATGAAAAGGTGAATAGTTATGCCATATGGATGTGGACAATTTGTTTATTAACTCTTGGTATCCGCCCTAATTCAGGTGCTCCAGGACCATTGAAGTATTACGATGCAACAAATGGCTTTTATTACGTTCATGATAAAAAAAGCGAAAGTCGTCCTTTTGGTCGTTATATACCGATAACCAGTTTTTTGAAAGAAGAAATATCGAAATACCAAAATTTCTTAATGGAACAGGGTTTAGCTAATAAGGTTGAAAAAGATACAGATTTATCCCTCATTTATATCATGGATAAAAGGAAAAAATTGCAGGAAATCACGGCAGATTTCGTCCAATGTAATTTAGAGTCAATGAATTTTTATTTGTATAAAAATTGGGCTAGACATTTTTTAATCAATTCTGTGAAGTTACCGATAGATATTCAAAAGACATTGTATGCACACGATAGTCTAGATATTGGATTTAGTTATGGGTCTTCACTTAGTTTTTATGCATATAAAACGAAAATTCTCAATGCTGTTGACGGAATGTTGATTGAGCTTGGCTTGGTGATAAAAGTATGAGTAAATTATCATTAGAACTTCAGACTGACTTAAAAAATAAAGCAATAAATTTATGTTGTGATATCACTAAGTTATTTGATGAATTTAATTCTAAAAAGCGAAAAACTGATAAGTCATGGCGTAATCTTAATGTTAATACTCAAAAATTAATTGGAGTTATGCAACATGAACTTAACGCTCAACTTAAGTTAATGAGTGAAATACAGTTAAAAAATGAATATTTAACGTATTGGCGCGAATTGTGGTTTGTAGAAAAAACAAAAATTATTGATAAATATTATGATATTACGAAAGTGGTAGATTTATCGATACCTGATTATTTTATATCTAATAGTGCAAAAAAGGAAATTAATGCTACTCCACACAAATTAATAGAGGGTTCGCAATTAAATAATTTTAAGAATCAATTAGAGAAATTTTGGATAGAAAAAGAAGTTTTTAACTATGATTCAGAATATTTTAAAGATATAGAAAGTAAAGAAAATTTATCTACTAATCATTGTCTGTTGAGGATTCTATTTGCTCAGTTGACATTAAGTTTAATTTTTCACTCAAATTGTCCATTTGAAAATCATCTAGTTAGTATAGTTAAAACAGTCTTTAAAAACTTTACTGAATATGGTGTATGTGATCTCAGCCCTATTGATGGATTAGAATATATTTATGATGTTAAGGACGCATCAAAATTACAAGCAAATGGTTTTTTATTGAGTTATCTAATTCCAAATAAAAGATATGCAAATTTGTTTTTGGATGGGAATACGTACCAGAGTTGTCAGGTCAGTCTTGAACCTATTACATTGATTATTTTGAATAGATTAGTTGCCGAGATACCTAAAACACATTATTTGAGTTTAGATCAAATTTTAGGATTTGATATAAATGATACTAATAAATTTAAAAATTGGATGTTAAATGAGTTAAGAAAAATTTCTCAGAATAATGAAGTTGTTAAAAAATTTAAAGCTAAAGGGTTTATGGCATTTAACCATATTGATTATATTGCATGGAATAAGAGAAAGGTATCAATAGATGGGTTTTTATCCGCATTAAATGTAGGGAAGTATGCTACGTCAGCAATTTCAATAAATTACTTAAATCAGCTAGAGCAAAGATTAAAAATTCCTTTAGAGGAGTTAAGGATTCAATATGTCCAAAACAAACTAATTAAGAGTGAAAAAGTAAATCAGTTATCTTTTCAAGCCATTAAGTGTACGGATAATTTTTCTAATACTATGCCCAAAGAAGTAAAGAGAATTTTAAGGATAGGATCTAAAAGCAATGATCAAAAACGGTTCAAAAGATCTTTAAAATTTAATTTGGCAAAGGTAAGAAATGAATATGATTTAGAGTTTATTAAGGGCGAAAGTGATCCAGATATAGCATCATTAAGTGTTCAAATTTGTTTGCTAAGTTGGTTTGAAATGAATTTGACAAATGGTATTAAATTATCTTCTCTTCAAACCTACAAGTCGGTATTTTCAGTAGAGCTTTATTGCTATGCTGTTGAACATTCAATTAATTTATTAGATGCAGATCAAAGTGATTTTGAAGATATGTATGAGTACATATTAAGCGTGAAGATAAAAAATGATAAAAATACCACACTTGAGGAAACTAACTTAGAGAGTTATGAAAAAAAGCATGATACATATTCAGCTGCTTTAAAGCAGCTTAAGGCATTTCATAAACATATTTCTAGTGTGTTCAATGCTCCAAATTTGGATGATTGGTTTTCATATTATAAAAGTAAGCGTCCGCTGAACCCCACTTTTTCTAACTCATTAATACCGCGATAGTGTCCACTTAAATTTAAGTGGACACCTATTTATGGATTTAAAGACAGTTATAGACAGTGCACCAACGCTAAAAAAGC